>CAIOOA010000016.1 GCA_903859815.1 uncultured Methylococcaceae bacterium | reverse complement strand
GTTCCGAATGCATCCAGTCACATGGACGTGAAACTTGGGTTCACTCACAGCGCTTAATCAAACACTTACGCAGCCGACCCGATACCGTCCATGGCACTGGATTCCGGCAGTCCATGCCGGAATGACGGCTTCCACGCCAAACTGAGAATTGCTGCGGATGATGCTTCGCTTCATCCGGGCCACCCTAGTCATTCTCATTTTAGATTTTTGAAGCCATCTGGACAGGTTTGTAGTACCGCCTTCAGGCGGAAAGATCACAGAAGACCGGCTAAAGCCGGGACTACGAACAATGAAGACCGGCTAAAGCCGGGACTACGAACAATTTTTGTGCTTAGAAATTAAAGGAAATCGGTGTCGCCGGCCATCAGCCACCAACGATCATGGAGTTGGTCCGCAAGGATGGCAGGATTCCAATCCAAGGCCGGGATGACGATTTCGGTAGGGTTTATCACGCCCGATTCACCTGCGAACAAGGCTGCGTGTTGTGCGGTGATCCAAGTGTAAGTCCTAGGCTTCCCTAAGTCTGAGGCCAATCTGCGGACGATGCTCACTAATGCTGGGACACGTTCGGGCGGTGCGACCATATCCACCCAGAACAGTTCATCGCCCTCCTCGCGGACTACGAGGATGCCATAAGGCTTGTTACTCAAGCGATGGGAGACTAGGTATATCCGATAGTTGAGAGTCGGGTGTTCGAGGTAACGCTGTTTCAGAAAGGCATAATTGCGCACGCCGACGATCTGCCGACTCAAAGCCGCCGCCATTTCCAGCCACAGTTGGTCTGCATGGGCAGCCAGCGAATGGTTCAACAGGCGGGTGCGCAATAAGAGATTGAACCGGGCATTCAATGCGGCCCAGTCGACTCGCATGATTTCACCCGCTTTGGCATAAAGCCCAAGGTTCGCGCCCAACTGATAAGCCCGCCGTGATGGGAAGCCAAAGGCAAGCGGAAAGCGTTTACCCTTGCCAACTTGATGCTGTAAGTAATGTGCAGCGACAAAATAAAACGGCCCACGCCGCCTCAACACACCGCGTTCGTCTGGGTCCACCATCACATCGCCAATTTGCACGGCAGTCACCGTGGAGCCAAATAGTTCGACCGTGCGGGGAATGCCCCCATAGAAAGCCACCGCTCGCCCATTCCTGCGCGCCAATGCGCCAAAGGGGTCGAGTCCGGCATATTTCCAACGCCATACCGTTTCCGGCATTTCGCTTTTAAAAGCCCGGCTGAACAAAGCCAATAACTCGCCCTCGTCATCAGGATGCGCCCAATCTGCAATCCATTGTGGCTGCTCTGTGGATTTTTGCTTAAATGTCATAGGGATGGACTGGAGTTCGTGGGTGAATCTTTGCTCAGGGGGGCTTCGTCCATGATGATGATCCGTCCATTTTGCCTTAGCAAACGGGAGGCTTTTTGGTATCTTGTCATATTTATCATTCGCAACCACCTAAAATGTACCTAGCTATTTGTCAGGTTTAGTTTCGCTATGACCCGCATAAGTGTTCCAGGAATGCGGTAAATTCACTAAACCGGGATCGGGCAAGGGATCTTCGATGATAAGCGTGGCGGCAACTGGTGAGCTATCATAAATGTGCAAAGCATTTTCGCATCCTAAATAGACTCCGACGAAATACTCCCCTTTACGCAAGGCAAGCTTGGGAAATTCCACTATCACCTCGCCCCGCCCGCAAGCATCGCGATTGATGGGCACGTTATCCGAACGGGTAATGGCGCTGGTGACGGCCAATAGTGTGCCGTAGTCCAAGGTGACTCCGACATGCGGGCTGGGTAACGATGGGTCGGATTCAAAGCGCATCAGGATGGACAGTGTGTTTTCGCCGGGTCGTCCTCTGAGGTTTTTTCCCACCTGACCATCCAGACTGACTTCAATCAATGTGAAGGTGGCGTATCCGATAGCTTTATTGTGGTTTTCGATGGTTAGGGGTTCGTCGGCGGGGATTTCCGTTATTGACTTATAGGCTTCGGAGACAGACAAGTTTGTTGACGACCCGGCCATCAAAAAAGCGCTGTACTTCTGTATGACCTGCTGCGGATCGCCAAACGACATGGTTTGGCCCTGATCCAGCCATAGCACCTGATCGCAAAAAGCTTCCACTTGGTAGAGCGAATGCGAACAGAACAAGATGGTTTTCCCCGCCTCCTTCATTTCGCGAATGCGGTCGAACGATTTCCTGGCGAACTCGCCGTCGCCCACTGAAAGGGCTTCGTCAATGATGAGAATGTCAGGGTCAACGCTGGTGGCTACGGCAAAAGCCAAGCGCACAAACATGCCGCTCGAATAGGTTTTGACCGGTTGGTCGATAAAATCGACGATGCCCGAAAATTCAACGATTTCATCGTAGCGCTGGTCGATCTCGGCCTTGGACAAACCCAAAATGGCGGCGGACACATAGACATTTTCGCGTCCGCTGAATTCCGGGTTGAAGCCCGCCCCTAATTCCAGCAAGGCCGAGACACGACCTCGCACCTCCAAGTTTCCGCCAGTGGGTGTCACGGTTCCGCAAACCAACTGCAACAGCGTGGATTTGCCTGCGCCGTTGCGTCCGATCAAACCCATCACTTGACCTTTGGCAAGCTCAAAATTGGTTTCGCGCAAGGCCCAAAACTCGCGAAAATATTTGCGCCTTCCGCGCATTAGCATTTGTTTCAGGCGATCTGCCGGATGGTCGAATAAGGTATAACACTTGGACAATCCCTGGGCTCGGATGGCAAAATCAGTGTTTGCCATGAAGATTCGTCCTACTCGGGAAAACTAGATACAATAATGAGGGCATAAGGAATGTTCGCAGGGTGAAAGCCGAGCTTAGCCTGATTGATGGATGCGCAAGTCAACCTACGCAAAGCAAGGCCGCTTCGGATTGGCCCTGAGTGTGTTTAATAAAGGTCATCATTATACCTACTCAGGCAGACCCATGGAAGCGGACCCCAAACGATCCGACCAACCACCGTTTTGATTATCAAGGCCGAACCCTTTAAGATATGAGACTGAATCCAGTTATTTAACAGGGGATGTAAAACTATGAGCGATGAAGTCAATAGTCGCGAAATGCAAAACCAATTGCCCGACCCTTTGCAAAGTGGCGGCGTGGGAACTTGGGCGCCACCAGCGGCGGCGTTGTCGCTCGCATCAGCCATCGTGGGTTTGCTCGTCTTTGGGTTTTTGCAGCGCAACGCGGATTTGAGGGGATTGTTTAAAATAGCCTTGGTTGACAATCCCAGCCTCAACCGATTGATTGTCGTTGTGCTTGGCTTCTGCGCGGCCGGCTTGGCGAGTGCCATTATGCTGCGTTGCAGGCATCGTCCCGGCCCGCTTTTGCCTCGCATTTGGGCGCTTATGTTGACGGGACTGACCCTAGTCTTTGCATTGATCCAACTCTTCAGCCCCTCGCCGGACTGGGTTCCTTTGGTTGACGCGGCGAGCGTGGCCGGTTTTGCCGCCACCCTGACGCTTTCGCCTAGGCTGTTGCGCCTGCATCCAGACACCGATTGGGTGCAGCGAATCGCTCCGTTCAGCTTAGTTTGGGTGTTGCTGTTGATTTTGCCAAGCCTTTACTTCATGGGAGGGGATGTCATCGAAGTTTGGAGGCACGGATTGGAGGGTGCGATCAACGAATTGCGGACGCAAACCGAAGACTTGGGACGTTGCAGCGAGGCGGCCGGCGGATGCTCCAAGCAGGAATATTCCGCTGCTTTTGACGGACTCGCCAGTGCGGTCAACAATCTTTCTTTCCGCGACATTCCCACCCGGTTCCACCAAGATGAGGGGATGGTCAAACGTCATGCCGAACTCGTTGAGGTAGAAAAGACGTTGCTGGACGGTCTGGTGGCTGAATTACCCCGTCGATTGGATCGGCAGCTTGCCGCAGACAACGAAGGCAAGCCTGACCCGGCCTTGTCCACCGGGACCCTTGATGATTTCAAAGCATTATGGGCTGTCGCACTGAAGCTAGGCAAACCCGAAAAGGCCAAACAGGCTTATGCCGCGTTGCTGGACACGCTCATCAACAGCCCTCGCATCCCATTGCAAGAAGCCCCCGTCATTTACACGTCGTTTGTCAATGACGGTCCTTGGGACAAAAATCTATCGTTTGATGCCAACAGTCGGCAAGTGGTTGAGCGCTACAAGCGCAGGAAATCCTTGTTTGATGAGATGGAAAGCATCATTGAAGTCAATGACAGCCCAGCCTTGCAAACGCTTAAAACCGAATTCCGTAAAAAATACCATGACGGCTGGGACAAGCAGATGCTGGCGATGAAAGACAGTTGGGCGGAACACTGGCTGCTGCCTTATTTTGACGACCATCCTGCAAAAGACGAAACCAGTTATCCTTGGCTTCCCCTGTCCAAAGTATTGCATATGCCGGTGATTGGAAACATTGGGGCAGCCGACATACAGGAATTGCTCGACCTGTCCAAGCAAGATGCGGAAAAGCGAGTGGACACGCATCGCGCCTCCAATTGTGAAAAGAAGAAACGCGATGAAAAAATATTCAGCTTGCATTGCCGAACCTATGTCGCCACGGCGAAAGACAAGCTTGCGTTGCGCGCCGAGTTGCGCTTGATTTACGACTCGCGCAGCAGTACGGACAAACCGGACCGTGTTTTCTTTTTCCTTCCCGTTCCACCGGGGACCAACCTGGAAAGTTTCGCATATGAACTGGAAAATGCCTTTCCCGAAGCCCGCCAAGCTTTACAGCAACTGTTGAAGGTGATCGATTTGCAGAAAAGTTTACAGCAGGCCGATCAACTGCAAATCCCGCCCCAATGCCCTCCCAAATCCGGCAATTCCGCTTGCGCAGAGGCTTGGGAGTATGTCAAGGGTTCGGGGCAAGAGTACATCAAGCTAGTGTTTTACCGCCATTAAGTGATGCCTATGAATAAAGACAACAGAAACCCCTTAAAGGCTCCACAGGATGAAGCACTGCCTGTCATTGCAGAATTTGATGAGGAGTCGGATCAGGACTCGCCAGTGACCTCCCATCGCTTGGGCTACTCGGCCAATCAAGCGCCAGAACTGGCTGAAATGGATGACGACGCTGATAGTCAGCCTGACGAGGAGCCACTATTTCCACCTGAATCGGAAAGAAAGCCCGTTTCGCTGTCAAAATCAAAGTTTGACATTTTTTCCAAAGATCAGACCCAAGACGAGATAAGCCAAGAGTCCATCAATCAAGAATCCATTTTTGAGTCTATTCTTTCCAATTTTGGCGAGGAGGCGGCACCGCAACATCCGCCAGTGGAAACCTCATCAACATCAGAACCCTCGGCATCCACTCATCATGACCCGATCTCGACCGCTTATCTCTCACCCGAACCCGTGTATGAATCCGGTCAGAGTGACGACCCGTCATTTGAACGCAAGGCTGGCGAACCCAAACTAGGGATCATCGGCGGCAAGGGGGTGGGTAAAAGCTACTTGTTCCAAGCCATGGTGGCACGTAGCTTTAACACCGACAAGGCGGGTTCCTTATCTTATTATTTGGCCCCGCAGGGTACCCGTTTACACACCGCCGTCAACCGGAATGATCCGGCAAGATTGCTTAACCTGCTTCGTTTTGTCGAGCATTACAATGAATGGAAACGGATTGCGCAGACCTTGGCTGACACCCAACGCTGGTATCGCTTGAGCTTGCCCTATCGCACCGGGATTTTAGGGCTAGGCCATGCGACCTTGGATGTCGAGTTTTTCGAAGCCTCCGGGGAAGGTTTGCTGGAATTGGAATACATGGGCAAGGAAGAGTTGGAGTTATGGAAAGACGCCTATCTGGATGCCACCGTCATGGTGTTTTGTCTGCCCTTATGGGCTGCCTTCCCCCGGCCCGACTTGTCGGAGGATGATTGGAAAACCCGCGAAAAAACCATCAAAGGCTTTCATCAGGTATTGCATAACTATGACAAATTGCGGGAAAAGAATAAGTGCGATAACCCGGTTCGCGCTATTTTAGCCCTGACCATGGCCGACGATACCCGTACCAAATTGTCGGCTCTGCGTGACCGTTGGATCACACCCTACCTAGATGCCCCCGACACTTATCTAAGCGAACTCGCCAAAGGCCATGGGGTGGCCCGTTACATGGCGAATGCGCGAAAGATTTCCGACTATATACGGCTTGAGTTTACAAAAATTAGCGACACCCGCGTCAGCGGGATTCCCAACTTGCTAAATTTCAAAGGCGGGCAACCTTGGTTTATTCCTTTGAGCGCCATTGAGGGAAAAACCTTGGACACTATCGAAAGGGATCATTCTGAACATCATTTCCAGGGGCGCTTCGATCCGCCCGTTCCGGTTCACGTGGAACTGCCGTTGCTGGTGGCGCTCTGTGAGCGGGAAAATGCATTGATGTAGGGGCCGACTATGGAATCTCAAGCGCAGCAGCCACTTTCCGCCTATCGCGGCCAAGCCCAGTCTGGGCGTGGCGAGGGACCGTCCATGCCCGTTGCCCACGGCGAGCAATATTTGCAGGGCACGGATGACACACTATTCGAAGATGAGGAACTGCTGCGAGTCATTCGCCCATGGATGACGCTGGATTCTGTCCCTGCCGACCACCAAAGCCTACAAGACCGGTTGGAAGCTTGGTCTTGCTTCAGTCAAGGGGGCAAATTATTCGTCGTGCGACTGACGTCGGCGGGTATTTATGACCGTCGCGCTGCTTATTTCAGCCATGCCCGAGCCTTTTTAGTGGACGATCCGTGCAACCCATTCGACCCCGGTGTTTATCTAGGCTGCTCGGCTGTGTTCGATCCTACACAAGATCAAATAGGTGAATCGAATGCGAGACTGTCCAGACTTTCACCCACGGACATGCCAGCCCACTGGCTGACACAATTGCGAACCCAAGCTTCGGCAGCAACGTCCTTTCTTGCCCATCTGCTGCAAGCGATGGAACAACCCAAGCATCCACTGCTGATTGCCGCACCTTTGGAGGAATTCAAAACGGGTTCGGCCTTGTACACCTTGATCTCCTTCTCCCGTGCCGCTTTGCCGGCCAACCTGAAAGAACACTGCAAGATACGCTTGTACACCCGCCAACCCGGACGCTTTATCCGCAATTTGGCTGCCAATTTGGTGGCACTACCGGATGACAACATAGCCGAAGCCTTGTCGGCGCAAGCCCATGCCACCTTGCTGGACCACCAAGGCAAGGTGCTTAAATCCAGTCGGCCCTTGGACCCCGCAGTGGAAGCCTATGCCAAAGTGGCGGTGGCGGGAGCCCTCAATCAACCCCAAGGCTTGCTGCCGTTTAGCGCGTTTGCCGGTCAGCAGCGAAAGCGAGACTTACGGGCAGATGACGTGGACCTGCTGCAATTGGACTATATCTTGGCAATGGCGCTGGCGGGTGATGCAGCCGACCGTGAGGAAGTGTTCCGGGACTATATGCGAACCAAAACGCCCATTCTGCCTTGGGAGAAATTGCTGGACGATGGCGATTGGGCGCAGTTTCCGGTTAATGTCTTGAGCGAGCTTGTGCTGGCCCATCCCGACTTGTTGAGGAGTGATGGCGAGCGGAAATTGCAGTCGATTGTCACCAAAGTAATGGAGCGTTTGCATCTGACTTTAGACAATAGCCTGTCCGGCTGGTGGCAACAGATCGGGCAAGGCATGGCGGACGGTTCACACCCGTTCCAACGCCTGATGCAGTTGCTGGCGGAACATCCCACCCTAATCGATGACCGTGCCAACGTAGCCGAACAAACCCGAAAGGTTCCTTTATCAAGTCTTAACGTAGCGACACCTGCGCATGGATGGTTACAAATAGAAAAGGATGCAGGCGTGTTGCAGCATCGTGTCGCCGAGAGTGAAACATTGGCGGAACTGGCGAAAAAGGCAGAAAACTATCAGGTCTTGGCCGAGGCCACTGTTTCCGACCAGCTAAATGCCGCTTGGGTCGGCTTATTCCTTGACCGCGCAACGCAAAATGACGTGCCCATCTTGCAACAAATGGCTAGGGATTGGCTAAGTGACCCACAAGGTTTTCGACGTTGGGGCAAACTTCCCTCGCGCATCGTGGACGGTTTGCGCCAGTTTCGCGCCCGCATCCCCGAAGAATTGGCTAATTTTGTTCAGACTCTGGGGAAAACCTTGGATGTCGTCAATGACTGGGAACTGTATATCCGGCTTGCCGATCTGCTTCCAGCTCCCGATTCCAATAGCGACCCATCGAATGACAATCCGTTGATGCAAAGAATGCTGGATGACCGTTGGCGTTTCGGCAATGATGAAGCTCGAAAACGCATAATAGAAGTCGCATTCGATGACGGTTGGCGTTGCCTGAATCCCAAATGGTTGTTGGTTTTATATAACGAGGAGTCTGCCAAACAGAAACAGCAATGGGATGCGCTTCTTGCCCAACCCTATTTGAATTCTGAAAAGACGGCGACGTTGTTAGACACAACAAGATTGCTCAGATATTTAAGACTCGCTGGCTCGAAACTAAATGCCGAGCGAGTAAAGGGTGTGTATGCAAGATTAACGAAAGAGTGGCGACAGGATATTGAGAAAACCACCAAGGCATTGGTCAATGCAGGTGCTTGGTTGGGTTGGCGGCGTGAAGCTGAATCCAATCTGAAGGAAAAGAAAGACTGCCGCAAAGCGGGAATGGCTTGGTTAACTTGCCCTTTATGGAAGGAAGCCGATACCCCTGAGCCTACGCTGGAAACTTGGAAGCAGGTGAAGGATGACTTAAGTCGCCTGTCTGGGCAAGAAATGCGTAACCTGCGCTGTGGCACAGAGCATCAAGGCGGGATGCCATGGCCTAGGATTGAATTCTTCGAAGAAGAGCAATGGGCAGACTTTGCCGAGTTGTGCGTCGATTTGGATGCCTTAGTCGAGTTGGCGGAAATTGCTCACTCTATTCGTGACAAAACAGATATAGAAAAAACAGAAATACGGGAAAATATTCTGAAAGCATACAAAAAAACTCACCCAAATGAAATACCATCTTCGTTTACGGGCGAGACACTTCTCTGGATAACTGAAACTCAGATTAAGGAATTGAAGCCAATGGATTTGCCTTCTTCCAAGTATTTGCTCGAACATAGTGGTCCTAATCATACGGCCAAGGCTGAACATGCCCGGATTGAATCAGTTTTAGCTGAATTTGGAAAAAATCCCGAACAAGCATTGATTGCAATGGAGGAAACTAAGAATATTTGCTGGAATGATCCCATACTTGTTGATCAATGCGCCAACTGGTTAGGTGGAGATCAGGTCAACAAAAGCATACTTGATCAGTTTGATAAGTATATCTCGTCAAAATCCAGAATTATGCTGCCACGGCCACCAACATCTATAAGAAGAGCAGCCGCTAATAGGCTACTAGAAAAGGGGTACACCTTTATTGCCAATTATTTAGATAAAGATGTCAGCCAAAGTCTTTCAGTTAATAGTTGGTACGCAAAGAATATAATAACAGCACTAGAAAAGTTAGACATTAATAATCAGGCTTGGAATGTTATTGCTTCAAATGATTTTCAAGAATCTAAACATCCTTTTCTTGAAGTTGTCGAATACAATAAGAAGGACAAAACTAAACATTTGATAAACGATGGTAGCATTAAAATATTAGAACAATCGATAAAAAATCACCTAGACCTCCTTAGACATATTAACAGCCAATACCCTACTAACCATCGTCTGCCGATTTTTGAATTATATGCCAGTCTATCTCCAGAAGATAGGCTTGCTATTGTTATTTCACAGTTTGTGAAGCATGTTTATGTTATAGAAGACTATGCATTCAAATATAAAAAGAAGCTGGTTAAATTTCAAGATCAAGACGTTTGGTGGGTGGCTTTACTAGAAAGTATAGACAAACGTCGCCGTGAATACCCAAGCAATAGCTTAGAACGTTCCATTAAAGCGATATGCGAAACCACTAATAATATTTTAAACGATAATAAAGAAACTAAAGCTAATGCAATAGGTGACATCATAAAAATAAACAAAGCGCTTAATGCCGCCTTAAATCATAAAGGCTATACTCAATATTCTGAACAATTAATTTTAAAATAGAGTGCAGAACCATGAACGATCTATTGACATTCTTCCGCAACCGTCAGTCGGATGGTGGAAAAGAACAGCGGATTAGAATTGAACTCAAAGATAGTCTTCATTTTCTGCTATTTTATACTAAGCAACTGTTAGATGATGGTTTTTATCAAGAGAAGCTTAGTACCGGCAACCCGGCAATATACACAGCCTTTAAAGCCAACCTACGTGAGTCTATGCGTCAAAGCGGTGGTGGCTTGCTGGTTGAAGAAAATCGATCTGACGGTCGTCTAATCGTCGAAATATCCAAAGTCGGAGAAGAAAATGTGGGTGGGTTTGAACCGCCACAAACTATTTTTTGCATTGAGTATGGTGGTGAATTGCGCTCATATCCGTTTACGAATATTTCCTTACGCTTACCGCTGGCAAGAGATGCCCATCTCATCATACCCGTCGACACCGAGGCGGAAGCCCATTTTCGCTCTTTTCGCGAAAATTATTCTTCCTGGTTTCCTGCTGACTTCGAAACCAATATGTTGCATATCCTAAGAAGACCGAGCTTAGATTTGAGAATTGAACGCTTGGAACGAATTATTAGTGAAAGAGCTGGCCTGACAGAAAACGGAACTGCCGCATTTAATGGTGACATGCAGTCTCCGTTCACCCTAACCTCATGGATAAGTTTAGGTTTTGTGGTTGTGCTATTGGTATTAAGTTATGCTTACCCTCATCTTTGGCTCGCTCTAACCCCCACCATAGCAGCCCACTCACATTCTGAAACGCAACAAGATAGTCATAGTGGCCAACCATTAGGTCAATCATCATTTTCCGAGCAAGCTGCCGACGCAAAGGCTTCAACACCTTTAAGTTCAAGTAACGTTGAAACAGCGACTGCCAAAGCCTTGAATGAAAATAGCGATCAAAGTAAAAAGACAGCAAAATCCAACTCTGATTTACAGAATGCCATCTTTGCTCTAGTCACAAAACTAAAATCCAAATCTGCCACCGACAATCGATTTAAAACGATTTTAAGTCCATATTTTACACAAGAAGATATTGTTGAATTAAATGTGGAAAATGCCGCTGCCCTATCGGTAGAAAGATCATTCTTTTGGGGTATCATCAAACTTCAAGCCTTACTCGCCAATGCCGAAGCAAAAAGTCATTTAAGTACGGAGTCATGGAACAAGATAGCCAATAAATTCGATGAACTTTATAGCAACAAGGACATATCATTAACCTCAGATGCCAATATAACATGTTGGCCGCAATCTCCTACAAACATTGATTTTCAAGATGATGAGCTAAAGAAAAATTTTGAGCAGGTATTCAATGCAAAAATTTGCGTCGCAACAGCACCTGAAAAAGCCCTTGAGCAAATCAAACAATTAACCGCTAGGCTGGACAAAATCAAACCAAAATAGAAAAGACAATGAGTAATAAGCTTAGCTAATCATGAGACATCATGCCCACCTTTGACCTAATCGCCTTTCCCGCCAATGCATCGGACTTGCATGCCCATCCACTGCCCTTGAACGGGGCGGGAACTGGCTGTCGGGTGGAATTGCGCAATTTGCCGGGGGCGACGCATTTGCATGTGTTGGTGCAAACGGGTGACACCGTGTTGTTTCGCGCCGAGATACCTGGCGACGGCGGGGAAATACTGTCGCTGGTAATTCGACAAGACGAAGCAGGCAAGTTGCTTGTCGAATGTCCCGGCCGCCCCATGGCTTTATTGCCGAACAATCCTGCCTTGCAGCCTCCTGTGCATCCTATAGTGCCGACGAGACACCATGGGAATTTGGATATGGTTATCGTCATTGATGCGACGGTGCGGGTTTTTGAGCCGGGGAAAAAATCTTGGCCGCTGCTGGCAGACCAGGACCGCTGGGCCGCTCATGTGGCGAAGTTGCGCGGTTTTATGGATGCGTTAATGGGGCATTTTCAAGAATGCCGCTGTGCCGTCTTAGCCTTTGGCGACCAACCGATTCCGAATGTCACCGCAGCCGATTTGCAACCTGCCTACCGGCTATTTCCAACGGACATCCACCCGGGTTTGTTGCGAGTGTCCAGCCCGGAACAAATCGAGCGACAATTGCTATTGAATAAACCCAGCAGCGGGGGGGATTTTGTCGATGCCTTGGCGGACGCACTGGCAGCCTGTCAGTCTTTTCATTGGCGACCCGCTGCGCGCAAGCTGCTGCTGCTCAGTGGCGACTCGCCCGGCCATTCCATTGTGCGGCCCGTGCCAAAG
The DNA here is from genome assembly GCA_903859815.1 of uncultured Methylococcaceae bacterium. Taxonomy (GTDB): domain Bacteria; phylum Pseudomonadota; class Gammaproteobacteria; order Methylococcales; family Methylococcaceae; genus Methylumidiphilus. The sequence continues at coordinate 22,292 of CAIOOA010000016.1, read as the reverse complement.
GGAGGGGATGCCTGTGTCCGCCAACAAGATGTCGAAACCGAAGCGTCGCGTCTGCACCGTCTCGGCGTTGAGATACTCACCCTCTACCATGAGCCGGATCATCAATTTTTAAACGACCTCATCGGCCCGCCCCGCGAATTCCAACAGTATGCCCAAGACCAATATTTACGGCTGGCTTCCCTGCCCGAATTTGCGTTTGTCGCCTCGCATTTTGACGGGAAGCGGGAAGCCGAACAGGCATGTAGCTTGTCCGGCCTAATCGGGCATGGCGGGAGTTATGGCGAGTGGTTGACTAGCGCCTGTTTGCCGTCAGGGTGAGTTTTCTAGTATCCGCCCGAATTGTTGTTGAGTGTATTAGCCTAAGGGTGCTGGCTTGAGCCAGTAAGGGTAATGTCAAATTTGGCATCGTCTGGAACTGCCCTATTATAGTTACCATTCCAGTCAATCCGTTTAATCTCTATTGGATCGGTGGCCGCCTCTTTCTTATCCCAACTTGGCAGCGGTATCTTTAAGACAGAGGGTAGTTTGACAAACAACACGGTTGCCAGACGGTAAAGCCATGTCTGAGAATCATGCATATTGGCTGCTGCATTGATGGAGTTTGGGACAGGGGAAACCTCAGGATCTTGCACCAAGTTGAGGTCCAAGCACAATCCGCGATGACTCGCCTTTGTTGCCATCCAGTTTAAGGGTATATCCGAAAGCGCGGTTTCCGGGTAACCGCCACCTACGTCAGAATGCACGCCGGGAAACCAGATTTGTTCAAAATTGTCTCGAATAGCCGGATCAATGGCTTCCTGATCCCAAAGAGTCGGACGAAACGGCCAGCGCTTTTCATCCATGGCAACCGCATGGTAGGCACTTTCAATGCTCGAAGACAAATCGGTATGGTGAAAACTACATTTGAATAACTTGTCAATAATCCAGCGTATGACCACTCCATAGGGCGCTCCCAAGGCACCTACCGTATCCCACACGCCCAGGAAATGGATTTTCTTGCTTGGCTCGCCATGGTCATCTAGATATCCGTTGGCTTTCTGATAATCGATGGAATTCTGAGCGTCCGGCTGCCATTCCTTGGAGTTATCCCGATAATGATCGAAAGCTTCATTGGTCTTATAAAAAAGGGACTTTCGTAAAATCCCTACATTATTGATAAAACCTGCAATACTACGAGCGGTATAAGCACCCCGGCTGAAGCCGAATAGGTATATGCGGTCACCGGGTTGATAATTGCTACAAATGAACTGATACCCTTCCTTGATGTTGTCGGAAATGCCGTAGCCAAAACCGCCACCCTTGATCCGTTCCATCCGACGGGTTCCGACTCCTCTGAGGTAATGTACGAGTTGTGGATTCCCGTTGATGTCGAACGGACACACGGCTTCAAACAATTTAGCGACATTGGTGGGGCATGGTTTGCCACCTTCCTTAGTCTTCTGGTCTGGCTGATTCCAAGTTCCGTCACAAAAGACAACGATGTTTTTTGGGGTACTTGTTTGTGGGCAAGCGATATTCTCGGACATGATGACTCTCCCGTATAATTGTTTTATTTGAACAGAAACAAGCCTTTCTTGTGCTTGGTCAGATAATTATACTCGATTTTGAGACTTGGGAGATTTTACGTTTGCTGCGCAAGATAACCGTTCGATTGAATCATGATTGACTCAAATAAAGCAAGGTTGTAATGCATCTATTGGGGTTTGTCTCGACTTTCTTCGGGTGAGGAGCGGTGAAGCGGTGGTCTAAGCACCACTGCCCACCGCATCCTAATCCATCAAACTCGCAACAGCGCCTTGCCCATCCGTGCGGAAAGCTGGTCGGCGGTGAATTGCGGTTCATTCGGCGGATATAACTCATCCTCGTCAATTTCAAAACCTTGTTCTTTGGCTAAGGTAAGGAGTTCCTTGATTCTCTCACAGGCCAAGAGTTTTTCCTTGACCTCAGGATCGGTTTTGGCCTTTTCAGAGAAGGCTTTGATGACTTTAATGCTCATGTTAATTTGTCCAAAACTATTGCGACCCCGGCTCGGTATCCGGCATCAAGGGCCGTATCTTAAGATTAATGTGGAAGCAGGAATCAATCAGCCAGCAACTCAGGCTTGACGATTTCCAGCCATTCGTCGATACGTTCTTCGGTCTGATCCTTTTGATTGTCGTTGTCGAGCACCAAGCCGACAAAATCACCCTCGACTACGGCTTTCGACGCTTCAAAGCTATAGCCATCGGTAGGCCAAGAACCGACGACGGTTGCGCCGCATTCAATCACTTGGTCATAGATGAAAATCAAAGCATCGACAAATTCATGTCCATATCCTTCTTGGTCGCCCAAACCGAACAACGCGACAACCTTTCCAGATAAGTCTACATCTTTCAATTTCGGCAAAAACTCCTCCCAACTTTCGGCACCTGCCCCGGATGTTAAGCCGGGGAGTTCGCCATCGCCCAAGGTTGGCGTACCGAGTATTAATGCATCGTACTTAAGCAGGTCTTCCACAGTGGCTTTATTGACGTTGACAGGTGCATCAGCATCATCGCCCAGTTTTTTGTGGATGGATTTTGCAACCCGGCGAGTATTGCCGGTGTCGGAACCAAAAAAGATGCCAATTTTGCCCATATCATTATCCTCTTCAACAATTAAACTTAACTTTAGGTTTTCTTCAAATCACCCGCTTTGACGCGGCTCGATATTAAAATGCGCTTGCAATAATTCAACCAACTGGTTTAAGCCAAGGTTTTCCTGCATTTGCGTCGTAGCGCCGAGGTTCTGTGCATCTGGGTATTCCAAATGCAGGCCGTATCTACCCATTTCCTGCCCATAGGTGAAAATATAGGCAAGAAGAAATTCCTCGCCCGGTAGGTATATGCCAACAGCACTATCGTCTTTTTCCCAGCGTTCACTCAGGACAAACACATCGGAACCAAAACGTTCACTCAAAACATGCAATAACCGCCTGATCGCATTATCTTTGTTAATTGCCCAAACATTCATCACAGTTTACGCCTAGGTCGTGCATCAATGGGTGACTGTGTATTTAAGACTCTTGGTAACATCCATACACAAATTAGGCCAATAATGCGTGTTTACCTTCCTACGGAAATTTTCTCGATAAATCATGGCTTAAGCTACCCCACCCGCTAATCAATATTGTGGTGGATGCGCCCCAATCGCCGTCTTTGTCGCAAACCTTACAAAGTGCGCCAAGGCGCAGGGGTGCGAACAGCCTCCCACACCGGGCTTTCGATGGTCAAGGCTAATTGTCGAACTAGCTCCAACATACCGTCATAACCGGCATAGCCGAATTCCCGTTCTTGATTGATGTCTAGGAACGCCAGCCGTGCCTTAAGCGCAGTGTATAGATTGCGACCGCCGGCAATCAGAATGTCGCAGCGGTAATCCTTGACCACTTGCAGCAATTTCCTTGGGCTGACATCGTCCAACATCAAGGCTTCCTCGCCCATCAGTTCGCGGATGCGAGCCTTATCCTCTTCGGTCGATTTCTTGGTGCCGGTGGCAACCACCACCATTCCTAAGTCTTGCAAAGCCGACACGACCGACCAGCTTTTCACGCCACCCGTGTTTAGCAATACCCGTTTACCGTTGAGCCGTTGCTTCCACGGTTCCAGCGCGGCAAGGATGCGGGACTCTTCGCGGGCGATCAACGCCTCGGTGCGGGCCGTCAAGTCAGGGTCGCCGATCAAACGGGCGAAATCGCGCAAGGCTTGACTAGTGTCGCTAATGCCATAAAAACTGCCCTCGAACCACGGCGTGCCGAATTGCTTTTCCAGCTTGCGAGCCACATTGAGCATGGCTTTGGAACACACCATCATATTGACCTTGGCCTTGTGCATGGTTTGCACTTCGCGGAAACGGGCATCGCCGGACAAGGTGCAAAGCACCCGCAAACCCAACTCATCCAATAACGGCAACACATGCCAAAATTCGCCAGCGATGTTGTATTCGCCAATCAGGTTCACGTCATGCACCGTAATGCCCGGTCTTTGCACCGAAGCAGGTAGGGGGTCAGGATCGCGGGTTCCGACGACATATTTCACCATGGCATCGCCGGCAATGCGGTTGCCCATGTTCTTGGTTCCATAGAAACCCGCCGAATCAACGGGAACCACGGGCACACCGAAGCGTTCACTGGCAGCTTTGCACACCGCTTCAATGTCGTCGCCAATCAAGGCCGGAACGCAGGTGTTGTAAATGAAAACGGCAGGTGGGGCATAGGTTTCCACCGCTTGTTTAATGGAATGAAACAAACGCTTTTCCGACCGGCCCATGACTATGTCTTGTTCGGTCAGGTCAGTCGTCATGCCCATTCGATAGAGGGTCGGCCCAGAAGAGCGGGTTCCCCGGTTGTCCCAAGAACTGCCGGCACAGGCAATCGGCCCGTGGACAATATGGGCCACATCGACGATGGGCAATAAGGCAATCTGCGCCCCGTCGAAAGCACAACCCCCGGCACTGGCGCCGGGACTCGGCTTGGAACAGCCTGATTTGGACTTCTTATTGTGTTCACAAGCCGGTTCATCCAAAATCTCGGCAATTTGTTTGTTTGATTTCATACCTGTTCCTGCCATTGGTTGGACTTTGGAAGGAACCAAGCAAACTATGGGCCAGAGTTTATCTGGTTGATATTAAAGAAGGATAGTGATGGGGGTTTGTAGGGAATAGGACAAAGAACGGATTACATCCCTAGTGGATGTTATTCGTTCTTTCGCTCCAAGAGCCGGGTTTTGACATCTTCCCAAGCCACTGTCTTCACTTCGCCGGAATCCAGTTCGCGTATCCGGCGTTCGATTTCCTCGGCCCAAGCTGCTTCCACGCCGGGGCTAGGCACTTGATCCAGGCTTTCCAAAAGCAAACCTGCCAACGCAGCCCGGTCGCCTTCGTCCAAGCGGCAGGCTTCTTTAAATAATTGGACGACTGAGGTGGGCATTGTTGTTTCCTTCTAAAGGCTTTATTAGCTTTGAACGTCCATTTTTAAATTCAGGTATTTGGCTTATAGATTGAGTTGATGTATTTATTTAATTTCTGGTCATCATCTTCTCTTGAGATAGCAGAAGAATTTCGTATTTGCCAAACAGTCATTTCGTGACTGACTTCATATTCTTTGGCAAGATCACCTACCGCTAGACGAATTGCATTCTCACGTTCTTCATCAGAGGCAATCGCCAATTTCTGCTCGAAATAGAACCTAGCTTGAGCGCGGGGCAGCAGGAATTCGGCGGCAAAAGCATCAGCCCTTTGTTCAATGGGTCGGGCTACCTCTCCTCCAAGCACTTCAATGGCTGGTAAAGCACCATCCATGTCAACCAAAATATGACAAATCTCATGTGCGAGCGTTGACCGTTTCCCGGTCGAGAACTTGGTACGTGGGCCTGCCATGTTTAACATTATGATTGGAGTGGATTTATTTCTCCATACGGCAATGGCATCTAAATCACTAGAGCCCATTTCAAATTCTTGAATTACAACGCCCCACTCTGATAACAAGGCTTCTGGATCAACTTTCCCGCTAGGGCAATTTATGGCTTCTCTCAGCATATTCGCCAAGTTATAGCCCTGTATCGCTGGTTTGTCAGATTCATGTTGACGCAATATATTCGTCGCATCAAGCCACAAATCGGATAGATCAAAACCAGCAGTATGTTCTATGTTGTTAATACTTTCAAGCAAGTCGCGTAACTGGCCTTCTGTAAGTTTTTTGCCAAGCATTCGAGCGGCAGCTTTGATTTGATAAGTTTCATCGTTCGCAGCAGCAGTATTGATATTTTTTGGCAAAATTCGACGGAGTTGATCCGCTTCCATACCGGTGGCAATTTGCCAACGCTGCATCAAAGGCATACTGGAATCACGCTCATTCCAACGATTACGGGCAATCTCCGAACGCCGATCCTTTAATTCATCAAGGCGAGACAAAATGCTGTCGCCTAAGCTTTGCAAGGTCGATAAGGTATCTGCAAAAGGCAGCACCCATTCCTGCCGTTCTGTTGCTGCCAATAGCTGATTCCCTCGCCGCAAACATAGTAACTTCGGAACAGATGCTCCATGAAGCGCTTCCGAAAAATCGTGTACTGCTAAGAAATCACGGAATAACTCATCTTCTTCATCTGCTTCAGTATCAGGAAGATTGTGCAGTCGCTGCTTTACATTAACCCAAAGTTCGTTTAAATAGGTAGGCTGTTTGGAATCAGAGCCAAAGGCTATTGGATGTTGCTCTTCCTCAATTAAATAAGGCCAAGCGTTTCCCAAAAATTCAAGAATATCAATCCAATTCCAAGCAATCCCTCTAGTTTTTCCTGATTTGTCTTTATATCCCCATACCAAAGTATCTTGTACCCATAGTTGCATTTCCCCCCAAGATTTACCAATAGGCCCATTGCCCGTCGGATAATCGCTACGCCAGTCTAATATAAAACGCATTCCATCTTTGGAACCAAAAGTCAGACTTTTTTTACTCATTCTTTTTTCAACCACTTTTTGATTAGTTTTTCCTCGCCTCGTTCAGAAGCCAATTTTTTGAGTTTTTCCAAAATTTTTCGTGGGGGTTCATCTTTTACTGGGTAGCCATGCCAAATTTTTCCTTCCTCGCTTTCAGAAGAACATGCCGCGTATATTACGCCTGAATAATAAGACCAAATTCTACGAGGCTTTTCCGGTATTGTCTTGCGAAATTCAGGTATACCATTTTCAAGTAGATTCTGAGCAACTTTAATAGAAAACCCTTTAGGACATTTTCCCACCCATTTACCCTCTTCATAAACTACTTTAGCTTCTTTGTCTTTCCCTGAATGTTTATGTCGATTATCACCTTTATCGTATTTTAGGCTTTTATTTGGGCAAGGCCATTCGGTGTCATCCATAAAAAAACTCTATTCGGTGGACTCAGTAAAGCTAGACAATTGTTTTTCTAGCCTATTCTAGAAAATTCACAAAATCTCCGGTCATCGCCTTAACGAATGGAAAAAGCACAACACTTCTTAACCCTAATTATTCAGCCATTTGTCGCGCACCGCCTTTATCTCGGATTCTTCGGCGAAGTCTCCCGCATCCGCTTCTTGGATCGCCTGCCGAATTTCAGCGACTTGCCAAGCTTCCTGTTGCAAATAGCCGCGGATGGCTTCAACGACTAAGAATGATTTGTTACGCCCGGTCGCACTGGCCAATGCGTCGAGTTGGTTTTTAATGTCATCTGCAATGCGAATGTTTAAAGTAGCCATAGCGATGCGCTCCATCTGTTTTACAATGTAAAACAGTGTAACACGCCACCCTAATCAAGTCAGTTTGGCAAAAAAAGCTACCATTACTAATGACTTTGGGGAACCTGTCACATAGGGAATTGACTACGCACTCATCACCGCCCGCTTATCGACCAAATACACCCAACCCCCTTCCTCCCTGACTTGAATGGCCGTCAGGCTTTTCCCTGCGGTAATCTCACTCAGTGATTCACCGGTCACTGGGTCGTAACAAATGGTATGCATGGAACACTGCAAAAAACGCCCTGATTCGTCAAAAATGTGCGCTTGCTCACAATCCAAGGGCTTGGGCATGTGTACGCAAAGATTCAAATAGGCGTAAACCAAGCCCTCGAAACGCACAAGGATGGCATCGCGCTTCTCGCCACGATAGTGAATGGAAAACGGAAATTTACCCAATTCAGGCACTTGCAAGCCTGAGCAAATGGGTTGTGGAATATTGTGTCTGACTGTCATGATGTTAACCTCCATCATTCATCCCAGCAAACAACAGGCCAAACAATGGCTTTGTGATAGAATCGACAACCTCTCAACCCATTCACGAATGGTTTCAATGCATCTGCCTGAAAATCAGTGGTATCCGGTATTAGAAAGTGGCGAAGTCAGAAACAAGCCGCTAGCGGTCGAACGGCTGGGGCTGAAACTGGTGTTTTGGCGGTCTGCCAACGGCGAACCTCATGCCCATATTGATCGTTGCCCGCATCTGGGCGCTGCCTTGAGTGGCGGTCAGACGATGGGGGGCCGTTTAGTTTGCCCGTTTCACGGCTTCGAGTTCGATGGCACTGGACAGTGCCAGCATATTCCAGCCAATGGCCGACTCGGCAAAATTCCTAAAGGCATGGCGTTGACGGGGTTTACCTTGCGTGAGGAACACGGACTGATCTGGCTATGGCTAGGGCAACACCGGGAGGTTTTACCCAAAGTGCCTTATTTCCCGCCATTGGAATCGGGTTGGCGTTATGGCACGGTGAAAGTCGAATGGCCCGTGCATTACACTCGCGCCATCGAAAACCAATTGGATGTCGCCCATCTGGCGTTTGTCCATCGCACCAACATAGGCGCAGGGGGCCGCAGTTTTGTCGATGGGCCTTATGTGGAGTCCGACGCGGAAGGCATCAAGGTTTGGGTGAGCAATTCGGTGGACGAAGGCCGTCATTCACGCAGCCAGACCGAATTGGCAGCGGCAGCCGTCGGCAAAGAACCGAGTTTAAGCTTTCTATTTCCAGGCGTATGGTTGCTCAACATCAGCCCACGCATGAAAAACTTCATTGCATTCGTGCCGGTTAACGACCAAACGACTCTTTACTATCTGCGCGTCTACCACCGCATTCAAAATCCCTTGCTGGCAAAACCGTATGAGTGGCTCATTGGTTTGAGCAACCGATTCATTTTGAATCAAGACCGGCGGGTCGTGGTGACGCAAACCCCGCTGAAAAGCGCCGATGGCGAAGACCGGTTGATTGGGGCTGACCGCGCCATTAGCCAGTTTCGGCAAATCCATGCCCGTTTATTGGAAGCGACACAGCCTGAACCACTGCCGAATATCGATGAAAGGGCTTAAACCCTGGGCGCGTCTAAGCTTGCTTTGACAGGCGAAGCAAGCTTCGCTTATTCAAACTCATGTCAAAGCAAGCTTTGACGCTCCAAATTTATTGCGCATAATCGGTCTTATGTTAAATATGATGGGTTGATTTAAATTTTAGGCTAACATTGTACCGACGAAGTCACAGTAAAATGACAATCCGTTAGCCCAATCGTTTTAAAATAATGAATGCCTAGACCCGTAAGTATGCCAGATTAACCTGAGACCCAAATCATGCCTAATCCTCTTCCTCCTATTCCAACTGGACATCTGATTCTCGGCAATTTCCGAGAATTCAACAGCAATGCTTACCAATCGATGCGGGAATGGCAGAAACTCCATGGCGATTTGATTCGCTTCCGCATGGGACCGGTTACGATTTATGTGGTCAGCCATCCCGAACTGGTCGAGGACATATTGATTGAACGCCCCGAGCAATTCATCAAAATGTATCTGGTCAACCGGCCTAAAGGTTTGGCGTTGATTCTGGGGCAAGGCTTGATTACTAGCACGGGCGCATTGTGGAAGCGTCAGCGAAAACTGATTCAACCTTTGTTTGTAAAAAGCCGCGTCGCCGAATATGAAGGTGAAATCGTGGCAGCAGGGCGTAACCTAGTCAGCCATTGGCAGGGCTTCGCACCCTCAACACCTGTCGACATCGGGGCTGAGATGATGCGCACCACGCTGGAAGTCATCACTAGAACCATGTTCAATATCAGTGTTTTAGATCAATTGGACTGGCTAGAACCAGCCTTGCAGACGGTCTTGGAATTTGCCGCTGACGACATGCGCAATCCATTGAGCCTGCCCAGATGGCTACCCACTCGAAAAAATCGGGAATTTCAAAGTGCGATGCAATCCATAGATCAATTGGTCTATGGACTCATCCGCGAGCGACGTGACGCGGCCATACCCAAGGATGATTTGCTGGATCGCTTGATCCGGGCAACCGATGATGAAACCGGATTGCCTATGGATGATAGGCAGATCCGCGACGAGGTGCTGACCATCTTCACCGCCGGACATGAAACTACGGCTCTGACATTGACTTGGGCATGTTACATGCTCGCTTGCCATCCGATTGCGGCTGACCGCCTCAAAACCGAGTTGGACACTGTGTTGGGAGACCGAGAACCCACCACGGATGATTTGCCCCGGCTAGCTTGGACTCGTGCTGTGCTGGATGAAACGCTGAGGCTTTATCCGCCTGCCGCCGTCATGGTTCGCGAAAATGTCAGTGAAACCTTGCTGGGCGGTTATCGGATACCCAAAGGCTCCATGTTAATCATCAATTTGGCCAATATCCATCGCCATCCCGAATTTTGGGAAATGCCGGACAGCTTCCAACCGGAGCGGTTTTTACCGGAGCAATTCAAGCCTAAGCACCGTTTGGCATTCATGCCTTTCGGTGCGGGGCATAGGCTGTGCGTGGGCAATGCCTTTGCACTGACCGAGAGCATGTTGTTATTGGCGATGATTGCCAAGCACTACCGTTTTGAAACCCTGCCCGGTGAGTCTGTCGAACCGGAGCTTGAAGTGACCTTGCGACCCAAAGGCGGCGTGAGGCTGGCAGTCACTCCGCGTTAATTCTGCTTCTTGCGGCCATTGTCGCATTTCCGACAATCCTTCTGACGGCCTTTGTTGGGCTTGCTACAGCTTCAAAGTACATAAACTCTTAAAAGTCATAATGTTATAACTCGCACGACGACTGGCACGGCGAGTGCTTTATCTCTGTTGAAAATCCTTTTGGACGACTAAGCGGGAGAAAGTGCCAATGGCTTTGAAAATCATCGAATCCTGCGTCAATTGCTGGGCCTGCCTACCGCTGTGCCCTAGCGAGGCCATTTACGAGGCCAAGCCGCATTTTCTAATCGACCCTAAGAAATGCACCGAATGTGAGGGTGCGCACGCCGATCCCCAATGCGCCACCATTTGCCCCATTGAGGGGGCTATTCTCGACGCGTTGGGAGAACCCATCAACCCGCCGGGATCTTTGACCGGCATCCCGCCAGAGCGGATGGAACAAGCCATGGCGGAATTGAGAGCACATTAGTCATGGCCATTATTGAATTTTACGAAAAGCCCGGCTGCATCAGCAATGCCAGGCAGAAACAACTGTTACAGGATGCGGGTCACGAAGTCATCGAACGCAATTTGATGGCTGAGCCTTGGGATACCGAAACCCTCAAGCGCTTTTTCGGGGATTCGCCGATCACCGAGTGGTTCAATCCCAGTGCCAAAGCAATGAAACTGGGCTTGATCTTCCCGGAGTGCCTGACCGAAAGCCAAGCCTTGCGCTTGCTGGCAGCCGACCCGGCGTTGATCCGCCGACCGTTGCTAAAAGTGGGCGAACGCCATGAAATGGGTTTCGACCCTGATCTCATCAAGGCGTGGATTGGGTTGGATGCGAAGGGCGCGACCCAGCAGGAATTGGAAACCTGCTGTAAGGAAGGCGTCAACTCACCAAGGCCGGGTGAAGCCGACCCAAAGAGCGAATCGCATCCATGAAATCAATCGATGTCGAAGCCGCAGTCGCTTCCAAACAGCCTGTGCCAATCTCACCAAGGGTGCATTGGATAGGCGCACTGGACCCGACCTTGCGCAACTTCGACATCATTTTGAAAACGGCCAATGGCACTAGCTACAACGCCTATGTCGTGCGCGGAAGTGCCGGTGTAGCGGTTGTTGATACCGTCAAAGAGCAGTTTGCTGGGGACTTTTTCGCACGATTGGAACAAGTGGCGGATTATAGCGAGATCAAGGCCATTGTCCTAAACCACTTGGAACCTGACCATACCGGGGCATTGCCGGAGTTGATGGAGCGCTGCCCCAACGCGAGATTGTATATCTCTTTCAAGGCACAAATGATGTTGAAGGCTTTGTTGAAGCGGGAAAGCATGGAATTCACCACCGTCAACACAGGCTACACCATCGACTTGGGTGACCGCACCTTGGAATTTCTGCATACGCCTTATTTGCATTGGCCGGACACCCAATGCACCTATCTTAGGGAAGAGAAATTGCTGTTTTCAGGCGATGTGTTCGGTTGCCATTTTTGCGACCCAAGGCTATTCAACGACAAGGTGGGCGATTTCCGCTTTTCCTTCGAGTACTACTATGCCCACATCATGCGGCCTTTCAAAGATTATGTGGTGCAAGCGCTGGAATTGGTCGAGCCATTGGAATTGCAATGCATCGCCCCTGCCCACGGGCCGATCCTGCGCGACCGTCCGCAAGCCTATGTGAGGCGCTACCGGGAATTGTCCACCCCGCGCTTGAAAAGCGAAATTGCGGCCAACGAAAAGACCTTGTTGATTTTTTACATCAGTTCCTACGGCAACACTGCCCGCATGGCGGAGGCAATCTATGCCGCTGCCCAAAAGGTGGAAGGGGTGCGCGCTTCGCTCTACGACTTGGAAGGCGGGGAGACCGAAACTTTCGCCGATTTGCTGGAAGAGGCCGATGGCTTTGTGCTGGGGTCCCCCACCATCAACGGCGACGCGGTGAAACCGATCTGGGACTTGCTGTCTTCGTTAACCGTGATCGACATCAAGGGCAAGATCGGTGCGGCCTTCGGTTCCTATGGCTGGAGTGGCGAGGCGGTACGCATGATTGAGGACCGGTTGCGCGGCTTGAAGCTGCGTGTCCCGGTGCAAGGGTTGAGGGTGAAACTCATCCCCACTCTTGAAGAAATAGAAGCGTGTCGACAGTTCGGCCAAGACTTGGCCGAAGAGCTGGTTGGCCGTCGGCCGGCCCGCACCATCGACATGTCCGATTTGATGAAAACGACTTACTAAACCTAGGAGAAAAAACATGGCAAAAGCCACTGTCACATTTGAAGACATTCACGTCACCGTCACCGTCCCTGCCGGCACCCGGGTCATCGAGATTTCCGAGAAGGTCGGCTCCGGTGTCACCTATGGCTGCCGCGAAGGCGACTGCGGAACCTGCATGATGAAAGTCACCGATGGGTGGAACAACCTCAGTGAACCGTCGGTGTTGGAAGACAAGATTTTACGCGACAACTTCGCCGGGAAGCACAATCGCCTAGCCTGCCAAGCCCAAGTGTTGGGCGGCGAGGTTTCGGTGCGTCCGGCTTAACCCTGCCCCTTGAACCATCTCCGATTGAGAGAATTGTAGGGGCGGGTTCCACCCGCCCGTGCAGGCGAGGGTTCAAAACCAACCCATCAACCCCCCTCCCCCAGTGGTGAAAGAGGGTAAAAGTAATTTTGAGGAATTCATTATGGCATTAGTCACTTTTAGCAGTCCCGAATATAAGGACAAAACCGTTTACGCCGTGGCAGGCAGTCACACCCAAACCTTGTTAAAGCTGGCCTTGGAAAACAAGGTTCCGATCCAATTTGAATGCAAGGACGGGGAATGCGGCACGTGTTTGGTCAAAGTCAGCAGCGTGGACAGCAAACCGAGAATGAGCGGTCATCTGACCGCCAAGGAAATCGCCGTTCTCAGAAAATTGGGTAAAATCACTCAGAAGGAAATAGACGAAATCGCGGTCACTGACATGCCGGCCACTTGGCGTCTGGCTTGTCAGTTCATTGTCCGCGATGAAGATATTCTGGTTGAGTATTGATTCCAATGTTTTTGCAGAGATGAAATTTCGGGGCGGCTTCAGCCACCCATTGGCGTATGAATTCGCCCCTACGATTTAATCATGAAATTATTTTTTGGAATAAAACCGCCATGAACGCCATCCCCAAGTTCGCCGCGCCAGACCGCGAGCAGTACCATCGGTACTTCAAACGCCATTTGGCAAAGTTGTCGCCTAATTCAGAATGGATCAGCCGAATGCTTGCCAGTTGGAGCGCTGGCTTAGGCGCATTGCCTGATGGCTTAGGCTTGGAGGCAACAGAGTTTCATGGGCTGGTCAATGATTTTTTTCACACGCTTGTGATGCCTGCCAAAGCCCCATCGGGGAGGACAGCCGATTTCAGCCGCATGTTGGAAAAGGATGATCTGACCCGCTATTTGCTCGCCCGCGCCGCCTACCCGGAACGGCAGGAGACGGGCTGGATCACTTCAATCCTAGTGGCGGGTTGCCTAGGGGACGACCATCTTTGGCAAGACTTGGGATTGTGGTCGCGGCAAGATTTAAGCGGCCTGATCGCCTACAACTTCCCGGAGATTGCAGCCGCCAACACCCATGATATGAAATGGAAAAAATTTCTGTATAAGCAATTGTGCGAAGCAGAGGGTATTTATGTTTGTCGTGCGCCTTCTTGCGCTGTTTGTGTTGATTATTCACGTTGTTTCGGATCTGAGGAATAAGCCATGTCAAACCCACATTTGTTGAATGGGCCTGAAATCACCGTCTTACTGGCGGCCTTGGGGCTGATCTTGAATGCCCTCATCGGTTATTACATCAATGCCAAGAAACGTTCCAAACGCATCATGGCAAGGGATGTCGTGCGGAGCAGTCTAATGGCTAACGCGAAAGAGAGACTTTAATGAGTAATATTGACGAAATCCTAGCCGGTTTATATGAAAACCGTGTAGTCCCCTATCTTGGACCCGGTGTGCTGGCCGGTGTCACCCAATTGGAAACGGGCGCACCCATGCCCGCCGATAGCGACAGCCTGATTATCGCCATGAACGACGGCAGGCCCATGGCCCCGAAGCTAATGTACGAATTTCCTCGCGCCGCGATGAATCTGGAACTCAAACGGGGGCGCAGCTTCGTTGAGCGATTCTTGGAAAAGACTTACGGGCAAACTCGCTGGACTCGTTCTGCGCTGCATGATTGGCTGGCAAGTTGGAAACCGCGCTATGTCATCGACATTAACCGCGACACTCAGCTACAGGAAACCTATGCCGGTCAGCCACACACCTTGATCCGCGGAATCGCCCGCATTGCCGGGACTAATTACCGTTTTATCATCCATCATTATGATGGTAGCCAATATCGGGAAATCCTCCAGGAGGAAGTCGACCCCAACCTACCGATACTATTCAAGCCGATGGGTAGCCCCCTGCCCTCCCCTAAATTCATCGCTTCCGATGCCGATTATGTCGATTACATCAGTGAACTAATGGGCGGTTTTGCCATACCTTCCTTCTTGAAAGAATATCGTCAAGGCAAGCAATACCTATTGATTGGTTTGCCGCTAAACCGGGATTCCGAGCGCATGGTCATGTCCGATATTGTTTATAGTGCCGCCGAACCCAAGGGTTGGGTACTGAACAAATCCCCCACCAACAAGGAAAAGAAGTATTGTGCCAAGATCGGTTTGGAAATACTCGACATTGGGGTTGAAGACTTACTGACAGCGGCAGGGTGGACGGGCGTTGTCGACGAGAAGGCAGTGGCTTGAGCCAAGCAAAACCCGGTTAAACAAAATTGCCTGTTGAGAACAAACGATGACAGAAGAGACCACTGGAATTAGGCGCTATTTTTTGACCTACAGCGGTGTCAATTTGCCGCTGACCCTGCTGAATGAGCTGGAACCGGATCAGCTTAAAAACCGGATTGCATTTTTTAGTGGGGTTTATGACGGGCAAGACCGCTTAACCGGTGTGCAGAAAATGGTTTACGGCGAGGTGGAGATGGAGCACCGCTACCAGTACGACGAAACCGGCGTACTGCGGCGGGCTGAAATCAGCGATATAGACGGAGAAGTGACAGTGTTGACGTTTGACGAAAACAGTAGGCGAACTTAGCGCCGGCCACGTCCGTTTTTGGGTCCTTTGTCCAAGGCGACATAAATGGTGTTGCCTTGAAAATCCTGGCCGTCTAGCCCGGAAATGGCTGAGCGGGCTTCATGCCCTTCCATGTCAATGGTGGCAATGCCACGTGCTTTGCCGGTGAATAAATCACGGCTTAATTTCAAACCAAAAACTTTACCATAACCACCGAATAATTCAGTCAGACTGGTTTCGGTTGTGCTTGGGGGTAACCCACGAACGAAAAGGGTCAACATGCGTTGGCCTCCTTATGTTGAAGACAACTTTGATAAAAGACGATGCGTAGTGGTTAACGCATCCGACGGCAGGGCAAAAAAAGCAGGCGCTGTGAGCAGCCTGCTTTTCTGGCTTGAACGTTTACCCGCTGATATTACAGGGCAACAACGTTTTCAGCTTGCGGACCTTTCTGTCCGCTGACCTCGGTGAAGCTAACGCGCTGACCTTCAGTCAGGGACTTGAATCCTTGACCAGAAATCGAACGGAAATGCACGAACAAGTCGGCACCGTTTTCGCGTTGAATAAATCCAAATCCTTTGGCTTCGTTGAACCATTTTACGGTTCCATTTTGCTGTTGTGACATATTAAATCTCTTGAAATACGCGCTGTATGCGCAAAAACTTTCAATAACTCAAAGTATGAGAAATTGAAAAAAAATGGGTATTCTGGAATGGCGGGCAGTTGGAGCAGGAATGTATTTTTTGACAAATAAAATAACGCTGACTTGCTTGGCGCGAACCTCTTTACACCGACTCCAATAATACAGTACCCATACCACAAAGGCAATCTATTTTTTAGAATTATTTTCAAATAAGCAATAGTTGCCCTCATTTGGTTTATTAGGTGAATGGAGCAAAACCGACAATTTTTTATGATTGTGTCGTATTTTATCCTGTTCATAACCTTGTAGGTTATGGCTAGGTTACTGTATCAATTGAAGAATTAAAGCTGGCGCACAAATTGCCGCTGACAATTGCCTTGATTAGGCAAACGTTAATGCGCGACATGGGGCAGTTTAAAACCCTGTCCGTTTCAATAACAAAAACGAAGACTCACGGGGAGGAGAAATGTCCACACGTCCCGATAGTTTCTACGATGTCATGCGCCGTCAGGGAATCAGTCGGCGTAGTTTTCTAAAATATTGCAGCCTGACTGCATCGTCTTTGGCTTTGGGGCCGCAGTTTGTCGGTAACATCGTCCATGCCATGGAAACCAAACCGCGCACACCTGTATTGTGGTTGCATGGATTGGAATGCACCTGCTGTTCGGAATCCTTCATTCGCTCGGCGCATCCACTGGCGAAAGATGTGGTGTTATCCATGCTTTCCTTGGATTACGATGACACGCTGATGGCGGCTGCGGGTTTTCAAGCCGAGGAAGTCATGGAAGAGACCATGCGCAAATATAAAGGCCGCTATATCCTCGCGGTGGAGGGCAACCCTCCATTGAACGAAGACGGCATGTATTGCATCGTTGGCGGCAAGCCCTTCGTCGAAAAGCTGCGCTATGCGGCCAAGGATTGCGCGGCGGTGATTGCCTGGGGTTCCTGCGCTTCTTGGGGATGTGTCCAAGCGGCCAAGCCAAACCCAACCCAGGCTACGCCAGTCCATAAAGTCATTCTCGACAAGCCTGTCATCAAAGTTCCCGGTTGCCCACCCATCGCCGAGGTCATGACGGCGGTCATCACTTATATGCTGACCTTCGACAAACTGCCTGACTTGGACAGCCAAGGCCGTCCGAAAATGTTCTATGGTCAACGCATCCATGACAAATGCTACCGGCGTCCGCATTTCGATGCCGGCCAGTTCGTCGAACAATGGGATGACGAGGCCGCCCGCAAAGGTTATTGCCTGTACAAAATGGGTTGCAAAGGACCGACTACATACAACGCCTGCTCCACGGTCAAATGGAACGACGGGGTTTCCTTCCCCATCCAATCCGGTCATGGCTGCATCGGCTGTTCCGAGGAAGCCTTCTGGGACAAAGGCTCGTTCTACGACAGAGTCACTGAACTGAATGTGTTTGGGGTGGAAGCCAATGCCGATAAAATGGGTTTGGTCACTGCCGGGGCGGTCGGTGTGGGCATAGCGGCCCATGCGGCGGTTTCCATCAATAAACATAAAAACACCGAAACCCATAAAAAGGATAGCTTATGAACGCCATCCAAACCCCTAACGGCTTTTCCTTGGACAACAGCGGCAAGCGCGTCGTTGTCGATCCAGTCACGCGCATTGAAGGCCACATGCGTTGCGAGGTCAACCTCGACGAGAACAATATCATCCGCAATGCGGTGTCCAGCGGCACGATGTGGCGCGGCTTGGAAGTGATTTTGAAAGGCCGCGACCCTCGCGATGCGTGGGCCTTCACCGAGAGGATTTGCGGTGTTTGCACCGGAACCCATGCCCTGACCTCAGTGCGGGCGGTGGAAGATGCGCTGAGCATCCAAATTCCTGAGAATGCCAACACCATCCGCAACATCATGCAATTGACTTTGCAAGTGCAAGATCATCTAGTGCATTTCTACCATTTGCATGCTTTGGATTGGGTGGATGTGGTCAGTGCGTTGAAAGCCGACCCGAAAGCAACTTCTGAATTGGCTCAGAGCATTTCTCCTTGGGAAAAATCTTCACCGGGCTATTTCCTCGACATTGCCAGTCGCTTGAAAAAATTTGTCGAAAGCGGCCAGCTTGGGCCTTTCGCCAATGGCTATTGGGGTAGCCCGGCTTACAAGCTGCCCCCCGAAGCTAATTTAATGGCCGTCGCGCATTATCTGGAAGCTTTGGACTTCCAAAAGGACATCGTCAAAATCCATACGGTGTACGGCGGCAAAAACCCTCATCCGAATTGGCTGGTGGGCGGTGTGCCGTGCGCCATCAACGTCGACGGGGTTGGTGCGGTGGGCGCGGTCAACATGGAACGGCTGAATCTGGTGTCTTCCATTATCGACCGGACGATAGAATTCATCGAACAAGTCTATCTGCCGGATTTGCAAGCCATCGCCTCATTCTATAAGGATTGGCTGTATGGCGGCGGGTTATCAGGTCAAAACGTCATGTCGTATGGTGACATACCCGAACATGCCAATGACCGCTCGCTGAACAATCTACTGTTGCCGCATGGGGCCATACTCAACGGCAATCTGAAAGAAATTCACGAGATTGATTTGAAGGATGTCAATCAAATTCAAGAATTCGTGACCCATTCCTGGTATCGCTACGACAATGAAAATGTCGGCTTGCATCCGTTCCAAGGTGTCACCGAGCCGCGCTTTGAACTGGGCAGCAAGACCAAAGGCACGCGGACGAACATCGTAAACTTGGACGAAAGTGCAAAATACTCTTGGATCAAAGCCCCTCGCTGGCGCGGTCACGCCATGGAAGTGGGTCCGTTGGCTCGCTATATTGTCGGCTATGCCAAGGGCATACCGGCGATCAAAGAACCCGTGGACAAACTGCTGACGGATTTGGGCTTGCCGGTCACCGCTTTGTTTTCCACCTTGGGGCGCACGGCGGCGAGGGGTTTGGAGGCACAGTATTGCGCCCATTTGATGCGACATTTCCAAGATAAATTGATACGGACCATCAAAGCCGGGGATTTGTCCACTGCCAATACCACCAAATGGGAACCCGACACTTGGCCGCAAGAAGCCAAGGGGGTGGGGACGACAGAGGCTCCGCGTGGGGCATTGGGGCATTGGGTCGTCATCAAAGACGGCAAAATCGACAATTACCAATGCATCGTGCCGACGACTTGGAATGGTTCGCCGCGTGACCCGCAAGGCAATATTGGCGCATTTGAAGCGGCACTGATGAATACCCAAGTCGTCAATGCCGAGCAGCCTTTGGAAATCTTGCGCACCTTGCACAGCTTTGATCCTTGCTTGGCCTGTTCCACCCATATCATCGACAAAGAGGGTAAGGAACTGACGCGAGTTAAAGTCCTGTAATGACTCTTCTGTAGACCGACTCGGTTTTAAATACCGAGTCGGTCTTGATGACTGACCATAGGAGAAAACCATGTCTTCCCCTGCTATGACACAAGAACCTGTCTATGTCTACGAGAAACCTGTGCGCCTTTGGCATTGGGTCAATGCCTTGGCATTAGTGGTATTGGCAGTCACTGGGTATTTGATTGGCAACCCGCCTGTAGTGACAGGGGGCGAAGCCAGCGATCATTATTTATTTGGCTATATCCGCTTCATCCACTTTTCCGCCGGCTATGTATTGGCAATCGGCTTGATAGGTCGGGCCTACTGGGCCTTGGTGGGCAATCGCTATTCCCGCCAACTCTTCATGCCGGAGGTTTATCGGCTGACGTATTGGAAAGGCGTATGGCATGAAATCCTCTGGTATTTGTTTTTAGTGTCCGAGCCGCGAAAACATGTGGGCCACAATCCTTTAGCCGATTTGGCAATATTCCTATTTTTTGTGCTAGGGTCATTATTCATGATCGTCACTGGCTTTGCCCTTTATGGTCAGGGCTTAGGCGAAGGCAGTTGGGCCGACCGATTGTTTGGTTGGGTCATCCCATTACTGGGCGGTAGTCAGTCCGCACATAGCTGGCATCATCTGGGCATGTGGTATTTGGTGATTTTCATGATGGTGCATATTTATATTGCCATCCGCGAACAATATGTCTCCCGCCAGTCCATGGTCAGCACGATGATAGACGGTTGGCGGACATGGAAAGATGATAGGCCATAAGCCATGGATCAACCGGCTATCTTGATTCTTGGCATAGGCAATATCCTGTGGGCGGATGAAGGGTTTGGGGTTCGCGTGGTCCAGTCTTTGCAGCAATTGTATGAATTCCCGCCATCCATCACCTTAATGGACGGCGGTACGCAAGGTTTGGCATTAATGCCTTATGTACAACAAGCGGACATTTTAATCATCATCGACGCGGTGGACTTTCAATTAAACCCCGGAACTTTGGTCGAACTTCACGATGCTGAAGTCCCGGCCTATTTGGGCGCAAACAAGATGAGCTTGCATCAGGTCAGCTTCCAAGAGGTATTGGTTTTAAGCCAATTATTGGGTCAATGTCCAGAACGGTTAGTACTGATTGGAGTTCAGCCGGCAACCTTGGAAGATTATGGCGGCAGTTTGACGGCAGTGGTAAAATCCCAAATAACAGCAGCGATGGATCGGGTATTGGCTTACTTGGCACAATTGGGTATCCACACAGGCTTAAAAACCCCTAACTCAGATCAACCCAAGGCTGCATCCGGTATGGACGAATATGAACGACTACGCCCTTCTGCCCATGCCGCCTGTCGAATCGGCGATAGCCGGTTTCTTTGAATAATAACGTTGGCAGGGGGTTGATTAAAAGTGATGCACACAGTTACTGGATAAGCTTGAAACCACGTCGGGAGTGCAAGGCTTGCCTTGCCTGAACATAACCCCCGCAAGGCAAGCCTTGCACTCCTGCATTATTTTTTAATCGCACCCTTGGCAAAGGGGTGAGTCTTCTCGCACCCGCCATACCTTCTGACTATCGGACTTTAGGTTTCCCCATGCTATTCAATCACCCTCCCATTGCCATCGAAACCGCAGAGCCGGTAAGCCCGTTTGACGACCCCGAATGCCTTTATGTCGCGTTGCCGGAAACGATGAGTACGTTTGTGTCACCCAGTATGCAGGACTGGCGGCACAACCCCAAAGTCGGCGCGATACTATCAAGCTTGGTAGACGGATTAAACTCCAAACCAGTCGGGACGGAATCGACCGTCATTGACTTGACTGAATATGATACAGATACCCGCGACTTGATCGGTCAAATCTTAGGGGAAGGTGAAATCAGCATCCTAGCAGACCGGCCAACAAGACGCTTAATCATCAGTGAGTCCGTTTTTGCAGGCGTTTGGCGAGTCAAGCATTACCATGATGATGCCTTGATTCAGGAGTATCTGGAAACTGGCCCCTATCCTAAAATACTGGCAGAATGGTTGTCGGTGGATAATGCTCAGAAAACCCTCCCTGCTACATTTCCAGATAACCTGATGAATGCCCCTGCATTGCTATACGAGATTTTTGCCAAATCCAGAGACTTTGCTGTAGGTTCAGAAGAAGTCATCAATTTAACCTTATTGCCGCTGACCCCGGAAGATATGACCTACATGATCGACTGCCTAGGGCTGCTAGGCATGTCGATCCTTTCCAAGGGCTATGGCGATTGCCATATACGCCGCACTGGTTTGCCCTATGTCTGGTGGGTACAATATTTTAATTCACCCGGAAAGCTGATTCTTAACACCTTGGAAATTACCCAGTTGCCCAACGTCGTCATGGCAGCAGAGGAAGATTTGGAGGATTCTGCCAGCCGTTTGGCAAATGTGTTGACCGAGTGGTTTGATTTTACGAATTGAAAGATTGGCTGGTTCCCAAACTCCAGGTTTTAGCTGGTTCCCAAACTCCAGTTTGGGAACCTTTGCTTTACAAACTCCAGCTTGCCATCCCGACAGAAGCTGGAGCTTCAAATACTGGGTTCTCAAACAAGATATCTCATCGTTATACACAAGTCCAGCCAAGACGTAGTGCCGTCATTCCAGCAGGGATGCAGGAATCCAGTGCCATGGATGGTAACTCGTCGTTATGTAAGTATTTGATTCAAGCTATTTACCACCCCGCAGATTCACCTCCCTGTGACTGGATTCCGGCAGTCCATGCCGGAATGACGGGCTTCAACCACTTGTGTATAACGACCAGAGCAAGAGCTTGGGAACCAGCCAAAGTGATATGAAC
>CAIOOA010000015.1 GCA_903859815.1 uncultured Methylococcaceae bacterium | reverse complement strand
TCACCGCCCTCCCCCGTCACAGGCGAAGCGAGGCGGTTGTGAGCCTGAAAGGGAAAATCCGGCGCGACGCCGGTCAATACGGCGGTTTGTTCACCAGCCACCTGGTCCTTTCCGAACCGGGGCGGCCTGACTTGTACTGCCAGTGGTTTGATTTTTACTTCCCCGGCAAGGATCGGTTCACCCTTTGGAATGCCTTCATCAAAACGGCGAGGCAGGCATTTTGGGATGAGGCGCACGAGCTTGCGCATGAGCGTACCGCGTCAATGCTGACGCGGGAGGAACGCGAGGCCGATTCTAGGATGGAGTTCGAGCCGGCAGACGTCTCAAGCACCGGCAAGATACTGTCATACCGGATGGTTGAACGGGAACCTGTGCGCCATGACAAGTTTGGCGGGCTGACATTCTACGAACACTGGGAAAAGGTGGAATCCGAGATTGTCCGCAGCGAGCCGCCGACCATTTACGAATCGTTCGAAATAGACAGAAGCTACGCCTACGGCATTGGCCTGCAAATCGTGCTTAATGTCGATGTCATAGACCGGTTCGCCATTGAGTCTGCCATCGCCAGGTTCCGGGAAATCGGCGAGGTTGGCTGGCAATCGCCCAATCCGGTAGCGCGCGAGCGGCTGCCCAAGGTAAGCCAAAAAGAAGCCTTGGCCGAGGTCGAATACCCCACCGTGTTATTGGGCCTGCCGGTTAGGTGATGCCGTTAGGGAATGCATTGCCACAATACTTGTAACTGTAAAGACAAAGTCATTACGCTATGTTATTCTGAATTGAAATCTTGAACCAAAGTAATCAGACGGCAAACATGACCCTTCCCAAGCGAGAAACCCTGAACATCCGCATCAAGCCCGAAGAGCGTTGGCTGATCGACCGGGCCGCGCAGCTTGTGGGCAAGAATCGGACTGACTTTATGCTGGATGCCACCCGCCGCGCCGCCGAGGATGCCATCCTTGACCGCACGGTGTTCTCGGTTAGCTACGAAGCCTACATGGAGTTTCTGTCCCGTCTCGATGCCCCTCCTCAGCCCAACGAGCGTTTGTGCAAGACGTTGCAAACTCCCTCACCGTGGGAATAAACCACCGGTGCCTTTGTCCTCGCCGCAACCGCTGGCCGACTGCCACCAAACCGGTGATTTTGATTCGGGCTTGCCATCGCTTGACGATTGGCTAAAGCGCAGGGCAAGGGCCAATCAAGCCAGTGGTGCTTCACGGACTTTCGTCGTGAGCGATGGTGACAAGGTAGTCGGCTATTACGCCCTTGCTTCCGGCAGCATCGGCATACACGATGTGACTGGCCGGTTTAGCCGCAACATGCCGAACCCCATCCCTGTCGTGATATTGGCCCGCCTTGCCGTGGATCGGGCTTACCAAGGGCGCGGGCTTGGCCGTGCGTTGTTTCGTGACAGTGCGCGGCGGGTGTCCAATGCCGCCGATGCCATCGGCATTCGCGGTGTCGTGGTTCATGCCATTTCGGAACAGGCCAAGGCTTTCTACCTGGCCCTTGGGTTCGACCCATCCCCGAGCGAACCCATGACGCTTATGGTGACATTGCAGGATCTTCGCGCAGCACTTGGATTTCCTCCTGAGCCATCCAAGCCGATACCAGACAATAAATACTATCAAAAATATGTGTAATACCAGATACAACGCCACACACATGGTATGGATGATACAAATAGCGGCTTAAAAGCCTATCCTGCCCTAGCCCTAGATTCTCCCCTCCCCCATTCTTTTGCCCTTGCAGTACACAAACAGAACATTGGCAGTACAAAAATATGCGTAATCGGTACATTAGGTAGGCTGATTTTTTCGCTTACGCGAAAATAGACTCGCCATAGATACTCTACATGAGTTTTCATCGGTAACTTATTCTCTATCACGGAACAGCTATTCTAGTTTTCTTCCATTGCGCATGATGTTACTCAATTACCAAGGAATCCTTGCGGTCTACCTTTAAGCTTGGGCATCGTCCGTCACGGACTCTGTCTTTGGCCACGGCGGTTTACCCGTCCTACCCAACAATTCCCAAAGCAACCTGAACGCATAGCCATACTCTGCCAGTGTTTTCTCTGACAGATGGCTGTGGGTTTGGTAAAACTGCCAGACCTGTTTGCGGCCAACTTGCTGGAGGCCCCTGCAAGCTGGGAATGCTTGTGCGATCCAGTCAAGGGCGAGGCATAGCCGGTCTACCCGCTTGCGTCGGCTTTGTTTCCCGCCTTTGCGCACATAGCCGTGGGCAAGCTGGCGCAATG
>CAIOOA010000014.1 GCA_903859815.1 uncultured Methylococcaceae bacterium | reverse complement strand
TTGTGTATAACGATGAGCGCCGGAGCGTGGGAACGATGCACTCCTTATCCACAGATCGGCTGGCCTAACTATAGGAGTAAACTACAAGAGCAATACAGGAAGGTCGCTGCAAGCCACGCCATCCGTGGGTTTGCGGCATGGGTGCGTCACCGTTTATGCGTGGATAAGTCTGCCAATCGACAGGCTTATCCACCGTTTTTGGACGGTTGGGTGGGTCCGTTTCAGCGCAGCCGTTTGGCAATATGGGTGGGGGACGGATACAGCTTCAAACCCTGTTCCAGTTCGTAGCCTCGTTCTGCCCTGAAAGAACCGGCTGAAGCAGGGACTACAAACGGTCACAGTCTCTAGAGCTTGGGAACCAGCCCTAAATAAACTTCTAAACACTATAAAAAACTTTATTTTACTTATAAATAATGATAAGCTATGCGTCAGTCCTTAAGCGTAAGCTTAAACTTTAAAATTAGTCTTATGGCGTATTTAATGAATAAGATCGAATCTAAGCTTTCACAATTGAAAGATAAACTTGAATCTACAGCCTTTCTCGTCAGTAAAACCGGAAGCGAAAAACAAATTCATTCTGAAATAGTTCAGAGCTTGGTTATTGTGTCTGAAATTTCAAAATTACTTGAAACAGGAAATAATAGCCAACACGAAAAACAATATTCCACTGAAGAGTCTAAAGAGGTTGAAAAAGTAAGAAGTAAACTTAATTTATGGGCAAAAAAGCCATTAAATAAAAATTCAAGAATACTAAATTATTATCTTAAACTGGAACGTTCTGGTATGCCTATTATTACAGAAAGCGCATTAAAAAGTGGTCTTCCAGATTTAATTACATTTAAAAGTAACTTTAATCAAATGAAATATATTTCTGCAAAGAATAATGGTAAGATTTTTGACCAATACGGCGATAAAGTAATGCTTTGGGAACCCATTATTCCTTATATACGAGAGTATGAAGAATTAGTATTCCATAGGGAAGGCCAGAAATGAACGACACCCACAGCCAAGCCACCGCGTTCCTAGAGAAGCAGTTAGAGGCGGAACGCCCAAACCTTGATCCCGATATGAGGCGAAGCCTTGCCAGCATCGGCGCACATTTGGCCGAACGCAGCGCAGAAGAGGCAAAAGCCATGCGGAACCCGCCGGAGCCGAAGAAAGAACCGGCAAAAGTCATCCAGCTTCAATTTTGGGGCGAAGATTACCGCGCCGCCCCTAACGCGGTGTTTCGTTCGGCCTTGTTTCCTGCTTTGAGATCGAACGAAAAGGAAAACCGCTTATATCTTGAGCAAGAAGAAATCTATTGTGTTGCCGGACTTAAAATCTTGTTCACTGGCAAGCAGTTCGACCAATCGGACTTGGATGTTTATCTGGAAATTCTGAATATGGCGAGACATTTCCCCTTGGGAACGCCGGTTAAGTTTTCTGCCTATGCGCTTTTGAAGGCTCTTGGTTTGCCAGTGGGTGGCAGTAATCATGCCCGTTTACATGCGGTTTTAATTCGTCTTCGTAGTGGAACCTTGGATGTCACCGACCATAAAATCCGCTATTTTGGCGGATTGATTGAAGGCGGATTCCGCGACGAGATAACCCTTAATTATGAAGTCACCATAAACCCCAAGTTTGCGGCTTTATTCGGGTTTGGCATGTGGTCAAAACTTAACCTGGAGAAACGCCGCGCCCTTGGGCGCAACAACACGGCAAAGGCTCTTTATGCATATTATGCAACTCACATAAACCCGGCTGCCCACAATATCGAAACTCTTTGCAATATAGCTGGAATCAATGGGAAAAATCGAAAAGCGGCTATATTAAAAGCCCATGAAGCCATGAAAGAAGCGGGGATTTTGAGCGACTACACCGCCACAGCCGAGACCATCAAGGCCGACATCATCCCCACCGAGAGCCAAGCCCGCGCCATCATCAAGAAGGACAAGCGCACACTCAAGGGCAACAACCGCCGCCGCAACGAGCCAACCCTTGCCGCCGAATTTTTCACACGCCCAAAAACCGAAAAATAGGCACGGCTTTGAGAGGGAAGGATAGCGGCTTTGCAAGGGAAGGATAGCGGCTTTGCAAGGGAATGAAAAAACAAAAAAATCTTTACGGTACAATTAATTAACCTACAAAACACCTGTCGATAACCTTCTTTAACCTTTCTATAACCTTAGTCCCACACGTTCCAACCTGTGGATAAGTTGAGAACTGCGAAAACGAGGCAAAAGGAGTGCCTACGGCACAACCATTTTTAATTGGGGGCTTCGCCCCCAAACCCCTAAACAGCAACATAGCCAAGTTTGTCATTAGCGAATGTCAACGAGGTAAACCAGAAATAGTGCCGTAGAAGGGTGCACTGCGAAACGAACCGCATTGATCGTTCCCACGCTCCGGCGTCACTGTCATTAAGTTAAGCCGTCTACTGGCATGGATGCCGGTATCTAGGCCATGGACGGTCACTATCAGGCACAAGCGCTTGATTAAGAGTAACGGGCTGATTATAGCTTGCCATCCATGGACGCTGGATTTCGGCATCCCTGCCGAAATGACGAGTTAGCCAATCCTTAACTTGATGGCAGTGACGCTCCGGTGTGGGAACGATAAAAAATAGTATTAGAAAATGGCTAAAAAATTCTCTGAGCTAAGGGACAAAATGTCCCCCGAGTCGCGGGCTCGCGCCAATGCCAAAGCTGCTCAATTGCGTGCGGAATACCCTTTGCACGAATTGCGGCGCGCCCGTGGGCTTTCCCAAGAATGCCTCGCCAAGACCTTGAATGTCAGCCAGGCGAATGTCTCCAAAATCGAACAGCGCACCGACATGTATATCAGTACGCTAAGGTCGCATATCCGCGCCATGGGCGGCGACTTGGAGATTCGGGCAAAGTTTGCCGACGGCGAGGTGTTGATTAATCTGTTT
>CAIOOA010000013.1 GCA_903859815.1 uncultured Methylococcaceae bacterium | reverse complement strand
TCCTGCAATTCATGGGCGAAGACATTGAGCAGGACTTCAGAGTCAGAGTCGGTGTTGATATGGCGCTGGTCTTCCACGAACAAATCGTGCTTGAGTTCAGGGGCATTGGTGAGGTTGCCATTGTGGGCCAGTGCAATGCCATAGGGGGAGTTGACGTAAAACGGTTGCGCCTCGGCAGAACTGGTGCAACCGGCGGTGGGATAACGGACATGACCAATGCCCATCGCCCCAGTCAGGTTGCGCATGTGCCGGGTATGGAAAACGTCACGGACCAAGCCACTGTCTTTGCGCATGTGGAAGCGGTCGCCTTCGCAGGTGACGATGCCGGCCGCATCCTGCCCACGGTGCTGCAAAACCGTCAATGCCTCATACAGTTCCTGGTTGACGTTTTCATTGGAAACGATGCCAGCAATACCACACATAACGCTTCACCTTTTTAAGGATATTTCGGGAAATTTGACTTGGGCGGCGAGACCGGAAGGTATCTGGGTACGCAACCACAAAGCCAGCGATTGAAAAGGCGGAATCAATTTGGATTGCTTCCACCATGGTTCGGCTGGGAATGGGGTCACGCCTGCCAATAGTACCAGCACTGAGACAATCAACATACCCCTAGCCACTCCGAACAACAATCCTGCCAACCGGTCGGTGCCTCCTAGTCCAGTGAAGTCCACCAGCTTTTCAAGCAAATAAGCCACAATGCCTCCTAGTAGCAAAATGCCGATGAAAATCACCAAAAAAGCCACGGCAAGACGGGCTGAAATCACCGGGATGGCATGTTCAAAGTAAGCGGACAATGCATGATTGAAATGTAGGCTAACCCACATCGCCGCACCCCAGATAACCAGCGAAAAGACTTCACGTATCAGCCCGCGAAATAGGCCGATGATGGCGGACACTGCAATCAAGCCGATGATGCAGTAATCCACCCAGATAAAATCGGCAAAGGCGGCTTTCACGTCACTGTACCCAAACTCCAAATCCTATTCGCCTTTTCTAAGCTTATGCCCAGACAGGTTCCGGCACACGATTAACTTCTCAGTGCTGTCATGGAAGCTACGTTCTGTCTGTCTGGTGCCATGGTTTGGGGCTTGGGTTTATCTGGTTCGCCTGACTTTGCCGGGTCCACAGGCGTGGGCGCAGGTTTAGATGTCTTTGGTTTGGTTGGCGAATGGGTAGGTGTCGCCACTGATTTCGGCTTTTCAGGTTTCACTGTTGATGGTTTGGATTCAGGCGGCTTAGTGGTGCCAGCCTTTTTTGCCGTGTCCACGGTTTTATTCGAGGCCCCGGTTTGTTTTGGGTTAGAACCACTGGATGTTTTGGTTTTGACTTGTTTGGTTTCAGGTCTTGCAGGCGCTGGAACAGGCTCCTCATCCAAATCCCTATCGATTTGGGGTACGACAGTGGAAGACTTAGGCTTGTTTTCCCTAGCTAAGCGATGGCGTTTGACAAGCTCTTTCAAAGCGTCCGCCTTTTTTGCAGCCTCGGATTTGTTGTCAGCAGTATCGACTGGCTTAGTCGTAGAAGCGGTTGGGGTTTTAAGCTTGTTGGTGCTGGGGCTTAGTGCTTTAGTTTTAAAGGGGACGGGAGCCGGCACTTCTCTACCTTCCAAGCCTTCGGGTTGTTCATTTAAGTTGCGAGCCGATTTGGGAGAACCCGTTTTGGGCTTTTTCGTTGTGGAGGCAGTCTTCGGTTGAGTCGAATGCCTACTATTGGGTTCAAGCTTTTCTTCATCCTGCAAGTGGGTAGGGGCCAGCTTAACCGGTTCGATGGGTTTTATCACGTGTTTGATTTTCTTGCCCGTTTTTTCCGGTACTGGCTTATTTTCTGGCTCCTTTTCCAAAACGGCAGGTTTGTCCGCCTCAACGGCTTGGTTAGTTGCGGGCTTTTCCACCTGCCCCTCAACGGGTTTTGGTTTGGGCGGGGGTTCCTCGTTCATAGGTACAAGCTTAAAGCCTTCATCAACAGGTTTTTGTTGCTCTTCTTCCTTAGGGCCGATTTCGTCTGCTGTTTTGGGAAGTTCTATGGCTTGTTCCATCACATCATCGGGGAGCGGAGGGACTCCTGTGGAATTGAATTTTCCCTTGTCATCTGATCTTTCGAAGAGCATGGGAACGAATATGACGACCAAGGCAACGACGATGGTCACTCCGATCAGACGCTGCTTTAATGGCTGGTCCATTTGATTACCTCTGCAACAATCGTGGGTTATGGGCAAGAAATTCAGAAACTAGGGGGAAGGTGCCAAACACTAAAACCAAATCACCTTCGCTGGCGTTTGTCTCGGCCAACGCAAATGCCTCGGATACATCCTTAAACCCCCCTTCCAGATTATCGACGGACAATTCATGAAATATTGCCCTAAGCTCTGACTCGCTAGTCGCTCGGGCAAGCGGTACGGGTGCTAAATACCAACGCTCAACCAAAGACTTGATCGGGTTGATGACTCCGGGAATGTCTTTATCTCTCATGATCGCAAACACTGCGTGGATTCGTTTTTCATGGAAGTGGGTGCGTAAGTAGTCTGCCAAGGTTTCGACTGCTTGAGGGTTATGCGCCACATCCACCAGCACAGGAACAGGTCCGTCGAAATACTGATACCGACCCGCCAGCTTGACCGTCTCCAAGCCGAGACGGATGGAAGCCTCTCGCACCGGCCTTTGCTCACTTACCGAATGCAATAATTCCAGAACGGCTGACGCATTGAGCAGTTGATGTTCCCCGGCTATCGCTGGCATCGGCAGTTGCTCCAATCTTAGGCATCTACTCTGCCAATTCCAGCCAGTGGCGGTGCGTTCACAACAAAAATCAATCCCTTGTTGTGACAAGATGATGCCTGTGGTCGCGGCATAGTCAATCAGGCTTTTTGGCGGATTGGGGTCGCCGATAATCGCAGGTTTGCCGACACGAAGAATGCCTGCCTTTTCCAAGGCGATTTTTTCTCTGGTGTCACCAAGCCAATCCCGATGATCAATCGCAATGCTGGCAATCATTGCAGCATTGGGTTCGATGATATTCACTGCGTCCAAGCGTCCGCCCAGACCAACCTCCAAGATTTGTACATCAAGTTCTGCGGCGGAAAATAAATCAAGTGCGGCCAAAGTGCCAAACTCAAAAAAACTTAAACTGGTTTCGTTCCTAGCCCGGTCAATGCGGGAAAAAGCATCGCAGATGGCATCATCTTTGGCCGGTTCACCGTTGACTCTGATTCGTTCGTTATAGCGCATTAAATGGGGTGAGGTGTAAGTACCGACGCGGTAACCCTCCACCCGCAAAATGGCATCCAATATGGCTACGCTTGAGCCTTTGCCATTCGTCCCACCGACAGTCAGCGTAAAGGGAATGGGTCTTCCGGGCATTAAAGCATTGTATACGGAACGTACACGGGCCAAGCCTAGATCAATGGCTTTGGGATGCAGGGTTTCCTGCCAAGCCAGCCACTCTTCCAGCTTGGTAAAACGCATCGGAGTGTTGATGTCAAGCGCCCTTTAGCTTAAGCTGACGCTTCCGATGATGCGAACAAAGGGCTTCGCCCTGGCATCAACATATCTAGCAAATCGGCTATCTTATCGCGCATCTCGCGCCTATCGATAATCATATCTATGGCCCCATGTTCAAGTAGGAATTCACTTCGCTGGAAACCCTCCGGCAGTTTTTCCCGTACTGTCTGCTCGATCACTCGTGGACCGGCAAAGCCGATCAGGGCACCAGGCTCACCGATA
>CAIOOA010000012.1 GCA_903859815.1 uncultured Methylococcaceae bacterium | reverse complement strand
GATAAAGTCTCTTTCAACCTGTTCATTTGCCGATAGATATTGTTTTCTAAGAAACTTCAATTTTATCACTTTGGGCAGGTTATTTCCCCTCCATTGGCACTCGCCGCCGCTAATTCAGCTTGCTTTAATGAATTTTGCAAGTTCCTCATACGTTTTGTATTCTTGATGACACTACCGACCTCATACCCAATACTGCTATCCGATCTAACCTCATACCCAAACTGCACCGATGCATAGGGCGCAACTCCTGCCGCATCGTTGCCGGTGTAATCGATCCGGCTGACATAAGCCTCGCCATTGGCATTATCTTCCGAATATGACATGGCGATGTAATTGCCTTTAGTGTCGCTAATCTTATTCGCATTCCACAGCCGCACAGTCGGCTTGCCCTGCGCCTCTATCCTCGAATCCTCGGTATTGCCGTACTCCACGATCTGCCCGGATTTCGTCCACGCCTTGAAACTGGCCGGCCCGTTGCCCGCCCATCCATAGGATACAACGCGGGTGTAGCCCTCGGTTTCGGTGCGGTATTCCGTGCCGTCCGCGCCATACGCCCCGGACACGGCGACCAGCCTCTGACCGTCCAAACAATAGCGGTCGTTGCCGTCGTAGTTGATGCCGCCCTTGAAGCCGTCTTGCACTATCGTCGCGGAGCAGCGGTGAACCGTGGACAAGCCACCCAAAGACCAGCCCACGCCGAGCGGGCCATTGCCGCCTTGGCTGTTGTAGTTGAGGGAAAGCGTCGGGGCCATGCCCGCCGTCCCCGGCGGGACGGTTATCGGGATGCTGTAAGTCGCCGCGCCGGACTCGCTAACCCGGAAACTGCCGGGGGTGGAGCCGACCGCCGTTGCTGCGCGGGCAATGTTTCCCACGGCAAGGTTGGTTAAGGCGGTTAAAAGTAAGAGGACGTGTATCCCCCAAAAAGGATTTCCAGCTTGAGAAATATGACGTAAGCAAAGTGGTTTGCACATGAGACACCTGTTTAGTGTGTGTTTATTGCCATTTATCTTGATTGGATCAAGACAGCCTTCGATATCAGCCTTTCTTCAAGGGCGTCCTTACCCTGAAAAAAACCAGAAAGCACTTCTTGCGGGGTATCTCCTGCGGATAGACCGTGCCGACTAAGCCCGGCGATACCGCCCCGAGACGGAAGCGCTTCTATAACAAAGCTTCAAGATAAATTTCCGAACAATCTTCGCCGTGCAAACAAATATTTCGAGGGGGATGTCATTTTCCACTGCTTTCGGAATGTATGCCTCCCTTCCACTAAGCCGCCATCGAAGGGGAGGAACGGGTGTGCACACGTCAGCCGTCTAGCAGGATGCCTCACAGCATCAATAACCCAACTGCCAAATTCCTGACTTTCAAATCGTAAGGCCGTTGTTCTATGACAAACGGCATAGGAAAAGACGGATTTAAAAAAAAATCCAAACGGCGAAACGCAGGCCATTTTTTATCTTGAGATTGTGGGTGAGCAAAGAGAAAAAATTCACACGTTTTCCCTGACTCTACTCATCAACATATCACTAGGAGTTGCCATGAATTATCCATCCAATAAACCTATTCCCATTTATCAATCGCTCTACTTCCAGGTCATCGTCGGGGTGCTTCTCGGTGTGGCCGTCGGAACGCTGTGGCCTGAGTTTGGCGCGACGCTGAAACCCTTGGGCGACGGTTTCATCAAGCTGGTCAAGATGCTCATCGCCCCCATCATTTTCTTCACGGTCGCCTTAGGGATTGCCCATACCGGCGACATGCGCAAGATGGGCCGGGTGGGGATGAAAGCCTTGATCTATTTTGAAGTGGTCACCACGCTCGCCATGGTCATCGGCTTGGTTGTCGTCAACCTCTGGCAGCCGGGCGCAGGCATGGACATCGACCCGAAAAGCTTGGATGCCGGGGCGATTTCCAGTGTCACTAAAGATACCAAGCCGATGGGTACGGTGGACTTTCTGCTGAACGTCATCCCCAACACGGTGGTTGATGCCTTTGCCAAGGGCGAGATGCTGCAAGTGCTGTTGCTTGCGTTGTTGTTCGGCTGGGCCTTGGGTTCGCAAGGCGAACTAGGCAGACCGGTGTACGAACTGCTGGAACGGCTGTCTGCCGTCATGTTCAAGATGATTAACATGATTATGCGTCTGGCCCCCATCGGCGCATTCGGTGCGATGGGTTTCACGATAGGCAAGTTTGGTTTGGGTACCTTGCTATCGTTGGGCAAGCTGATGGCCGGGGTTTATCTCACCTGTTTTCTGTTCGTCTTCGTCGTGTTGGGTTTGATTGCCCGGTTTAGCGGTTTCAGCTTGTGGAAACTCATCAAACACATCAAGGATGAAATCTTGATCGTGCTCTCCACTTCGTCCTCGGAAACGGCCTTGCCGGGGATGTTGGCAAAGTTGGAAAGCTTCGGCTGCGCCAAACCCGTCGTTGGCTTGGTGGTTCCCACCGGCTACTCGTTCAATCTGGACGGCACGTCGATCTACCTCGTCATGGCGGCGGTGTTTATCAGTCAAGCCACTAACATTGATCTGAGTTTGGCTGATCAACTGGGTTTGCTGGCAGTGATGCTGCTGACCTCCAAGGGGGCGGCGGCGGTAGTCGGCGGGGCCTTCATCACCTTGACGGCAACCCTGTCCACGACAGACGTGCTGCCGGTGGCTGGCGTGGCCTTGTTGTTGGGTGTGGACCGCTTCATGTCCGAGGCCCGCGCCGTCACCAACCTGATCGGCAACGCCGTGGCAACGGTGGTCATCGCCAAATGGGAAGGGGCTTACCAACCTTTGCCCTCCCAGACAGCCGTTAATGCCGACGATACCCAATCCAAGCCAAACCCCAAAAAATCCTCTCTGCGCTTTCGGGCTGTCGGCAAGTCGCTCGGCTTGCCATGGTCGCGCAAAGCCTCCAAACCCAAACCACAGCGCAAGCCTAGTCAACAGGTCAAGTTGTAATTTCAAACATCCACTCAAGAGGTCATGAATATGAACAAAGCAAAGAAATGGTGGCACCTGTCCCTAGTCAAGCAGATTTTCTTAGGGCTTGCCGTGGGCGTTCTGTTGGGTTGGCTAGTCCCTCAATGGGGATTGGAGACGGAGTTTCTGCGGAAGATTTTCCTCAACATGGTGAAGTCCATCATCGCGCCGTTGATTTTTGCCAGCATCGTGTCGGGCATCGCCGGTGGCGGCGACCATTCCACGGTGGGCCGCATGGGGATCAAGGCACTGGTTTACTTCGAGGTCGTCACTGGCTTGGCGCTGGTGATCGGGCTGCTCGTCGTCAACCTGATCGAACCCGGCTACGGGGTTTCCTTGACGGGTGATGCCGTTGATATGGGCACCATCGGCGAGCATAAGCCAATGACCTTGATAGAAACCATTGTCCATGCATTTCCAGCCAACATCGTTGGGTCCATGGCGAACAACGATGTGTTGCAAATCGTCGTGTTCTCGGTGATGTTCGCCTTCGCGGTGTCCGCCATCGGCGAGAAGGGGAAACCCATCGTGGTGTTTTGCGAGTCGCTGGCCCAAGTGATGTTCCGGTTTACCACTTACGTGATGCACTTCGCACCTTTCGGCGTTGGCGCGGCAATGGCGGTGACGGTCAGCAAGATGGGCTTGGGGGTGTTGGTCAACCTCGGCATGTTGATCGGCACCTTATACCTAGCCTTGGCGCTCTTCGTCGTACTGGTGTTCGGCACAGTGGCCTATCTCATAAAACTGCCGGTCAAGCAGTTCATCGCAGCAGTGAAGGAACCGTTCATTCTGGCTTTCGTGACCACTAGCAGCGAGTCGGCCTTGCCGAAGGCGATGGAAGTCATGGAGCGTTTCGGCGTACCCAAATCCATCGTCGGCTTCGTATTGCCAACTGGCTATAGCTTCAATTTGGACGGCAGCACCTTGTACCTGGCGGTGGCCTCCATCTTCATCGCTCAAGCGGCGGAATCGGCGGGCGGGCCGCATTTCGGCTTGGGGCAGCAAATCGCACTGGTTTTTACCTTGATGATTACCTCGAAGGGCATTGCCGCCGTGCCGCGTGCCTCGCTGGTGGTGCTGTCCGCCGCACTGAGCACTTACGGCCTGCCGCTGGAAGGCGTGGCCATCATCCTTGCCGTTGACGAAGTGATGGACATGGCCCGCACGTCGGTGAATGTGCTGGGCAACTGCTTGGCGACGGTGGTGATTGCCAAATGGGAAGGCGAGTTCGACGAGGGAAGGGCGCGAGTGTTCGGCACACCGGCTGAAATCCGCTACGACTTGGAACACGGCGACATCGCCTTGGCGCAAGCGGCGGAGGAGGAAAACGAAGACGATATGCAGGATGGCATTGACAGCGATGAAGAGAGAAAGAAGGAGGAATAACCGTATCCCCCTTAAATCTTAATCCGGTTCCCAAGCGAATACTTGGGAACCAGCCAACCACGATAAAACAAGAGGTAATTAATCATGGAATCAACAAATAACGCGATGTTAGCCAAGCTCAACGAAGCTGGCGTGAATTCAAACCATATCCGACTGGCCGCAGTGGGCATTTTAGGCTTGGTCATTCTCCAGCCATTCCTATGGTCGGCGTTTTTGGCAAGTCTGGACATAGCCGGTATCGCCGCCCTCGGCGGGCTTGGTATTGGGGCATCCTTCTTTCTGCCATATTTCGGGCAAAAACTGGAAAACAAAGTCCTGCAACTGCGCAAAGAGGAGGCAAGGCGAAAGCCCATCGAACAAATGCAAAACCAATTGCTGCGCAGGACAGAACAGTTAGGCCAGTTTAAAGGCGCACTGCTCAAAATTGCCTCGAAGATCAAAAGCCTTGAACGGGCGATTGAGGAACGCGCCAAATCCTGCCCCGACCACGACCTGAGTGGCATGAGGAAATCCCTCGATGCCATGAATACGTATTACCAACAGCAAAAGGGGAGGTTGAAACAGGCCGAGAAGACGCTTGAAGAGTTCAAATTCGCCGTCGATCAGAAAATATTCGAG
This sequence comes from uncultured Methylococcaceae bacterium, assembly GCA_903859815.1. Classification (GTDB taxonomy): domain Bacteria; phylum Pseudomonadota; class Gammaproteobacteria; order Methylococcales; family Methylococcaceae; genus Methylumidiphilus. Next base: position 3,425 of record CAIOOA010000012.1, on the reverse strand, counting down.
CACGACTTTGCGCAGGCGGGCCAAGACATTTGGCAGGGCATTAGCACGACCGGCAAAGAGAGTCTGCAACAAGACATGCTGACCGACGAAGCCTTCAAGTCGGTCGAGGCGGCGTTTGACGAGGCATTTGCATCGCTGGAATTCGAAGATCGGCATGACGATGAACCCCCTTCACAGCAATAGGCGATGCACTGAAGGCAGAAGGCAAACACGATTCCATCCACCCAACCAGAGGCTAGACCACCATGTTTTGGAACAGACTGCGGCTATTCGGCATTATTGCCACCCTCATCATGTTGACGGTGCTGATGATGGCTGCTCATAACAGCTCATCAGAACCAGAGACAACACCCCCTAGTTCTATTTTTAAACCCATCAGATAAACCCCATCCACTCACACGAGGAAACGAAGATGAAAACTGTACTCTCTGCATTTTTAATACTGGCAAGCCTATTGTCAACCACGGCAATGGCCTTAGAATCATCCGGCCCACCCGCTTGCAAAGACGACCAGATACTGATTGCCAGCGGCGATGAGAAAAGCACTTATACGAAGATAGTAAAAGACATTATTGCCTTTTGCCCAATGGTTTGCGAATACCAACAAACCAGAGGCGGGGCGGATAATATCGATTTATTGCTTAAAAAGACCGTTGAAGCTGGCATGGTTCCGATTGATGTCGCCGAATACATGAAGCGCGGGGATGAGCGGGTAGGCAAACTCCGCTCGCTGGTTTCCCTGAATGGGCAGGCCATGCACATCATTGTTGCCGCCAACGGGGTGGCCCCGCCCAAGGGCAAATCGGGGATATTCAACCTAGGTAAAAGCCCAGATAAGAATGGCTCCATCAAAACCCTGAATGATCTTAAAGGCCGGAAGGTGGCGGCTTGGTCTAGCGGTGTCGTATCGGCCCGCATGGTGGATGAAAGGCTCAAACTCGGCCTTGACATTGTAGAAGTTGAAAACCGCGAGGAAGGGCTTGCCGCCGTCAAAGACGGCAGTGTTGCCGCCTTGATTGTCATGGGTGCCAACCCCATGGAATGGATTGAAACCTTGGATAGGAATATCTACAGCCTCGCCGATGTTGACTCGTCCGACATCACCAAACTCGGTAATCCCTACTACCAGTCCAAGATGACCTATAAAAAGTTAGGGCTGATCAGCGGAATTAATGTCATCACCACTAAAAACGAGATATTCGTCCGCGACATAGGAGGCGAACAAGGGCAGCAATTGATTGCCCTACGCAATTGCATTCAGGACAACCTCAAGGAAATTGGAGACCGCCGGGGTTCTCATGCCTCGTGGATCGATGTGATACAGGTTAAAGACACGACTTGGACTCGTTATGAAGGCAAAGAATCGGCGAAAACCTTGCAGACATCAGAGCCGGAACCCACCGTCAAACCGGAAACAGCCACCAAAGCGACGCGCAAAAAAGCCACGGTAAGAAGCTAGCGTAAACCCTGTCGGGCAAGCCTAAAAAGCTTGCCCGGCTTTCTAACAACCACTCCCTAGTTCCATCGTTCAATCTTATACACCAATCCTGAAACCCGTCATTCCGGCATGGATGCGGACAAGAAAAGGTCATTTTTTATCCTTATGAATAGGATAAGGGCTGGCAATCAAGCGCATAAGCCTAAACAGGCTTTCAGCCATTTTCCTTCATCAGCATTTCAGAGGCACCACTCATGAATAACTCAACAGAGAACACGCTCGCTATCGTCAAAGCCCGTAAAAAGGTTATATGGTGAGGCTCTTGCAAAATTATAGAGTCTTCATTGATCCAAGTTGGTTTTGGCTTGCCAAAAGCCATTTTTTCCAGTGGAACCCTCACTTCCATTAAGTTAAGGATTTCCCGTTTGCCAGCGTTGGAGTGCAAGATTTATCTTGCATGTATTTTCAAGAGTTTGCGCCCTATGCAAGATAAATCTTGCACTCCAATTTTGGCTTAACTTAATGGCAGTGACGCTGGAGCGTGGGAGCCATCCAAAGCCGCACCCTGCAAATATTAAGAGTGGTGTGTTCGTTTTTTGCTTTAGGGTGTGTGTTTTTAAAAGGCATTGACGGTTAACAAGTATCATGGAAGGCAGCATGCCAAGACGCGCCACCAATAACCAGCCTAAAACCATAGAGCCACTAAAATAAAACCGCTATGTATTGGGATGTCATCAGTGTAAAAAGCATTTCACCTCGCACTCTTCAAGTCACCTTTGCGATGGTTTAACGGGTTCGGTGTTCATTGATGCGTCATTTTGCACGGGCGTATTCGCAGCCTTAAAAGAAGATACCGCTGTCAGTTCAGCTTTTGCTGAAAATGGCGTTGTGATGTGGGAAAATGGTATAGACCTTGCTTTAGACACCATGCACCGAGAAATACAGCGCAATACGAATCGGCATTATGTTGTCAAAGCGGCGCAATAACGGTACTCCGCGTATAGCGCCGAATTGGAAAAAGGGCAATATTCATGAATATCCGGCATTGTTCCATTACCCACCCGCCTAAACCGCCGTTCCAGCCGACCCGCGTGGACGTTTGGCTTCATTTTTCTGGCTCCTTCCGCGCGGGCGGTTGAAAGGGGTCGTTAGGCATCACGTTGGAAGTATAAACATGACACTATGCAAATCGCTCATTACCATGCTCTTCACCCTTGGCCTGTCACTACCGAGTCACCTAGTTGCAGCGACCGACAATTCCGCGCCAGATCCTGAGCTTGGGCGAATACAGCGCCAGTTATTCTTCGATGTTTCACCTTCCCTCCTCAACCTAAAGCCCAATGCCGAGCATCCCGAGGTATTTGGTGTTGCGATGGATTGGCCCGTGAAAGACAACATTGCGACTGTTATTTCCTTTTCAGAAGGCACTGCGAGTGTATACCTCAATACCGGGTTCATGATCGCCGGAGGCTATGCCGCAGCAAGTTCTGCCAAGGCATTTGTCCGCGAAGCGGAACGCAGCCTCAAACTTGCCGCCCCGTCCACAGGGACACCTTACCCCGCGAAAGACAAGGTGCGCTTCTACATTCGCACCTTCAACGGGGTACGTGTTATTGAGGACGACATGGAAAAACTACAGAGCCGCCGGAGCCAGCACAATGCTTTGTTCTCCGCAGCGCACCAAGTGATGGGCGAGCTTTTCAATGCGGCAAAGAAGGCTCCGAAATGATGCCTAACAGAAAACGCGATAAGATGCGCCAGTCATAGAAGGATGCGCTGAGTTTGCGAAGCGCATCATTCGTGTGATGGTTCGGGTAAACCAATGACAGACTATCGTCGCTTCTATATTGTATGCCTCCGGCGCATCCACGTAGGCGGCAATATTCCCATTCAGCCAGCTTCCTGATCCCACTTCAGCGGCAATAATTCGTCGATCCGGCTGTTGGGCCAGGTGGGGAGTTTGTCCAGGGTGTCCTTGAGCCAGGCG
>CAIOOA010000011.1 GCA_903859815.1 uncultured Methylococcaceae bacterium | reverse complement strand
GGCATCATCGCCCAAACCATGGATCAATATCAAATTTGGCTTGTCCGATTGACCGGAATCATAATAGAAAACGGTCGCCTTACTTTGCGTAAGTTTGACAAATTCACCGTAATCGATGAGAGTCGGCCAAGGCCGCATAGGTCCAATGAATTTTTCCATATCAAACGCCCCTAGTGCTTCATTATGTTTGAAGTTCTCTTAAGGTGGGCTAAGGTGCGTTTAAAGCTTAGCGATAAACGGAAAAGTTTTGAAATGCGCACCTAGCCCACCCTACGATTTTGCCAAAATTAGAATTGCACCATCAATTGCCCTTTCCAGATTTGGCGCAAATCTGCGGCGCATGATATTGAATTCCCAACAATTTGAAGTAATTCTCCCCTAGGGCAATGTTCCTGAAGGCTTCGTCACTTAGGTATTGGTTGATCCGGCTGTTGACTTCCAATTCTTCCTTGTAAATAGGAAACTGTTTGGCACGGGCAGCCACAAAGTCGGTGCCTGGCAGTATACGTGTGGAATATTGATTAAAGAATGCGACGTATTGATCGCGGGCCTCCGGCTTGCTGAAAAAATTGTCATAAATCACACGCCACGAAATATCCAGCATCAGGTTTGGGTCTTTGTCCAAAAACCGTTTCATGATGGCAATATGTTCAGCCGGTGGGATGTTAGTCAATTCCTTGGAAAGCCCCATATGCGCCCAGACGATTTTATTATTGGGATAAAGTTCAACAACCTTTTCCATTAGCGGAAGATATTTCAAGGGCTCGGCATTGTTGCCAAGGTCTGAATGGATATTGATGGGAATGCCTCGTTCTTGAAGCAGCCCCATGAAGTCCTTCCATTTTGCAATATCTTCTATCGTCGCCGCCTCATGGTGATTGCCGAATAGCGCTTGCTTGACCAAGTTCACCTCCCCCATCCACTTGAACATCTTGGGATATTCCTTATCGTATAAACGAATCATGTTCATGGTGTCATCCGGCTTTGCCAAATCTGGAAACGTCATGGACAAGGTTAGGTACAAATTATTGGGCTTGGCTTCCAGATAATTGGCGGCATTGACGAAATCATTCTTGATGCTAGGCAGTGCAGGAGTGCCGGGGCAATCGAGATAATAGGTGCAAGTAGAATCCACCGGCAAGATTTGGCCGATTCCGTACACATTGACAAACCTGACCCCGAGTTTGTCAAAATAGTCCGTCAATTCTTTGAAGGGGATGGCAGGTCCGCCAAATGGGCGAAAATGGATGTGGGAATCAAGCACAGAGGTATAAGGCTCTGCTTGGCGGTCAAAGCATGGCGAGTCGGCTTTAGTGAAAGAGGCAAGATCACGTTGTGGATGACCGGCGCAGGCGGCTAGGAAAGCAAAGGAAATACTGGTAGCAATTTTGGCAAAAGTACGAAGATGCATAAGTGCTGTGTCCTAAACTAATTGAGTTCATTAATTTTATTGGTGTGCGCCAAAGCTTATGCTTGACGACTTATTATGCCAAATTTTTCATAAGATGCCGAAACAAAACCGAAACTTTCCTAATGAAGGCACAAGCAACATGCCACCCACTCGGCAACCGGAACCCACATCCTGCTGGTAGGGCTAACCCCCGGCCAAACCTACTGGTTCCGCATACGTGCCATCGGTTCGGGCGGAAACGGGGTTTGGACTGATCCGCTCAGTGTGATTGTAACTTTGGATTGCCCGTAGCTGAATTTGTGATAGTCGATGTGCCGGAGACGTTGATTGTCCCGGCGATACGCGCCGATCTTGTTGAATTGGGCGCTGGTCCTGCTTTTGGCTCACGTGTACTGCCCTATGTGCAGGAACTCAATCAAACCCATGTGGCTTTGCAGGATGTAAACGAGCGTTTAGCGATGGACATCTTTATGTTCGATTGGTGGATTCGTAACGCTGACCGAACCTTGACCATTCACGGCGGAAACCCCAATCTGCTTTTTGACTACGAGATGCGTAAATTGGTGGTGATTGATCACAACCAAGCTTTCGACGATGATTTCAATGTAGAGGCTTTCTTCGATTTGCATGTTTTCGCCGATATTGGTAGGCGTCTGTTTGACGATCCGCTTGAGCAATCT
>CAIOOA010000010.1 GCA_903859815.1 uncultured Methylococcaceae bacterium | reverse complement strand
TTTGTGCTCAGCGGTATGGTGCTTTCCCTAAAGCATTTCCGCCACACACAAAACCCAACCCTAACCCATGTCCGGCTACCAGCCTACATTCTGGCGCGACTATTCAGAATCTGGCCGGCTTATCTGGTAGTGTTGTCGATTAGCGCCTTGCTTTATCAACGCTATCCATGGGCTTCACTCAGCGAAACCAGCACCATCCCCAAACTAAACGATTGGATACCCAGCTTGTGGGGAAAACCCGCAGGATGGGCGGAATTTATCCATGACAGTTTTTTATTAGGCATGAAAATGGACATGCGCTTCCTGCCGCAAGCTTGGACCTTGAGCATCGAACTGAGTTTGTCCCTACTCATCCCGGCAGGCATTTTATTGGCGGCCAGACATTCCGCCTGGCTGGTGTTTTTTACCTTAATGGCGATCTATCCCTTGGGGGTTTCACCCTATTTGTTCCATTTTATGCTGGGGATACTGGTGGCCAAGCATCATGTTGCCATTGTCAGGCGGTTACAATCCAATACCCGATTCAGATTATTGTCATGGGTATTCGGTCTGTTTCTATACACCCTAGGCGAGACTTTTGAACGCTGGATCAACCTGCAACTGATTGATTGGTTGACCGGAATGGGTTGCGCCATGGTGTTATTGTGCATCATGGCAACGGTCAAATTTCAGCAAATACTGTCTTTCCCGGCACTCCGCTATCTAGGGAAGGTTTCCTATAGTATATATCTAGTGCATTTCGCGGTACTGATTAATGCCACCCCACTGTTTTTGTCCTTAGTTCATGCTTCTGAAGAAAGGTTTTATGTCGCTTGGTGGCTAGGTTTAGCCGCGACCATTGCTTGCTCAGTGGGTTTTGCCGCGCCCTGCCATCGGTTTATCGAAGTACCCAGCATGGCTTTAGGCAAGCGGCTGGGGAGGCTAGTCAGTGGCTAGTGGCTAGAAAAAAGCGTAAGCCATCCAGTGACCACTGCCCACTATTTACTTATCACTTCATCATCTAGGAATTACCATGACTAAGCTTGACCTATCCGCCATCAACCAAGTTTTCGGCATAGACGGCCACGTGAGTTTTAAGAAAGGACCCGGCGGGTTGGCGATAGCCGAGGTCAGCAACCTACACGCCAGTGCCAGCCTGTTCCTGCAAGGCGCACATCTGGCAAGTTGGACCCCACGCCGACAGCAGCCAGTGATTTGGCTTTCACCCACGGCCCAGTTTAACGAAGGCAAAACCATACGCGGCGGCATTCCTGTCTGTTGGCCTTGGTTCGCCACCCACCCTAGCGAACCAAGCTTCCCCTTCCACGGCATAGCCCGCACCTCGCTTTGGGAAGTAATCGAAACCGCCATGCTGGATGACGGCAGCACCCGCTTGCGCCTGAGCCTGCCCCCTAGCGAAGCCGGAAAAGCCGTGTGGCCACATCCTACGCCAGTGGAAATTTGCTTTACGATAGGTAGCACCTTGGAAATCGAACTGACCACCCGTAACGAGGGAACCGAGCCAGTGGTCATAGGCCAAGCCCTGCATACTTATTTCCGGGTCGGCGATGTCAAGCAAATTGCCATAAAGGGTTTGGAAGGTTTTACCTACCTCGACAAGTTGGAAGCTGACCAGCGAAAACAACAAGACGGACCCATCGGCATTCATGGAGAGGTGGACCGCATCTATCTGGACCAAGGCGGCTATGCCCAAATCGAAGACCCCAGCCTAAAACGCCGCATTGTCATCAGCAAACAAGGCAGTCATTCCACCATCGTCTGGAACCCCGGCGCGGAAAAGGCAGCGAAGATTATCGACATGGGCGAGACCTGTCATGCCAACATGGTCTGCGTCGAAACCGCCAACGCCGCCGATGATGTGGTCACTCTCGCGCCGGGGGAGGAGCATAGGCTTTCAGTGAGGTATAGTGTGGAAAATATCTATTGAGGAGGAATTGGAAATGCTGACCATTGATCTGGAAAAACTTCCCTCTTATCGCATCGGTGAAAGAAGAGGCATGGAACAAGGCGCTCATGAAAAAGCTCAAGCCATCGCCAAGGAGCTTCTGAACGCCGGCATTCCCCCAACTCAAGTTGTCATGTTCACCCAATTGTCGTTGGCGGAGATCGAGGGGTTAAAAAAGGGGCAGATGGATGCTTGAAGGCTTAGTGATGCTGCGGGTTTCCTGACATTTCCGGCATATCATGGAGTTTCTGATGTCGTCGCCCACCAACCCCCGTGTATTCATCAGCTACAGCCACGACAACCGCGCCCATTGCGATGCGGTGCTGGCACTCGCCCAACACCTGCGCCGCGACGGCATTGCCGCCGAACTCGACCAATTCCACCAAGAGGAACTGCTGCACTGGCCGCACTGGTGCGAAGAGCAAATGCGGCCCGAAAATGCCGACTTTATCCTGTGTGTCTGCACGGCGGAATATAAAAGCCGGGTCGAGGGCCAAGCCGCCGCCGATGTCGGCAAGGGCGTGTTTTGGGAGGGCCGGCGCGTCTACAACGAGATTTACCGCAACAAAGGCAACCGCCGCTTCGTGCCGGTGCTATTGGCTGCCGCCACGGACACCGACATCCCCGAAGTGCTGGACGGCTATACCTGGTTTAAGCTCGATGGCCTAGGCTTGGACGACACCCAAAGCGCTTACGCCAAACTCTACCGGCTGTTGACCGGGCAACCCGGCAGCGGCGGAGCGGTGGTGGGTGCAACTGTCTCGCTGCCCGCTTTGCCGGTAGAAGAACGGCAGACCGATTTCATGGTGCTGATTGCGGTGGGTTTGCAGCGGATAGAGGAGACCCAAAGCCAGCACACCGAAAGCTTAGGCGACATAGCCGACAGCCAAGCCGACCAAGCCGAGACCTTAGCCAATCTCTGGGACTGGCTGAAACGTTGGCGGGTTTGGTTGCTGTCTTTGGTGCTGTTGCTGGCGGTGTTGGGCGGCTTGGCATGGTGGACGCTGCCCGCGAGGACCTCGCAGGTCGTCGCCTATCAATTCAATGCCAAGGCCGTTGCGACCCGGCTGCGGGATGAAGTCGAACAACGCTTCCAGACCGATTTAGCCGCCGCGCATCAGGCCAATAAAAATTGGGAAGCCATCCGCGAATTGGAAAATAACCGCGACGCAAACTTGAATCGGGTCGATGATATTGTGACGTTCATCGAACAAGGCTTGGCCGGCACCCCCGACCCGATCTTCAAGGAAGCCACCAAGCTGTTGGAACTACAAGGCAGCGACGCGGCCTTGGGTTACTTGGAAAGCCACCGCGCCAAGATACTCGCCAATGCCGACCAAGCCGCCCAACAAGCCGAGGCGGCGGAGGAAAAGCTCCATGACAGCTTGCGGCCTTTGCTATTAGAAGCCAAACTGCGGCAAGATCGGCAGGAATGGGACGCGGCATTGAAGCTATTGCAGACCGTCGCCGACAAAGCACCGCAGTGGTGGGAGGCGAGGGTAAGGTTGGGCAGTCAGTTGGAGGATTTAGCCCGCTATGCCGAAGCCGAGCAGCATCTACGCGCCGCCGTTGCTTTGGCGGTGGATGAAAAAGACCAAGCAACTGCGCTAAACAACCTCGCCTTGATGCTGCAAGAAACTAACCGGTTGGCGGAGGCAGAGCCGCTGATGCGAAAGGCGTTGGCTATCGACGAGAAGAGCTACGGGCCAGAGCATCCCATGGTCGCCATCGACCTCGACAACCTCGCCCAGTTGTTGCAGGACACGAACCGACTGGCGGAGGCGGAGCCACTGATGCGCCGAGCCTTGGAAATTGAGGAGACAACCTATGGGCCGGATCATCCCGATGTCGCTATTACCTTAAGCAACCTTGCCCAGTTGTTGAAGGCCACGAATCAAGCGGCGGAAGCGGAGCCGCTATTGCGGCGGGCCTTGGATATCGGCAAGAAAAACTTCGGACCGGACCATCCCGCTGTCGCCCTCCGACTCGGCAACCTCGCCGAGTTGTTGAAGGCCACCAACCGGCTGGAGGAGGCTGAGCCGCTGATGCGACGGGCGTTGGCGATAGACGAGAAAATCTACGGGCCGGAACATCCTGATGTCGCCAGCGACCTCAACAACCTCGCTCTGTTATTAAAGGCCACCAACCGGCTGGACCAGGCCGAGCCGTTAATACGCCGGGCCTTAGGCATAGACGAGAAAAGCTTCGGGCCGGAGAATCCTAATGTCGCCCGCGACCTCAACAACCTCGCAACATTGATGTATGCCACCAAGCGGCTTGCAGAGGCGGAGCCGTTGATGCGCAGGGCGTTGGCAATTGACGAGAAAAGTTATGGGCCGGAACATCCTGAGGTCGCCACCGCACTCAACAACCTCGCCTCGTTGTTGCAGGACACCAAGCGGCTGGATCAGGCCGAACCGCTGATGCACCGGGCCTTAGGCATAGACGAGAAAAGCTATGGGCCGGAACATCCCGATGTCGCCCGCGACCTCCACAATCTTGCAACATTGATGTATGCCACCAAGAGGCTGGAACTAGCGGAACTGTTAGAACGTCGGAATGTGTTGATCTTGCTGAAATCCACTCGTGCCGCCGGTCACGAACTGCCATACCTACGAACGGATTACGCCACTTATCAAGCCCTACTCTTCGCACTTCACCTAAAACCCGCCGCCATCGCCCAACGCTTGGATACCCTAGGCTCGGAAGCCGGCTACACAGCAGAGGAATGGGCGGCGGTGCAGGCCGCTTGGGAGCAAGTGCGGGTGGTGGGCGTGGTGCCCGGTAGCCAAGCCGAAGGTTTGGGCTTGCAACCGGGCGATGTGATCAGCCGCTATGCAGGCGAAAAGATTACCCGCAATGCCCGGCTGATCGAGTTGACCAGCCAAATCAAAACCCCCGCCATCCCCTTGACGATCCTCCGGGCAGGCAAAGCCATCAACCTGACCGCCCAACCCGGCAAGTTGGGGGTGCAGTTGGAATGAACGTGCCAGCGGTGGGCTTGCGGACCCTGCGGGTCAATGAAACGTTTTGATTGTTTTGGCTGGTTCCCAAGCTCCGCTCTCGTCGTTATACACAAGTAGTTGAAACCCGTCATTCCGGCATGGACTGCCGGAATCCAGTCACAGGGAAGTGAATCTGCGGGTTGGTGTGTACCTTGAATCAAACACTTACATAACGGCGAGTTACCGTCCATGGCACTGGATTCCTGCATCCCTGCTGGAATGACGGCACTACGGCTTGGCGGGCATATTGCCGATGCCAAGCTAGTGCTTGGCGTTCCATGACATCGTTCCCACACTACGATCTTGCATGATTAGGCTTAATCGAAACTTCGTCCGGTGGTCGTCGGTTGACGCGGGATGGGACTAAATATCTCAATTCAACCCCGCCACTGGAATTGCTCGAACGGATTTCCAGGGCGATGTAACCGGCTGTGGGTCAGTCGTCCTCTTCGGCGAAAAAGTCAGTGACCAAGTCACGGGCACTGTGCAAAACGCGGACAATATTATCGCCATTGGAGAGTGGGCGGTAAAAAATAACGTACCGGCCAACCGGAAAGCTCTGCAAATCTACCGCCAGTTCATCACGCAAACGACCCATGCCGGGGCTTTGCGCCAAGGTGCGAAATTTCTTGTCGATGCGGTCAATGAAGGAATCCGCCCACGCTTCGCTTTCTTCGGCGATGTAATCCCAAATTTCAACAAAATCGCTTTTGGCGCGGGGGCTTTTGATGATGAAAGGCATTTAAGCCTCTTGGTTGCTGTTGGCGCGGGCGGCTCGTCTCTGTCGGCCTTCCTGTTTGATTTCCTCGGCATCCCACGGCATAGACTCCCCGCTTTCCAGCCCTTCGCGGATGTCCTGCCGCAACTGTTCAAGCTTGGTGGCGAGTAGCTGGTCTTGCGCCTCCATCATCCGCAACGCCTCGCGCACAACCTCACATGCCGATGTGTAAAGGCCGGAAGCGACTTTTTGCCTCACATATCCTCAAGCTGGGGGCTTAGATTGACGTTCATCGTCATGGCAACCTCGGGGTTAGGAAAAGTTTGAAATTAACACCATTGGCTAGAATTGGCAATAGAAGTAGGCCGGAATAAGCCTGTCTTGAGCGCAGTCGAAAGGCCCGTTCACGGGCGTTTCCGGCACCTCGCGGATTTTGCCGGAAACGGTCGCTGTGCGACCTTATTCCGGCCTACGTTTTTCGCTGGTTCCCAACGTCCACGTTGGGAACCCAATCTTGGAAGCTCTGCTTCCTTATGGAATTCACCTTAACCTAATCACGCCAAGCTTTTCCAATAAACCAAACCCCGCCAACCTTCAACCGCATGGCCAAGGGCTAGAGATGCATGGCCGAGTGATTCATCCATGCGGATCAGCCATTGAGATGTGCGGCTGGACGATTCATCCGCGTATTTCTGTCGTTGATACACACGAATGAGCCTTTCATTCGTGCGGCTGAGTCTTCCATTGCCGTGGCTGAGTCATCCATGGGTGTGGCTGGAACGTCACTTTTCCAGCGAACAATTTATCTACATGATTTTAAACAATAATATTGACTGCGGCTGAGTCTTCCATCCGCATGGCTGAGTCTTCCATTCGTGCGGCTGAGTCTTCCATCCGCACGGCTGAAAGACTCGGCCATACCATTCCAAGGCTGGTTGGCCTATGCCGGGTTTCTATTGGTAGACAGCCGTTCTGGACAGGTATGCGCGGGTTGTTGGTTCAAGCGCAGCAATCACATTGCCAGTTAGTTCTGGTTCCCAACGTCCACGTTGGGAACCCAATCTTGGAAGCTCTGCTTCACAAATCCGAAAAACTGTTGCCACTAACAAACCAGCAACGAGCATAATATCAGGGCAATCCAATAAACCCATCCTAGGAGCCAAGCCATGACTGAATCAACCCTATACCGCGAACAAGTCCTAGCCGAAATTGATACATTGCCTGACGAAAATTTGCCCTTTGTGTTGCAGTGGGTGCATACCCTGCGTGAAAGCATCGCACTCAAGCCAGCGGCGGCAAGTCTGCTGCAAGATTGGATCGAAGCGCGGCAGGGTCTGACTTCTCCAATTGAAACCCTCTGGGATGGCATTGATGCAGACTGAAACCGAAACCCCCGCTTTCTTATATTCAAAATCGGAACAGCAAGACATAGCCTCAGAGGAAATTCGGGACATATTGGCGGAAGACAAGGTATTTTGATAGCTTGACATCGTTCCCACACTCCTCGTCACTGCCATATAGTAAAGTGGAACGATAAAATACCGTTTTTAGTCCCGGCTAGCCGATCCTTTCCGGTTAGTTTTCCGCCTAAAGGCGGGACTACGAACGCTAATTGCGGGGCTTGGGGACGAGAAAAAACCTCCCCACTTACATTGCCTGTTAAAAAAATGTTACAGTGAGCCATGGGCGACAAAGACATCATTTCAAAAGAAATATTCCAACGGCTGGTGCAGGATTTTGCAACCTATCTGTTCCATTTGTCCGTCAGCGATGTGGAGTTGCTAGACACCGAGCTTCACCGCATTGAAGACCGCCGCGCCGATTTAGTCGCCCGTGTCACGGGTATTGACAGTCAGGTTTTCTTGCTGCACATTGAAATCCAGAATGCCAATGATGCTTCAATGCCTAAGCGGATGTTGCGCTATTTGGCCGATTTGCTACTGGCTTATCCTGGACTGCCAATCAAGCAGTATTTGGTTTACATCGGCAAGGAATCCTTGCGCATGGCGGATGGTCTTGAATTGGAACAAATGCACTACCGCTATCATGTCATTGATATGCATAGAGTCGATTGCAGTGAATTGCTAAAACAAGACTCCCCGGATGCCTGGGTGATGGCGGTATTATGCGATTTTCAGGATCGCCCACCGCGCAGCGTCATCCACGAGATACTCAGCCGTTTGGTGGAGCGGCTGCACGAAGCCCCGCCGCGTCTGCGCGAATATGTCGAAATGTTGGAAATCCTGTCAACCAACCGTGATTTAAACCTGAATATTGAGGAAGAACTTGAAATGCTGACCATTGACCTGGAAAAACTTCCCTCTTACCGGATTGGTGAAAGAAGAGGCTTGGAAAAAGGAATGGAAAAAGGAATGGAACAAGGCGCTCATGAAAAAGCTCAAGCCATCGCCAAGGAGCTTCTAAACGCCGGCATTCCCCCAACACAAGTTGTCATGTTCACCCAATTGACGTTGGCGGAGATTGAGAGTTTGAAAAAGGGGCAGATGGATGCTTGAGGGCTATCTCAATGCTCAGCCAGCAAGGATATTTTTTCCCGACTCTAACAATTTACGCATTACTGAGGTCTACAAACGTTTCGGTCGGGGCTGCAAACCCCGACCGACACTAGGTTGGGTCATTTGGCTTCAGGATGGTGGGCTGTCACTCCCTTGGCGGAAAGGGTTTCTTTGCTGACCTGCCCCACCATGGCTTGCAAATCGTTGCCATTCATGCCAATTTCATTTAATACCGCATCAATGATGGGTTGCTGCACACGATAAGCCAGCGCAGCCGACACCGCTTGTTCAGCCAAGTTGCCGCCTGCGCCACGGGCTTCGACAGTTTCGGAAACGCCAGGGGTTGAGCCACGGTTTAAGCCATCCACTTGCACGATTTTGATGCTATCAATATGCTCCATCGGCTTGACGGAGGCTTCGATGATGGATGGCAAGACTTCCATCAATTTCATTTTGATTTGCATTGCAATTTGGTCCGCGCCTAGCGTATTCAACGCGGCATTGCGCATTTCGATGCCTTTGGCTTCCACTTGGTATTGCACTTGCTGCGCATCTGCCTTGATTTTGATGGCTTCCGCATGGTTGTTGGCGGCATCTTTCTCGGCTTCGGCAGCGACCCGAACACCAATGGCTTGCTTTTGCGCCTCTTGCTCGGCAGCGACTAAGGCGATTTGCTTGTCGCGCTCGGCGATGGCGACATCCCTCGCCGTTTTCACTTGTTCCTCGGCCCGTGCCGACAAGGCGCGGGCTTCGTTGGCTTCTTTTTCCGCTTCGGATTGTGCCTTGGATTTTTCCGCAATCGAGATTGCCTTTTCTTGGGTGGCTAGGGTCGTGCGCTTTTCTTGGTCGATCTTGGCAACTTGAACCCCGAGGTCGGCTTCAATCTGGCGTTGCCGGATGGCGCGGTCCTTTTCCACCTCGGCCTCTTGCACCAAGCGCTCGGCATCGATCTTGGCCTGTTTGGCCTCGCGCTCGCGTTGGGCGGTGATGGTAGCCACTTCGGCTTTTTGCTGTACGTCGCGGGTGGCAACTTCCTGCTGTTGCTGCAAGGTGGCGAAGGTTTGGTCTTTATCGATGGTGAGCTTGAGTTGATTGGCCTCGAAATTCTTTTTGGCGATGGCAACCGAGGTATCCTGTTCGATCTCGTTGCGTTCCCTGGACCGCTGCTGAGTTTGCTGGGTGAGTTTGGTCAAACCCTCTGCGTCAAAGGCATTTTGTGGATCGAAAAATTTGATCGGGGTCTGGTCTAGTCGGGTCAGACTGACGGATTCCAATTCCAGCCCGTTCTTTAGCAAATCTTCCGAAACGGCATTTTGCACGGCTTGGATGAAATCGGCACGTTTGTCGAGCAATTGGTGCATCCCCATGGATACCGCTGCCGCCCGCAAGGCATCGACAAATTTGTCTTCCACCAATTCTTTCAGTGAATCCGGGTGCAAGGTCCGCTGGCCCAAGGTCTGCGCGGCATTGGCTACACCCTCCACGCTGGGGATCACCCGCACGAAGAAGGCCGCCACCGCATCGACACGCAAACGGTCCAGCGTAATCAAGCTGTCCGTGCCTGAACGCGAGACTTCCAGCTTAAGCGTGTTCATGTTGATGCTGACATATTCGTGGAACACTGGCAGCATGATGGCCCCCCCATCCATGACAACTTTCTGCCCCCCCAAGCCAGTCCGTACAAAAGCCAGTTCTTTCGAGGACCGGCGGTACAGGCGGGCAAACACCAAACCGATGACGGCGAAGCCAATCAGCAACACAAAAGCCAACTGTCCCAAACTAATTATATGTTCCATTTTGTTTTCCTCTTATGCATTAACAAAATCGTTGAAGGGCCTTAGCATTGTCATAGAAGATCGGGCCGCGGATTGGCAATGCCTGAAAACTTTGACCCGGAGAGTTGTTTCACCAACAAAACTGATTCCCCTGTGACGAATACCACATTTTCGCTGTCCGGTTCGACATGAATATAGAAAGTTTGGCCTTGTTCGCTTCTTACCCGCGCTTGGGCAGGGTAGTGCAATCTAGCCGTGCCATTGACGATGACGGCCACATGACCCACCAAGCTATTCAGTTCAACTGCCGAGGTTTCATCTTTGGGGATGACCCGGGCTATGGCACTGCCACCCAAATGGACGATAGGCAGGGTGACCAGCAGGGCAAGCCCGGAGGATAACAGCGGTGAGGGGAAAGCGCCGAACATGCCGTGAAAAACAGCAATGAAGGCAAAGCCTAGAAAGGCAAACGAGGTCAGGAATAAAATCAATAGCACCAACATCGGCACTCTGCCCACATGCAGCCAGCCTAGCCATGAATCCGCCCATCCATCAAGGTCGATAAGGTTGATATGGTCAATCAACCCGGATAGGCTAAAGCCAATGAGCAGGGTGACTGATTCGATGACTCCAATCAACACCACGATAATAATCGACAATGCAAAAGGCCAAGATTCAGGTGCGAGCAGAAGTTCCATGGTTTCACTCCAAGAGAGCATGAAGGACGTAGACCGGGCGCGTTGCAATCGGCAGTATCGGGGCCACTGGCTTCGCCCAGCAAACCGCGCTTGCCCGACAAAAAACTACGACTTGCCACCCGCCGCCTTGATGGCTGCGAGACGTTCAGCAATGCGTTTATTTCTTTGCAATTCGGCCAGTTCTTTGATCTTCGCCGCGTCTTCCGCACCGCTTAAACTCAAGCCGCTCAGCCCTAATTGCTTGGCAAGCACACGGCCAAACGCCGCTTCGGCATCTTCGACACGCGACTGGCGGTCTGACTCGTTGTTGACTCTTGCCATTTCAGGACGTAGCGATCTATTGGCTTGATATTCTGCCAATATCTGCTCAAGCTCCCGCTTCTTCGCGAGCAGTGCCATCATATAGCCGACCAATTCTTTGACTTTCCCGTCTTGCTCATCCAGTGATTTCTGCAATACCGGAAGGTAATCTTCAATGTCAGCTTGCCTGCCGATGGCGACCGAGGCAAGGTCATCTCGTTGTTCGCTCACGGCGATGTCGATCTGACCCGTCAATTTGTCGTGTTCTTCATTCAATTTGGTCATCTGGGTGATGACCAGATGCTTGGCGGCCTCGGCCTTGCCGAGATCGACGCGGACTTCGCTGGCGACCTGTTCAATATCCCGGATTGATTGCATCATGACTGAATCCGGTGCAAGCGTTTCGGCCTTGTCGAGCAGTGCGTAAGTTCCCCCGGCAATGATTCTAGCGACACGGGTTGAAATTGATTCTGACATATCATATTTCCTGATTGATTAGCGGCGGAAGCCGTATTCCAGTGTGAAAAACTGTGGCTTTAAATCCGCCAAAGGCCCGCGCAATGTGTTCAATTCTTGCTGAATGCCATGGATTTCCAAGCGGGTAAGCTTGGCAATTTGCAATGCCTCCTGCAATAAGCCCCCCACATTGTCCAAGTGCGCCAACAAACCTTCGGCATCGGTATAACCTTCCCGGCAATGCACCTGATCGCCGTCAAAGCTGAAACCATAATATAAAACTTTAGTTTCGGTTTGAGTCTTTGCAATAAATTGCTCGCAGAGCGCTCTAAAAGCCTCCAGCTTGCCTTCGTGGACTTTAAAGTAGGGTACGATAGTGACGCAAGTGTCTTGAGTGGCCATGTTTGCTTACCTTCTGTGTGTCTGTTGTGGCATCACGGCATCAGTGCCTAGTGGATTGCCGTACTGCACTATTTCGATTTGGGGTTACCATTGGCAAATTATACGCCTAGGTGGGCTGCGAACCAAAGATAAGCCGGGAGGTTTCTTTCCAACAGAATTTGATGCCGTCAAGCTTGTTGCCGACTTGCCAGCAATTCTCATTATGGCTATAACGCCGTCATTCCGGCATGGACTGCCGGAATCCAGTGCCATGGATGGTAACTTGTCGGTGCATAAGTGTCTGATTAAACATGAATGGCAAATCCTAGTTTCACGTCCATGTGACTGGATTCCTGCTTCCCGGCAGGAATGACGGGTTATACATCAACGCTTTGCCTCATAATGAGAATTGCTGCCGACTTGCCATTCCTTACATTGACAATATATCCAAGCCTTCATCATTGTCGGCTTGGCGCTGCACACTGTTGCGTAATTGTTCCAGATGGGCAAAATCGAAGACGGCCGGGTCGGCCAGATGCGAGGGGGCGACATTTTTCAATGCGCCAAAGATAGTGTCACGCCGCCCCGGAAAACGTTTGTCCCACTCACTGAGCATTTCTTTCATGGCCTGGCGCTGGAGGTTTTGCTGGGAACCGCAAAGATTGCACGGGATGATCGGGAAATCACGCAGACGGGCATACTCGGCGATGTCCCTTTCTTTGCAATAGGCCAATGGACGAATCACTATGTGCTTGCTGTCGTCACTGAGCAATTTGGGCGGCATGGCCTTGAGGGTTCCTCCATGGAATAAATTCAGAAAGAACGTTTCTAAAATGTCGTCCCGGTGATGGCCCAATGCAATTTTCGTGATGCCATTGTCGCTGGCATAGCGATAAAGTGCGCCCCTCCTCAGTCTTGAACATAACCCACAGGTGGTCTGGCCTTCCGGCACGACACGCTTGACCACGCTATAGGTGTCTTGCTCGATGATGTGGAAGTCTACGCCACATTCAGCCAAATACTGCGGCAGGACATGCTCAGGGAATCCGGGCTGCTTTTGATCCAAATTGACAGCGACAATATCGAAGCTAACCGGGGCGTTGAGCTTGAGGCTTAGCAGGATGTCCAGCATGGTGAACGAATCCTTTCCACCGGAGAGGCAAACCATCAGCTTGTCTCCCTCCTCAATCATTCCATAATCAGCAATGGCTTCTCCGACCTGCCGCCGCAAACGCTTTTTTAACTTGTTAAATTCAAAGCGTTGTTTTTCGGATAACGGCAGGACCGCCGATTGTTTACCCGTCATACCGCTGAAAGATCAAGGTGGCGTTTGTGCCGCCAAAACCGAAGCTATTGGACATGACGGTGTTCAAATTAGCATTTTCGACTCGGTTAAGCACAACGGGAACACCGTCGGCACCAGGGTCGAGTTCACGAATATTGGCTGACGCACTGATGAAATTATCTTTCATCATTAGCAATGAATAAATGGCTTCGTGAACCCCGGCAGCACCCAAGGCATGACCGGAAAGCGATTTGGTGGAAGCCAGTGGCGGCACCTTGTCACCGAAAACATCTTTAACTGCTTGCAATTCCTTAACATCCCCGACCGGGGTGCTAGTGCCGTGAGCATTGATGTAATCTATGGGTTCGTGAATGGTGGACATGGCTTGCTGCATACATCTCGCTGCCCCTTCCCCCGACGGTTGAACCATATCGTAACCATCGGACGTAGCGCCATAACCCACTAACTCACCATAGATCTTTGCTCCTCGGGCCTTGGCATGCTCCAACTCCTCCAGCACCAACACCCCGCCACCCCCGGAAATCACAAATCCATCGCGGGTCACGTCATAAGGTCTGGAGGCCGTATCAGGAGTGTCATTGTATTTGGAAGACAATGCACCCATGGCATCAAATAACACACTCAAAGTCCAATGCAATTCCTCGCCACCGCCAGCGAACACGATATCCTGCTTGCCCAACTGAATCTGCTCGGCACCATTGCCCACACAATGCGCACTGGTTGCACAGGCGGAACTGATTGAATAGTTGATGCCCTTGATCTTAAAGGGTGTGGCAAGGCAGGCAGAGTTGGTATTACTCATGGTGCGAGGCACCATATAAGGCCCGACTTTTTTCACTCCCTTTTCACGGAAACTGTCCCACGCCAATAACAAATTAGCCGTGGAAGGTCCGCCAGAACCCATGACCAAGCCGGTTCTAGGATTGGACACCAAGCTGTCTTCGAGGCCGGAATCCGCAATGGCTTCCAGCATCGCAATGTAATTATACGCAGCACCCTCTCCCATGAATCGGCGAATTTTTCGGTCAATCATGTTATCCACGTCTAAGCGCACTAGACCATGGACATGACTACGAAACCCTATATCGCGATATTCCTCGCTCAAGCAAATCCCTGACCGTCCTTCATATAAGGATGCCCTGACTTCGGCTTGATTGTTTCCTATACTAGATACAATGCCAATACCCGTCACTACTACTCGTTTCATACCTTTTGGCTCACTCAGAAATCATCTGTGGAAGTGAATAAACCAACCCGAAGGTCGGTGGCTTCATAAATCACTTTCCCATCACATTCCATCTCGGCATCGGCGATACCCATGACCAGTTTTCGCATGATCACACGCTTTAAGTTGATCCGATAGGTAACCAGTTTATGATGAGGTAACACCTGACCCCGGAATTTTACCTCTCCTACACCCAAAGCGCGCCCCCTACCGGGCCCACCCATCCAACCGAGATAAAACCCCACCATTTGCCACATGGCATCCAACCCCAAGCAACCCGGCATGACAGGGTCATTTTGAAAATGACAGTCGAAAAACCATAAATCCGGCTTAACATCCAACTCGGCGATGATTAAACCTTTGTCGTGGCTGCCACCAGCCGAACTGATTTGGGTGATGCGGTCGAACATCAGCATGGGCGGAAGGGGTAACTCCGCATTGCCGGGTCCGAATAACTCTCCTCGACCGCATTGAAGCAATTCTTCCAGGGTGTAACTGTTCTGCTGAATGTGCATTGTTATAGTTGTTCCTAAGACCAGCGATCTCGAAAAAGGCTCGTATTATCGCTCAGTTGAAAAATAAATTCAGCAGTCGGAAGAAAAAAAACTGCCAAAAATCACTTTACCTCCCTAAAACATCATTTTTGACCGCTTTGAAAAGAATTTCTCAGTCGCAAACTGGCACGGAGACGGATCGTTCAGGCTTCGCAGCAGACTTGGAGCCGATTGGAACCACTGGCAGAAACTCGCTAATCCTTCGCAATGGCTGGCCCAATTGTACTTGGTAAATGACTGCATAGGACAACACGGCGGCGACATACTGCCGAGTTTCGTTGATAGGCATGGTTTCCACCCATATATCAGCCGACATTGAATGATCGTTGGGAAGCCAACGCTCGACCCGATTTGGCCCGGCATTGTATGCCGCAGCCGCCAACGCAAAGTGATTGCGAAACTTTTCCATCAGTTCCTTAAAATAGGCAATGCCATAACGTAAATTACGTTCTGGCTCTAGCAAGGAATTTGCCGAGGGGAAATTTTCACCCAAATGCCTTGCCATCAACTCGCCAGTGGACGGCACGAGCTGCATGAGTCCCTTGGCTCCAGCAGTCGAACCGGCATTAGGGTCAAATGCACTCTCCCGACGAACCATGGCATAAATCATTGACGGGTCGGCAGCATAGGACTGAGCGGCTTCAAGCACGATTGGCTTAGACCCTAAGGGGAAGCGCAAAGACAAATCATCCCCCTCCCCTGCTTTGATGGCTGTGTTGATCGCGAGATTGTCCTGGCCCCAGCGTTGGGCCAATTTTGCGGCGGTCAATAGTTCACTAGGCGGCAACAATTTGATGGCATGGAACCATTCACCACGTGCCCATGCCTCCCGATTTAGAATAAGAAGCTCCCGGATGGCGGGAAACGGGGGCTTGTCAGCCAATCGATTCAATTCATCCTCGGCAACCAGCCTAGGTTTTGACGTGATCGCATAATCAAGCCCGACTCTGTCGGCTGCATTGAAGCCAAAATAATCCTTCTCCTTGGCGGCAAGTTGGTAACTTTCCCTTGCCCCCGCACCGTCCCCTAGGCTTTCCAAGGCACGGCCTTTCCAGTAAAGCCATTGGGCTTGTTTTTTTTCCTCGGCAGACAACAAGTCGATGGCTGCCAGTACACCCATCCAGTCTTGCCGGGACAATGCAGACCGAACTCGCCAACCCCGAATTTGCTGGTCGGCATTACTGTTGGGGAAATCTTGCAAATAAGCTCCCGCTTGATCGAGCCGCTGACCCGCCAACGCCAAAGCCGTGCGTCTATCCAAACGCGTGGCTTCCCCCGCATCGATGGAGAAACGGCCTTTGTGCAGTAACCAAGCAGTTTGTGCCGACAAGGGATCATCGGCAGCCAAGCGGTCTATGCCATAAGCAAACATCTGGCCGGATGTAGTCTCTTGCGGATTTAAGCTTGAACATGACAGAATAAGGCGTGGATTGTCATGAACCTGTTTCCATAGCACCGCCTGCCTAGCCATTGTTTCAGGCAATAAAGCACTTAAACGATCGGCCAATGCGATATTTTCCGCCTGCATTGCCAAGGCAAATCGCTTCCAAGCATGGTCGGGGGTATACTGGGGGCTAGTCCGCCAGAGGGCAAACAAACTATCACAACTTTCCGGCAACGAAGTCCCTGTGAGCCAGAGCTTTTCAGCCCCCGCCAAGGCTTCTTTCTCACGGCCTAGTTTGCTTAGGGACAAATAATAGTGACACTGCAAGTTGAAATTATCGGTTTCGCGATAATGCTTGGCATAGGCCGCCCATGAACCCTGCTTTGCGAGATTCTCCAACCAGCGCTGACGCAGTAGAATGGCTTCCCTATATTGCCCATATCGGTTGAGGTAATCCTCTATCGGCGGAGCATTATCCAATTCCAACATCAGCTTTTGAAAAAGTAGGTAAGGATATAATGGATAATCTTTCAATGTTTCCATCAACGCCAAAGCTTCCGCAGATTGTCCATGTTTAATCGCTTGCTCGGCTTGCAAAAACCCCTCCCTTTGCTGCTCGACTGATGCACTGAAGGATTGAGTCGGTGCAAACAGCAGCAGCAAAAGGAATATTGAGCAAGGAACGGCAACAATTCTAGGCATAGGAGGGCTGGGGGAGAATGGAAAAATCAGGCTTCAGGTTGCTTACTGTATCAATATCGGCCCTGCCTAGTGGGGCTAAATTTGGCAAATTCAAAATCCTCTATCGAATCCACATAGACTTTGTATAAAATTGCATTCCAAACCTAACAAGCCATTTGTTAGATCACGCATTATCCTAGGGAATAATCTTCATGCCTAAGAAAAACCTATTATGAGCCGAGCATTCACCAAAGAGATCGACGACGATGTGGCAACTGACGAGTTGCCCGCCCGCCCCGTCAGTCCCAACCCAAATTATGTCACCCCAACGGGTGCGCGCTTGCTGCACGACAAGGTTCGTGAACTGCAAGCCCTACGCCACGAATTGACCGGCAGCGATGACATCGCCATCCGGCAGAGATTGAAGTCCGTTGAGCGGGATTTGCGCTACTATGATGAACGGGCTAGAACTGCCGTGTTGGTGAATCCAAGCACCCAGTCGGATAACCACGTGCATTTTGGTTCCACCGTGGAGGTGGTCGACCCTGAGGATAACACCCTCTGTTTTTCGATTGTCGGGGAAGATGAGGCCGATGTCGCTTCGGGAAAAATCAGTTGGGTCTCGCCATTGGCCCGTGCGTTGATGGATGCCCAAGTCGATGACACAGTCATTTGGCAACGCCCGGCGGGCAATATTGAACTCACAGTGGCTTCCATCCGCAAAGGCAGTGCTTAAGCCATGAAGCTTGCCCCCGCCAAAAAGCAACCACTGACTTCAACAGATTCCATACAAATCCGCCGCAGCGCCAAAGCCAAGCGTTTGCGGTTGGCGGTCAAGCCGGGGTTGATCGAGTTGGTCATCCCAAAAGGAGTCGCCGAAGCTCAAGCGCTCGCATTTTTAAACCAACATAAGGCTTGGGCAGAAGAGAAGTTGTTGGAATTAAATGGCAAGGCCAGCCTGATTCCTCCCACAGAAAATTTTACTGCGTGTTCAACCCTGCCATGGCGCGGCAAAGAGATTCCCCTGCTCATCCAAGAAGCGCCCAGCAGTAGGGTGCGGGTTGCTGTCGATGAAGCGGTGCATATTGCCCTGCCCCAAGGTTTAAAGGAAATGCGTGACGAAGTGGCCCTGAGAGCGTTTTATGCCTGGGTGAGCCGATGGTTGCGAGTACGAGTGGCCTTGCTTGCCGAACGTCATGCCCCGCGTTGCAATCTGCGCCAACGGGAAATTAGGATAAAGCACATGAAAACCCGCTGGGGCAGTTGTGGGCCACGCAATGACATCAATATTAACTGGTTGCTGGCCCTTGCCCCGGAATCGGTATTGGAATATGTCATCGTCCATGAGTTGTGCCATATTGCCGAGCGCAACCATTCACCCGCATTTTGGTCACTAGTGGCAAAGCATCTGCCCCACTACGCCGAGGAGCGGCGCTGGCTCAAATTGCATGGGGGGGAACTCATGAGGCGGTTTAATCTTTAGGTAACCTCGAAAAACTTCGCATTTCGACAGATCAGGGCGAAAGGTTTTTATAAGATTAATTTATTCCGTACACATTCATCCCGGATTGCGCCGCAGAGCGGCTCCATCCGGGCTACCATTTTTGCCTAAACCTATGGACAAACCCCTCTCTGTTGGGGCAAAATTTTAGCCAATCTATTACACCCATCCGGTAGGTCAGGCTGGAAAGAAGGAAACGATTGTGATGAATAAATTGCAGCGGCACTCAAACAAGAGCGTTGTTTCAACTCACTCTTTTGCATTTTTGGCATTGATTTTCCTGCTGGCTTGGGTGATATATCCCACAAACCTTGCCGCCCAGCCTAATCTAACCGTCACCCTCTCCGGTAAAGGTCGCGTCAACTCCACAAGCCCAAGCAGCCCGGTCATTAACTGCCCGATCACTTGCAGTGGCGAATTTCCGCCCGCCTCCTCCGTCACCCTGTCTGCCACCCCGGAACTCGGTTATGTGTTTAGCAGTTGGGGAGGTGATTGCAGTGGAACCCTTGCCTGCCAACTGAATCTAGATCAAACCAAAGCCGTCAGCGCGTCATTCACTCGCAAGGATGATTTGATCTTGGACTTTGACCAGCAGGGGGTTTGGCATTACTACAGAACAACAGGACTGTGGGACAGGCTGGACAAGTCAAATGCCGTTCAAATCGTTTCTGCTGATTTGGAGGGTAATGGGAAAACAGATGTTGTCATCAATTTTGGACCCCCGAAGGGTCTTTGGGCGTTGATGAACAATCAAACATGGGTAAAGTTGCATGGACTTTCACCCATCAACATTGCTGCCTCTGATCTGGATGGCAATGGCAAGGCGGATTTGTCCGTCAGTTTTGGCAAAGATTTGGGGCTTTGGGCATGGATGAATAACCAATTATGGGAGAAGCTTTATGATTTGTCCCCGTCCCTGTCCGACCCGGTTTATGCCAATGACAATACACTACAAGACCTACTCTTCGGTTTTGGTTCCGATGGTCTCTGGCAATGGACGGACAACAAGGATTGGGTAAGCGTCCATAAGCTGGCTGTCATCGCCATGAGCTCTGGCGATTTTGACGGCAATGGGCAAGAAGACATTGCCATCAGCTTCAGTGCCTCATCCGGGCTTTGGTACAGGCTGAATGGTAAAGCTTGGGTCAAAGTGCATAATCTATCGCCGGTCAATATCGTCGCAGCCGATTTGGACGGGAACAACCAAGCCGATTTAGTCATCGACTTTGGCAAAGGCTTGGGGCTTTGGCTGTGGATGAACAATCATGATTGGGTCAAGCTTCATAATTTGTCGCCGGTATCGCTGACCCCTGCGTTCTTGGATGACAACAGCCAGCAGGATTTGGTGCTTGACTTCGGACCCAATGGCATCTGGCAATGGATGAACAATCGGTCTTGGATAAGATTGCACCCGCTTACGGCTAGGCATATCGTCGCTTCGCCTGTGCTTAACCGTCCGCCGCAAATCACTTCCACACCCGTCACCACCGGCACGGAGGGGCAAGCTTATAGCTATCAGGTGACGGCAACCGATCCCGAAAACGACAGCCTAATTTTCAGCTTGACGACCGCGCCCAACGGCATGGTTATCCATCCGTCCAGCGGCTTGCTTGAATGGGCGCAGCCTACCGTGGGCGGGCCTTTCTCTGTGGCAGTTACCGTCACTGACGGCAACGGCGGCACGGGTACGCAAGCATTTGCCGTCCAAGTGACTGCCATAGCCAGCAATGAAACCCTGGTTCCCCAAGTCACTGGCCTAGCCCGAAGCGAAGGCGAGAGCCTGATTCAACAAAACAAGCTAAACCTCGGCACAGCCAGCTTCCAGCACAGTGACAGCGTGGCGGACGGGCGCGTCATCCAACAAACCCCGGCGGCGAATGCCAAAGTCAGCATCGGAACGGCGGTGGATTATATAGTCTCGCTCGGTCCCGACACCGGCCTGCCGCCGAACCCGGCAACCGTGGCCCCACCCGTCGATCAAACCGTCGCCACCACAGTTTCGGCCTCTACCGAATTTCTCTATAGCGGGCCAAATGCAATTCAAACCGGCGTGGCCCCCGGAACCATCGAAGCCAGACGGGCGGCGGTGATCCGTGGGCGGGTGTTGGCGGATGGAAACCTAGCCTTGCCGGGTGTCATCGTCAGTATTTTGAACCATCCCGAATTGGGCCAAACCAAAACCCGCAGCGATGGCGCGTATGACCTCGCCGTGAATGGCGGCGGTCAATTGACCATGGTGTTCAACAAAGACGGCTATTTGCCGACCCAACGCAACGTGTTGAATGTGCCTTGGCAGGGTTATGCAGTCGTGGAAGATGCCGTGCTGATTGCCAAAGACAGCAAGGTGACGACGCTAAACCTGAACTCACCCGAGCCGATGAAAGTCGCTCAAGGTAGCGTGGTCATTGACAGCGACGGGCAACGCCAAGCCACCTTGATGATCCCGCAAGGGGTGACGGCGCAAGTCTACAACCCGGACGGAACCACCCGCACCGTGTCGCAACTGCATTTCCGCGCGACCGAATACACGGTAGGCTCGGACGGACCCAAGAAAATGCCGGGTCCGTTGCCGCCCACCAGCGGCTACACCTACGCGGTGGAACTCTCGGCGGACGAAGCCACCACCAAAATCGCCGGGAAGGATGTGCTGTTCAGCCAGCCCGTGCCGTTTTATGTGGACAATTTCCTCAACATGCCGGTCGGCATTCAAGTGCCGGTTGCGTATTGGGACAAAACCAAAAATGCATGGATTCCGTCCGACGATGGCAAGGTCATCAAGATTCTGAGCATCACCAACGGTCTGGCGGACATCGACGCGGACGGCGATGGCGCGGCGGATGATGCGACCAAGCTGAGTTCTTTGAAAATCACCGATGCCGAACGGGCCAAGCTGGCGGCTTATCCAGGCGGCAAAACGCTGTGGCGGGCTTTGCTGGCGCATCTGTCAACCTATGACCTCAATTACCCTGCCAGTCCACCGCCCGGTGCAACCCCGCCGAATCAGCCACCGCCCAAAACTGAAAATAAAGACAAACCCGACAAGCCGAGTTGCAGCAGAGGCTCCATCATCGAATGCCAAAGCCAAACAATGGGCGAAACCCTGCCCATCGCCGGCACGGGCTTGTCGCTAAACTATCGCAGTGACCGAATGCTAGGGAACAGGGATGCCTATTCCATGACTATCCCTCTATCCACAAGCTTCGGGACGGCAATACCAAAACGCATTGAATTAGAGGTGACGGTAGCGGGCAAGACCTTTAAACAGAGCTTCCCTGCCAATCCGAATCAAACTTATACCTATCAATGGGATGGCTTGGATGCATGGGGTCGGCCTGTGTTTGGGCAGCAAACCGCCAGAGTGACCACCACCTATGTTTATGACGGGTATTATAACCTACCCCCCCTTATGGCCCGAAGTTTCGGTGTCGCTAGCGGTCAATGGATACCGGCCAAAATTATCGGACGAGATAGGGCGGTGCGGCTGACCCAAACTAGCGAAGCGGCTTTTTTAGGTATGCCACCATCGTTTTCTAAATTGGGTGGCTGGCAGTTGAGCGCACAGCATCATTATGATCCCATTGGCAAAATGCTGTATATGGGTGATGGGCAGCGGCGCAGTGTGAATGGGGTGGCCAGCAATGTTATCACCACGGTGGCGGGCAATGGTCAAACTAGTCCATATGGTTCCCCCGTTGAAGGCGACGGCGGGCCAGCGACTCAGGCAAAACTGGGTTCCGCAACAGATGTGGCGGTAGGCGCGGATGGCAGTGTGTATTTAACGGATGAAACGCACAGTACTATCCTCCGAGTCGCACCGGATGGCATCATCAACACCGTGGCCGGTGTTGGATATCCTACTTCTTCCTACGGTGACGGCGGGCCAGCAACCCAGGCAGGAATGGATTTTCCAGCGGGTATATCGGTCAGTGCGAATGGTAGCTTCTATTTCACTGATTCTTTTAACTCAAGAATACGCCGGGTAGGTCCCGACGGCATCATCACCACAATGGCCGGCTATGGAGGCCACGCAAATTTCGGATTTAGCGGCGATGGCGGGCCGGCGACCCAAGCAAGGTTTTTTGCACCAACAGATGTGGCGGTCGGCGCGGACGGAAGCCTGTACATAGCAGATAAACATAACAGTCGTGTCCGCCGTGTTGGATCAGACGGCATCATCAGCACGGTGGCTGGGAACGGAGGTGTAGGTGACAGCGGCGACGGCGGGCCGGCCACCCAAGCGAACTTTTATAGTCCGTCAAGTGTGGCGGTTGGTGCGGATGGCAGTCTTTATTTTGTTGACGAGACTGGCAATAAGGTTCGCCGAGTCAGACCGGATGGCATCATTACCACGGTGGCGGGCAATGGAACAAAGGGTTACAGCGGTGATGGCGGGCCAGCAACTCAGGCCGCGCTGAATTATCCACAGGGTGTAGCAGTCGGCGCAAATGGGAACCTATACATTTCAGATTGGCAAAATTACAGAATCCGTCTAGTCACACCAGACGGCATTATCACCACGGTGGCAGGCAATGGAAAGTCTGGTTACAGCGGCGATGGCGAACCGGCGACCCAGGCAATGCTGCTTTATCCAAGGGGATTGGCGGTCGGTGCTGATGGCAGCTTGTATGTTACTGATTATGTGAGAATCCGTCGAGTCTCCCCGACCTTGCCCGGTTACAATGTTGACGAAATCATTATCCCCTCCGAAGACGGCGCGGAAATCTACCGCTTCGACAGTGCTGGCAAGCATCTGTCCACCCGCAACGCCCTGACCGGCGCAACCCTGTTGACCTTTGGCTATGACAGCCAAGGCCGGTTGATTAAAGTCACCGATGCCAATGGCAATATCACGGCGATTGAACGCAATGCGCTCGGAGAGCCGACCGCCATCATCGCGCCGTTTGGGCAACGCACCGAATTGAGCTTGGATGAGAGCGGCTATTTGGCCTCGGCGACCAATCCGGCGGGGGAAGCCTACGCGATGACCTACACCGCCGATGGGCTGATGACCGCGTTCAAAGACCCGCGTGGCAACGCCTCGACCTTCACTTACGACGAGCTTGGGCGGTTGACGAAAGATCAAAATGCCGTCGGGGGCTTCCAAACCTTGGCGCGGCAAACCTTGGCTTCCGGCTATGAAGTGACTCGCTCGACCTCCGAAAACCTTAACTTTAACTATAAGCTGGAAAACTTAAGCACCGGCAACCGGTTAATGACCAACACCGCCCCCGACGGAACCCAAACCACCCAGTTGGAACAAACCGACGGAACCACGAAAACCACCCTGCCTGACGGCACGGTGAACACCGTCGTGCAAGGCCCGGACCCGCGTTTTGGGATGCAAGCACCAATTGTCACCAGCCAAACCATGACCACCGGCGGGTTGAGCCTCACCCAAACCGCCAGCCGGACGCAGACCCTCAGCGACCCTAGTAACCCGTTAAGCACCACCAGCCTGACCGACACCGTGACGGTCAACAGCCGCACCACTACCCGTGTCTATACGGTCGCCAACAAGACCGAAACCACCACCAGCGCGGCGGGGCGCATCAGCACCCGAACCTTGGATGCTTTGGGGCGTGTCACCGGCACCCAGGTTACCGGCATTGCCGCCGTCAGCAACAGCTATGATGCCCAAGGCCGACTAGCCAAGATTAGCCAAGGCACGGGCGCGGACGAGCGGCTCATCAACCTCGCCTATAACCCGCAAGGCTATCTTGCCAGCATCGCCGATGCTTACGGGCGCACGGGCAGCTTCACCTATGACTTGGCCGGACGGGTTTCCAAGCAAACCCTGCCCGACGGCAACACGATAGACTTCACTTACGATAAGAACGGCAATCTGGCCTCGCTGACCCCACCGGGCCAGCCGCCGCATCTGTTCAGCTACGATGCCGTGGACCAACAACAGGAATACGCCCCGCCCGATGTGGCGGCGGGACTCAACAGCACCCGGTATCAGTACAACACCGACAAGCAACTGACCAAAATCACCCGGCCCGACACGCTGACAGTGAATTTTGCCTACGACAGCGCGGGCCGCTTGAGCCAATTGACCACGCCAGACGGCGCGACCACCCACAGCTACAATGCCAGCACCGGCAAATTGGTCAAAACCACCACGCCGGACAACATCGCCTTGTTTTTCACCTACAACGGCGCACTCTTGACCCAAACCGGCTGGAACTTAGTCGGCGGGGCAAGCCCGACCTTCACCGTGGGGTATGGCTATGACAATGATTTCCGCGTCAACTCGTTGAAAGTCAACGGCGCGAACTTGGTCAGCCTGCAATACGATGCCGACAGCCTATTGACCAAGGTTGGGGATTTGACCCTGAGCCGCAGCGCCCAAAACGGCTTGTTGACCGGCACGGCCTTGGGCAAACAAACCGACAGCCTGAGTTACAACGGCTTTGGCGAGATGACCCAATACGCCGCCAGCTATGACGGAACCGGGCAATTCAAAACCGTCTTCACCCGCGACAAGCTAGGTCGCATCACCCAAAAGCAGGAAACCCTAGCCGGTGTCACCGATGTTTATGATTACACCTACGATACGGCAGGACGTTTGGCGGAAGTTCGCAAGAATAATGGATTGCAAGCCAAGTATACCTATGATGCCAACGGCAACCGCCTGAAATACGAAGGCGCATTCGTCGCCGAAGGCACTTATGATGCCCAAGACCGGCTATTGACCTATGGCGGGGCGAGTTATAGCTACACCGCCAATGGCGAGTTGAAAACCAAAACCATACTCCCCTCCCCCACTGGGGGAGGGGTTGGGGGAGAGGGTTCTATAACAACCTATGCCTATGACGTACTGGGCAACCTCCGCCATGTGGAACTGAGTAACGGTAATACACTAGATTATGTCATTGACGGCCAAAACCGCCGCATCGGCAAAAAAGTCAATGGCGTATTGAAACAAGCCTTCCTCTGGCAAGACCAACTCAAACCCATCGCCGAACTCGACGGCAGCGGCAACCTCGTGGCGCGTTTTGTCTACGCCACGGGAGTCAATGTGCCGGATTACATGGTGAAAGGCGGTGTCACTTATCGGCTGGTGAAAGACCACCTCGGTAGCCCCCGCCTCGTCGTGCGGGCTTCCGATGGCTTCGTCATCCAGCGCATGGATTACGACGAATTCGGCAATGTGCTGATGGACACCAACCCCGGATTCCAACCGTTTGGGTTTGCCGGCGGGTTGTATGACAGGGATACTGGCTTAGTCCGGTTTGGAGCTAGGGATTATGATGCAATTACTGGCAGATGGACCGCGAAAGATCCGATCCTATTTAATGGAGGACAGACAGGGTTGTTTAGTTATGTTGCGAATGACCCAATAAATTGGGTTGATAGAAAAGGTAAAGATGTCTGGATAGAAGGGCCGAATTCGAATGAGGTGCCGCTACATGAAAGCGTTAATGTTGGCGATCCTAATGGAGACTATTATTCTTCCAGTAATGGTTTAAATCTTTCGACACTTATGGGCGAGGTTTACGAGGATACAGATCATGGCGGTGAGATAAAGCAATACAAAAAAACAACTCCAGAACAAGATGCGTTAATGATAGAAATGCTTAAAAGAGAGCGAGGAAGCAAAAGCATATATCCTATTGATGATAATTGTATAAGTTATAGTCGCAGAAAATTCAACGAAGCACCAGGTACAGTCGTACCCGTTCCGAAAAGAACACGCGAACCTTTTTACAAACTGAATAGATCACTTTTAGCCACTAGACTAATTATCAGCACGACTCTTTCTACTTGGACATCTCAATAATCCAACCAGCCAGCGTAGCCAGCGTAGCCAGCGTAGCCAGCGTAGCCCGGATGGAGCCGCTTTGCGGCGTAATCCGGGGCGGACATGGCACGAAACCTGACGGACACCGCCGCGTTCCCCATGAGGTATGGCTTTGGTATCCGGGTTTATCGTGGACCGGAAACCCGGATTACGCTTCGCTCCATCCGGGCTACAACGGCGTATAACCCTGATGGAACCGCCCTGCGGCGTAATCCGGGATTGACATGGCACGGAACCCAACCGATACCGCCTTGTTGCCCGTGGGGTATGTTTTGGGTATCCGGGTTTATCGTGGCCCCAAAACCCGGATTACGCTTCGCTCCATCCGGGCTACAGCCAGCGTAGCCAGCGTAGCCCGGATGGAGCCGCTCTGCGGCGCAATCCGGGATGGACGTGGCACGAAACCCGACGAATACCGCCGTGTTGACCGTGGGGTATGTTTTGGGTATCCGGGTATGTCGTAACCCGGAACCCCGGATTACGCTTCGCTCCATCCGGGCTACAACGGTGCATAACCCTGATGGAACCGCTCTGCGGCGCAATCCGGGATGGACATGGCACGGAACCAAACGAATACCGCCGTGTTGCCCGTGGGGTATGGTTTCGGGTATCCGGGTTTATTGGAGCCCGGAAACCCGGATTCCACTTCGTTCCATCCGGGCTACGCCAACAGGTAATAATTTAGATAACCCGGATTACGTTTTGCTCCATCCGGGCTACATCAACGGACTACATTTTGGAAACCCGGATTCCGCCGCAGAGCGGCTCCATCCGGGCTACACTACTGGGCTACACCAATGGGCTAAATGAAATGGGGAAACAACATGGTTTTATATCGGCGCAATCGGGTGATGGGCGGGACGTATTTCTTCACCGTCACCTTGCAAAACCGTAAATCATCGGTGTTGGTGGATTGGGTTGATGATTTGCGGGAATGCGTCCGCTCGGTATTGCGCGAAAAACCCTTTCATATTGATGCGTGGGTGGTGTTGCCGGAACACCTACACACGGTTTGGACCTTGCCACCGGTTGATGATAACTATTCCAATCGGTGGAAACTGATTAAAGGCCGGTTTACCCGCCGCCTCGTCAAGGCGGGATTGCCAATCAACAAAAACGAACGAGGCGAATATGACCTATGGCAAGGCCGATTTTGGGAACACACGATTTACGACGAAACCGATTATGCGCATCACATCGACTATATTCACTACAACCCCGTCAAACATGGCTGGGTTAAACGAGTATCGGATTGGCCGTATTCGACCTTCCATCAATATGTCGAAAAAGGCATTTACCCCGCCGATTGGGGCAATACCTATTCGGAACCATCCAATGATTATGGCGAACCGTAGCCCGGATGGAGCCGCCCTGCGGCGCAATCCGGGGCGGACATGGCACTGAACCGGACGGATACTGCCGTGTTGCCCGTGGGGTATGTTTTGGGCATTCGGGTATATCGTGGTCCCGAAACCCGGATTACGCTTCGCCCTTCGATTTCGCTCAGGACAGGCACTATCCGAGCTGACTACCACGCCGCATTTCAAAAATCCTTGATGCCTTGCCTTACCGTGCGTAGAATCATCCTGTTGACAGACTGCCTTAGAGTGCCATGAAAACCATCACCGCCAATGATCTGAAGTCCCGAGGCATCTCGGTTCTTGAGTCTGCCCTAGAAAATCAGGACGAGGCCATCATCAGTGTGCGTGGCAGACCGCGCTATGTGGTGATGGACATCGCTCATTACGAGCAATTTCGCGAAGCGGAACTCCATTCCGCTTGGGAGGAAGCACGTCGGTCGATTGCCGAGGGCGATGTTTTGGAAACTACAGCCAAGGAACATATCGCACGCCTGCAAAAAGAATTGAACGAGAATGCCCTATAAGCTGATTTTCCCTGGGCTTTATCGCAAAAGGGAAAATGAGTTTCTGAAAAAACATCCCGATTTGCGGGATCGATACTTCAAAACCCTTTTGTTGTTGGAGCAGAATCCCATGCATCCATCTCTGCGTTTGCATCCATTAAAAGGTCGGTTGACCGGGCTACATTCCGCATCAATCTCCATGCAATACCGCATCACCCTTGAATTGGAGATACGGGAACAAGAGATCGTCTTTGTCGCAGTGGGCAGCCATGGCGAGGTGTATTAAATCCGGTTATAAGGCAGACCCAAGCCCGGTAGGGTAGGCAGACGGCTCTATCGTCTGCCCACGCGAACCATGCCACGGGATTTGACGGAATGGTGGGCAACAAAAAGACGTTGCCCACCCTCTTCTGCCCATGTGGAATCCGGCGGGGTATCCGGGTTTATCCTGGCCCGGAAATCTAGATTAAGCTTCGTCCTTCGACTTCGCTCAGGACAGGCACTATCCGGGCTGACTGCAACGCTGCATTTCGAAAATCCTTTATGCTGTGGACGGGATAGCATATCTTCTACGGCAATGGCCTTCGGCGGCTTGTCTGACCGTAAGGGAATCCGAGCGGGTGTCAATCTTCTTGATTGTGTGTAGCTTATAGGCTACGATTTATCCATGAAAACGATCCTCACCACCCCTGTCTTCGACGATTGGTTCTCGCACCTCAAGGATCGCCAAGCGAAACGGCGGATTCAGGCGCGTATCGACTTTGTCGAGTTCGGCCATTTTGGCGATTGTAAGCCGGTGGGCGAAGGGGTGTCCGAGTTGCGCATCCATGCGGGGCCGGGCTACCGCGTGTATTTCACACAGCGGGGATTCGAGATCGTGGTTTTGCTGGCGGGCGGTGACAAGTCCAGCCAGGACCGAGACATCAAGACTGCGCTGCAACTGGCGCGCGAACTTTAGGGGAGCATTATGGGAACCGTACAATTGCGTAAATGGGATTCCGCCGAACACCTGAATACCGAGGAGGATATGGCGGAATATCTTGAAGCTTGTCTGGAAGAGGCCGGGGACGATCCGGCTTTCATCGTCAAAGCGCTGGGGACCATCGCCCGCGCACGCGGCATGACGCAAGTGGCTCGCGATGCCGGACTTTCGCGCGAGAGCCTTTACCGTGCGCTGTCCGGCGAGGGCAACCCGGAATTTGTCACCATCCTGAAAGTGGTGAAGGCGCTGGGCTTGCGATTGCATGCGGGAACGGCATAAACGTCGCACGGATACGGGACAGCCAGCGTAGTCAACCCGTAAGGAGACGCTTTGCGGTGTAATCCGGCGCGGACATGGCACGAAACCGGACGGATACCGCCGTTGCCCATGGGGTTTGTTTGGGTTATCCGGGTTTATCGTGGCCCGGAAACCCGGATTACGCTTCGCTTCATTCGGGCTACGCCGCTAAAATTTCCAATTTCCTGCATTTGCCCTCTTCCAAGACTCTAAAAATACCCCTTTCCCAAGGAAAGAGGCATTTTAAGCTCCTATAAATCACTCCTTCCCAAGGAAAGCCCTATTTTAAGCTCCTAAACATTACCCTTTCCCACGGAAAACCCTATTTTAAGCTCCTAAACATCACCCTTTCCCACGGAAAACCCTATGTTAAGCTCCTTAAAGTCACCCTTTCCCAAGGAAAGCCCTATTTTAAGCTCCTTAAAGTCACTCTTTCCCAAGGAAAGCCCTATTTTAAGCTCCTTAAAGTTACCCTTTCCCAAGGAAAGCCCTATTTTAAGCTCCTTAAGATCACCCTTTCTCATGGTAGCGGTTCTTTGCAGGGGCTTGAATGCCTTCAATCTGCAAACTAAGTTGTGGGTCGGGATTTGCCTACTCTGGGAGTGCAAGGCTTGCCTTGCTGGTGTTTGCAAGCCGTTGCGAACTATTGCAAGGCAAGCCTTACACTTCATCCGTACTTAACTTGTTGACAATAATCATCCCCGTGCCATTCATGCTTAGCGGCAATTCTTCGTCATAAATCCTCAATTCCGCGACAGGATGTTACGAATACCACTTGACCAGCATTTAATGGCTACTGAGCCAATAGCGGCTTGCTTTCCGCACTCCAGCCGTGAACGCCCTTGTCCAAGGAATAGACATGACTATATCCGGCCTCCGTTGCCAGCATTTTCCCGACCAGTGCGCTACGTTTGCCACTGGCACACACTAAAATGACAGGCTGTTCAGGAGACTTGACCAAGGTTTTCAACTGCTTCAACCAGCCTTCTTTGTCATAGCTGCCCACGGAATCGAAAAAAGTCAGCCCTTTGCTGTTTGGAATAAGCCCGGTCTTCTTCCATTCCTCCGGGGTTCGCACATCCACCACCAACGCGCCTTTGGTTTGCAGTTCCTGCACCTCGTCAGGTGTGATGCCGGTCAAACTGCCCGCTTGTGCCGTCCCCAATAAAATCAAAAGCAATATTGAGTAAAACCATCTTTTCATGACGAGTCTCCTGTAAAATTGAGAGGGTGAATCTGCATTATAATGGCTGCACACAATCGCACACTGATTGTCATCAGACGATTCACAAAATAAAGCTTCTTAATTGACGTTATACAGTAACTTAGGCTTGGAGCATCAAAGCTTGCTTTGATATGTGTATTAACAAAAAAAGCTTGCTTCGCCTGTCAAAGCAAGCTTTGACGCTCCGATTGGATTGTAGAGAAAGAATCCCATTTTCCTACACCAATTAAACACCTTGTATCCCATGACTCTAAACCATGACAAACTCAACTAAAACAACTTGGACACCACTATTATGCGCGGCCTGTTTGAGCGTGTTAACAGCAACCGCAGCAGCAGAAGGGCCGCCGCTGGAAAAAGGCCCATTCCGCCAAGCTGAACTGGTGGAGATCAAACCCACGGAAGAAGGGCCGCGCTTGGATGTGCGTTATGCGACCGCCAACAACTTCATTGGCAGGCCAGTTTACCCTGAAGCTAGGGTATTCCTGCAAAAACCGGCGGCAGAAGCCTTGATACGCGCACACGCCCGGCTTAAACCTTTGGGCTTGGGCTTATTGATATTTGACGGCTACCGGCCTTGGTCAGTCACCAAAATTTTTTGGGACTCGGTCAGCGGGGATAAGCGACTGTTTGTAGCCAACCCTGAAGAAGGCTCGCGCCATAACCGGGGTTGCACGGTGGACCTGAGCCTGTATTATCTTAGCAGCGGGGAAGCAGTCACCATGCCCAGCGAGTTCGACGAAATGAACGAAAAAGCCTACCCGGATTACAAAGGAGGCTCAGCAGAATCAAGGAGTATGCGAGATTTGCTAATCCAAGCCATGAAAGCTGAACATTTTACCGTCCACCCCCGTGAGTGGTGGCATTTCGATTGCGATGGCTGGCAGGATTACGCCATCATGAATGTGCCATTTTCCGAAATACCACCAAATTAGAAGCCGAGGTTACGCACGGACATGAAAAATCCATAACGGGAGCGTCAAAGCTTGCTTTGACAAAAGCAAAACGGGAGCGTCAAAGCTTGCTTTGACAAGAGAATGGGTAAGGCTTGGCTTGCTCCGCCTGTCAAACCAAGCTTTGACGCTCCAACTATTAGGTCAAAGCAAGCTTTGA
>CAIOOA010000009.1 GCA_903859815.1 uncultured Methylococcaceae bacterium | reverse complement strand
CTCGACAAACCGGTCTACAAACGGCAATGGCTGGTTAAAAATGGCTGTCCACCAGAATAGTCAATCTTCGGAAAATGACGATTATACTTTCCGTCTGATTTCAAGTGGGTGGAACCCACAAAAAAACTTGAACATCGAGTGATACTTTTTCCCTTGGGCTGAAACTCAAAGCGAACGGGTTTCAGACCGGAAAGGTCGTATTCGGTCAAGTCGGACTCGGCGATAAAGGCTTCCGCCGATTCATCAGTCATCAGTGTTGGCAATGGCTTTTTCATAATAATCAACTTCCTCAATATGTGTTTTTGTACATACATTTGTCAAGCGAAAAATTAGGCATCAGAATTCTACGTTACTGAAACAGCGGAAACAACGGGTTATCATTTTGTTAAATGCTCGGTGTACTGAACATTTGAAAACTGCTAAAATGAAGCGATTCATATCATAGGCATAACCTGACGCATAGTTAGGTTCATTCAGGCACACAGCGCATGCGTCACTGCTTCCGAGCCCCAATCCCAGAGATATTTGATGCCGCACGATTTCTTGATGCAGCCGTTTCCGCTCATTTAGTCGGAAATACAGCGCTTGCACATGAACTCTTTCTGGCGGCAAACATGCCAGCGGTTCGCGAATGGCTTGAATCGATCTGGGGTGCAAAGAGCGCTTACGTTTCAGTTCAAGTCATGCTTTGCCCCACACTTACATCTCGAGTAGAAACTCGGATGCCGACAACGGCACAGGTCCGGGAGCTACACACAAGGGATGGCTTCCACTGTCGTTACTGCGGGATTCCTGTGATCCGCCCTGAAGTCCGCAAGCTTGCGTGCCAGTTGTTCCCCGAGTCCGTATCTTGGGGTCGCACGAACTCATCCCAACATGCTGGCTTCCAGGCACTATGGGCGCAATACGACCATGTACTACCACACTCATGCGGTGGGACTAATGAGTTGGAGAATCTTGTTGTAAGTTGCGCGGCTTGCAACTATGGGAAGATGTCTT
The DNA here is from genome assembly GCA_903859815.1 of uncultured Methylococcaceae bacterium. Lineage (GTDB taxonomy): Bacteria > Pseudomonadota > Gammaproteobacteria > Methylococcales > Methylococcaceae > Methylumidiphilus. The sequence goes on along the minus strand of CAIOOA010000009.1, from coordinate 35,275 downwards.
ACCGCTTGGAAGAACTCGGTCTCAGCGATCCCAGGGATCGACCTCCAGTCACGTCAAACTGGGACGGTTTGGAAAGACTTCTAGGGCCGTAGGTCTGGCTTAACAGTACGGATGTTAAAACATCTGTAAGGATTCCGAAGCGCGACGGGGTATCTGGAATAAGTGGGGCGGGATTTGTAATCCCGTCCAGCGCTGCATTTTTTTGGACAGGCCGCAAAGCGACCGGAAAACAGAAATCGCCCCTCTTGGATGCCCATAATAGGCGGTCGATTGAACGCAACAAGGGATGACAGCCAGCGTAGGAAACGAAACCCCGAAACCCCGGGCTACTTAAACTACCATGAAACACCGCATAGACCTTATGAGATTGCGTATTTAAGGCATTGCTCGGCTCGGAGGAAAACCGTACCTGCTGGTGGATTTCCTCAACGAGGTATTGGTGAATGACTTGAGTGCGCCGATAACCGAAGCGGAGATGATCACATGGTGAATGTTTGGAATAATTGAAACCTTATTGGAAGGAGAAGCAATGCAATCCGATGCCCAACTGCTAAATAGGATCAGCGTGGATAGCGAAACCATGGCTGGAAAACCCGTCATCAAAGGCACTCGCTTGACGGTCGAATTCATTTTGAACCTTCTTGCCCACGGGGCTTCGTATGAAGAGATATTGTGCGAATATCCGGGATTGACGCAAGAAGACCTTTCGGCTTGCCTGCTTTTCGCCGGTAAATCCTTGGCAAAAGTCAGCTTCATGCCATTATTGGCAAGAGTGGCATAATGCGTTTCTTGGTGGATGAATGCACCGGGTCGAGCGTCGCCCGTTACTTGCGGGAAATCGGTCATACCGTGTTTTCCGTGTATGAACAGGCGAGAGGGCTAAAAGATGCCGAGATCATGGTCAAGGCATTTCAGGAAGATTGGATCGTCATTACCAACGATAAGGATTTTGGCGAAAAGGTCTACCGCGAAAACTATCCACACAAAGGGGTGATTTTCTTACGGCTGGAAGACGAGCGTTCAGATAATAAGATAACCGTGTTAAAAACTTTTTTGGCACATTATCAAGATAAGCTGGCAGATAATTTTGTCGTTGTCACTGAGGATCAAGTTCGCTTCGCCAAATCTAAAGCGCAATAGCTGCTTGCCGAACAGCGATAGAAAGGATAATCTAGTTTGCGCTGCGGTGTTATTGGCCCAAGCAGTTATTGTCAAAACTGTTATGGTGGGTTGGCGATTAGAGGAGGATACTCCATGAAAATGAGTTATGACCCCGAAGATGATATTCTTTTGATTGAATTCAACAAAGAAAATATAGTCCGCGATATTTCCCTAAACTGGAATGTCAACATCGGCATGACAGAACAAGGAATTGGTGAAATTGTCATCCTTGATGCAAAAAAGGCAGGGATGCTGCCTATTGGAATGGGCGATGAGTTGCGAGCGGCATGAGTTTATTTTTCAAGAGGATACATGCGAAAACATCAGCCTACGCCAAGAATTGGAAAGTCGGCTGATTGCCAAGTTTTCCGCATCACAAACATCTGCCCGATGGGCAGGTAATCGCCACCGACAAACCTAGCATTAAGCAAGTTGTACAAGAAGCCATTTATTGACCTACCGGCATTTGCCGGCTTGATTGTTGGGCGCTATTATTGACTGGCTACCAATACTGTTTGATGAAATCTGGACAACTAAAGCGGTGCTAACTGAATTGCCGGCGGGCCAGGCGATAAGGATACAGCGGAAATTATCCGAACAGAAGCTAACCCCCATCTTTTCAAGATTCAATCCTATGATATTGGTCCTCAAACCGCACAATATCGTCTTCGCCCAAGTAACTACCCGACTGCACTTCGATGATTTCCAACGGGATGACTCCGGGGTTTTCCAGCCGGTGCTCGACCCCTAGGGGGATGAAGGTGGATTCGTTCTCGCTCAAGATGAACGACTCGCCACCACGGGTTACCCGTGCCGTGCCGCGCACCACGGTCCAGTGTTCGGCGCGGTGATGGTGGAGTTGCCTAGACAGTGACGCGCCGGGTTTCACCGTCAGCCGTTTGACTTGGTAGCGCTCGCCGTGGTCGATGCTTTCGAAATCGCCCCAAGGCCGGTGGACCTTGGCGTGGAAGACATGCTCCTTGCGCGAGGAGAGCTTGAGATGGTCGGTGATGGCTTTCACGTCTTGCGCCCTGTCCTTGTGAACCACCAGCACCGCGTCGGTGGTTTCGATCACGATCAGGTCGGACACGCCGACGGCGGCGAGGAAGCGGTGTTGCGAGTAAAGCAGGGAGTTGTGCGCGTCTTTGGTGAAGACATCGCCCACCGCCACGTTGCCGTTGTCGTCCTGGGGGCTGACTTCGCCTAGCGCCGACCATGAGCCTAGGTCGGACCAGCCGGCATTCAGGGCAAACACGATGGAAGTGGCATTGCCGGGCTCGTCTGCGAGCTTTTCCATGACCGCATAGTCAATGGAGTCGCTGGGGCAGTGAGTGAATTGCTGTTTCCCAACCCTGACGAAATTCCCGTCGCGTTTGGCGTTGACAAACGCATCTTGGCAGACTTCGGCTATGTCAGGCCGGTGCAGGCGAATCTGATCCAGCCAAACTGAGGCGCGCAGGATGAACAGGCCGCTGTTCCACAAATACTGGCCTGAGGATAGGTAGGTCGTCGCGGTGACCGCGTCGGGCTTTTCCACAAAACCGCCGAGTAGGAATGATTCGTCCCCCAAGGCGTCGCCTTTGCGAATGTAACCGTACCCGGTTTCGGGCTTGGACGGCACGATGCCGAAGGTCGCCACCGCCCCCGCAGCCGCTTTCAGCGTCGCTGCCGTCAAGCGCTTGCGAAACTCGTCCACGTTTTCGATGTGGTGGTCCGATGGCATCACCACCAGCACTGGGTCATCGCCGTCGGCGGTGGCTTGCAGCGCCGCCAAGGTCAGGGCCGGCGCGGTGTTTCGGCCAATCGGTTCGAGGATGATGGCGCACTCGTCGAAACCCAACTGGCGAAGCTGCTCCGCCACCAAAAACCGGTGCAGTTCGTTGCAAACGACCACGGGGGCTTTCAGTTGCATCAGTGCCGTGTCCACCGGCATGTCTTCCACCCGCGAAACCGTCTCCTGCAACAGGGTGTTGTCCCCGGTGAAGGATAGGAATTGTTTTGGGTAGGCTTCCCGGGAGAAGGGCCACAGCCGGGTGCCCGAGCCCCCTGATAATATAACGGGTTGGATGGTGGTTTTCATGTTCTGCAAGTGGCGCTCCGTGGCTATTATCATAAAAAAAACAAAAGCATCTTAGGCCTGTGCCTATCTATTGGGGAGAAACACTCTCCATTAATATTTCATCTTTCGTTAGCTGATAGGGAATGACCGATATGTCTTTATAGGACATTGGATGCAATAATCGAGGAAAAGACTTGTTATTCACCAATAAAGCATCTCCAGAAAATCTACCGAGAAATAAACTTTGGGGCATAATTGCGGAATAGTTTAACGTTGGAGACCCCAACAATTCACTAGTTTGTGTTTCGCCATATATACCACCTACCATCATGGCAGAACCGGAAACTCCCCAACTCGGAAAAGTCGATAGATCATTAGGTCCAAAAGTAAAAACACCTCTAGTACTATTTCCATACTTCATAATATAGGTCAGATGTGCGCCATTCCAAAGAGACGAATTTGGATAGTAATCAATATACCAAGTGTTTATTAATTGTACTTCGTAAAATCCACCTTGTTTAGACCCTGGCCTAAGACCAAATCCAAATCTATTTTCATTATTATAGGTAGCACATAAGATGCAATACCAGTTAGATTTTGCAGGCGATGCCGTGTAAAACCAAGGCGTTATTCCTAAAGAAACCGCAAAAGATGATATAGACGGTAGAATGCTCGGTAAATCAATTGCCATATAATCATCATAACGTATTGTTGCCGCTGTTTGCTGACCATTATAGCTAGTGGCCATTTCATTGATTTCCCATTGCGTCAAGCCAGCATATATTCCATAGCCAGCAACACCCTGATAGTCGATCACGCCATTAGCCGTTGCGGCATAGAGTTTGGCACTGGCACTGCCGGGGTAACTTGCCCAACTGTCTCCAGCGTCAACGGTCAGGGAAATTCTCCAGGATTTCCCTTCGGCCCAAATATCTGCATAGGCATTCTGCCCGGAGAAGGTACCAACAGTGCCGGTTAGCAGATTGAAATAGGCGTAGCCAACTACGCTAGAACCGGAATTAATTTCGAGGTATGCCCAAGTACGCTCCGCTGGACTCACGACAGCAGAAACCGTGCTAGAAGTACTGGAGGAATAGACACCGCTACACGTTTTGCAAAAAAACTGTGAAACCCCATGATTTCCGACATTGCCATCTTCGGCTAGTTTTGTCAATGTTTTTGGCCCAAACGGGGTATCAATTTTATTGGCTTCGGCAATGGTGATTCCCGTTTTGATCCAAATTGCGTTGGAAAATGTATTATTATAAAGCATTTTGTTGATGGTATAGGGTTCAATCAATATACCTTTCAATGCCGCAGGATCGATTTTGGTTGGTGTCTGTTGGTTAACCAGGCCATAATTTGAGGGCACGAGAAGACCCAAGGTTGGTATTTGTGGGGTGACTAGGCCATAATTGCCGGATTCGTATGCCCATTGGTTGAAGGTGTTGAACGTTTGGACAGCGTAGGCACTGGGGACGTAGTTATTGCAAAGCGCCGGCTTTGAAGATACGTCCTCCAGTTGGGCAGTGCCCACGGCGAGTTGTTGCACTCCATTGTTTGTCAATGCAAGTTCGATCCTGTGGTTAGTGGTGTCCATGGGGGTCATCGGAAAACAGTATCTGTTGGCCCCGGGTCTCGGTGTCACTATATAATTTGAGGCTGCTTTCTGGTCCGAGGTGCGGACAAAGCTTACCTTAACATTCCCGGATGTATTGTCTCCGTCAATCACGATTGAAAACACATATGGCATAACTTTGTATGACCTTGATCTGTATATCAATAATGGCCCTGAGAATGCACTGGTGCGGGTGAACGGGATAATGGTGTTTCGCCCTGGTGTCAAAGGATTTGGTGTGGCAAGCGCATTACCCATGGTGACATAGGAACTCGCATTTGGATCAGTCCACCATTGGACGGTTCCAAACGATTCTGAATCCGGAATCAGGTTGGCGACACGATTCTCGCCTCCAATCAAGGTCGGTACGTATGCCCATTGATTGATGGTATCAAAATATTGCACACCATCAACCCCCGCTCCTTGGTACGGGTATGAACCGCCGGGTACGCCTTTAGGGACGTAGTTATTGCAGGTTCCAGTCTGCAAATAGGCTGTCTCCATTTGGGCGGTCCCCACAGCCAGTTGCTGGACTCCATTGTTGGTCAAAGCAATCTCGACTTTGTGGTTAGTAGTGTCAATGGGGGACATTGGAAAACAGTAACGATTGGCCCCGGGTTTTGGTGTCACTATGTAGCTTGATGCGACGGTGCCGTCAGAACTACGGACAAAACCCACTTTAACATTCCCTGTCGTATTGTCTCCGTCAATCGCGATTGAAAACACATGGGGTATGACTTGATAAGTTCGCGATTTCAATACCAATAGTGGCAACGAACTTGCCTGGGTTCGGGAGAACGGGATGATGGTGTTTCGCCCCGGTGTCAAAGGATTCGGCACAGCAAGCGCATTACCCTTGGTTACATAGGAACTCGCATTTGGATCAGTCCACCAGACAGACGTTCCAAACGCCTCGGAATCGGGAATGAGGTTGGCGACGCGATTCGCGCCTACAAACCGCGCCTCGCCGGGGAGCACATCCTGCCAAGCGCCAAATGCATCCTTTACCTTGCCATTGCTGCTTCCATTCGTCCGAGAAAAACCGGGAATCGGCCCCAGTTCTGGATATAATGTATGGGTAAAACCACCATAATAGACACGTGTTGACAAATTAGGCTGTGCGAATGCAGCGGCTGGCAAGGCTAGGAGCAGGATGAGTAGGGAAACCTTGGCATAGCAACGGCACACCATTAGGCGATGAGCAATAGCGTCAGCGAGACTGAAAGCAGCGTCATTGATTTTGCCTCTAGCCATACGGTCATTGTCAAAGATGTTGTCCATTGTATAAAACCTCATTATTTTAAATTAAACCTCTTTGTAAATCCTATCACAATGCTCAGGTTATTTTCAATAAAATGAGCAAACAGATAATTTATGGTTTTGTTGCGCTAATGTTCTTTCAAGTGATTGAGCGAAATGGGATTTTCCCGGTTTCAACCACTGTCCAAGCAGCACAATTTTTGTGGTGAAAGGCAAGGGCTCAGACCCACAATGCGCCCCCTATGCTTAGGTAACTCGTTGAAAAATGGAGCTTTCAATGATTCCACATAAAATGTGGCCGATGACAATGTGACCTTCTTGTATCTTGGGGGTTTCCCGCGACGGGATGCGGATGCAAAAGTCACAAAGATCCAGCATCTTGCCGCCTGACTCGCCGGTAAAGCCAACCGTGACCAGCCCCTTGCCGCGCGCCTCGGTCAGGGCCTTCAATATGTTGGGCGACTGCCCGGAGGTGGAAATGCCCACGAATACATCCCCTGCAACGCCAACGGCTTGGATTTGGCGCGAAAACAAATGTTCGAACCCGTAATCGTTGCCAACGGCTGTCATGACTGACGTGTCGGTGACTAGCGAAAATGCCGGTAAACCCGCCCTGTCGAAGGCGAACCGGCTGACAAATTCTGCCGCAAGGTGCTGCGCATCCGCGGCGCTGCCCCCGTTCCCGGCGAACAAGACTTTTTTGCCTGCCCGGATGGCGGCCATGCAACTGTCGGCGATTTTCTCCACCTCCGCCAGCAAAACCTCGTCCGCCACTAGCTTGGAAAGCAAGTCGCTGGTTTTGCCTATCTCTTGTTTGATGTAATTTTTCATCCTATCCTCCACCCTTGTGTGCCGTGTTTGGTGAAATGGCAGCCAAAAACCTGCCCGTCCCGGAATTCGCTCAAGGCGCGGATGACATCCAGCCTTTGGGTCGGTTCGACAAAAAACATGATAAAGCCCCCGCCGCCCGCGCCCGACACTTTTCCCGAATAAGCGCCTGTCGCGTAGGCCCGGTCTATGATGGTGTCAATCAAGTTGTTGCTGATCTTCTCGGCGCTGCGCTTCTTCGATTCCCAGCCCTTGCGCATCGACTCCCCCAGTTCGGGGATGTTGCCGCGCAGCAGGCATTCCTTCATCGTGGCCGCTTCTGCCTTGACTTCGTGCAGTGCCTGAATCGCAGCCTCGTCATGGTTGGTCACGTTCTTGGATTGCTGGTCGACGATGGCGGCGGACTCCCTTGAAACGCCGGTGTAGAACAGCACGATGGAGGACTCAAGCTCGGAAATGATCCAGTTTTTGATGCGCAACGGGTTGACGATGACATGGTTGTCGGCGTTGAACTCCATGAAGTTGAAGCCGCCGAACGTCGCGGCGTACTGGTCCTGTTTGCCGCCGTTCAGCCCGACATCCTCGCGCTCGATATGATAGGCCAGTTGGGCAATGTCGTATTCCCCCAAGGGAAGGTTCAGCAGTTCCACAAACGCCTTGACCATGGCCACCACCAGCGTAGACGATGAGCCCAGCCCGGAGCCGGCCGGGGCATCCGAGAAGGTGGTCAGGGTCAGTGCGATGGGTTCGCCGTTGTTGAATTGTTGGACGATCCGGTTATAGACACCTTTGTGGATGTCCAGCGTGCCGTCCAGTTCGATGCGGTCGGCTAGCGGGTACTCGACCGACTGTTGCTTGTCCTTCGCGATAAAGCGCACCAGCCTGTCGTCGTTCGTTGCGAGATTGGCGTAGGCGTACATGTCGATGGTGGCGTTCATCACCAGCCCACCATAGATGTCGCAATAGGGGGAAACATCGGTCCCCCCTCCCGCAAAGCCCAGCCGCAACGGCGCGCGCGATCTAATTTGCATAATAATTCTCCATTAGTCTATTCCAAGCGCGTAATCCGCGCAGTCTACAATAAGATTTTCTATATCCATTGTACCTGATAGCGCATTATACCAATTGACTGATTTGCGGTGCAGCCCAGCCCTTTTATTAGGCCGCTGGCTTATGCCCGACCAAGGTTTGCGGGGTATCTTCCGCAGTGTGTGGCGGCAGCTTTGCATGACCGGCGATGGGTTGCGGCAATGTGGCTTTGCGTTGGACACGGCCTTAGTGCACACAGGAATGGGCAAGTAACGTCGGGAATGAGTGACAAATTTATCCACCTATTTTGCTTTCTAATTATAACCAAATGATATGCAAAGAAAATAAAGATCGATAGAGTGTCGTTGCCAAGTTGAAATCATAGCGAGCGGATTGCGATGGCATGTCCATCCTCTTGGCGCAAGCCGCTTTGGTGATTGCCTTATTTCAAACCATGTTCGGATTGATAATCGTAATACATTGATTTAATTATGAAAAAAATAATAATCGAGCCAATGCAAGCCGCCTATGTTGGTAGTTGGACATGCAGGAGGCGACAGGCAATGTTTTAATAGTTGGCCTGACAATTGCTCTATAGAAAAGCGTAGCGGTTTCCTGCAGACAGTTAGCCGCTACAAGGTCTAGAAATTTGATGGGTCTGATAAGGGCAAACCATTCGAAAGAATGGGACGCAAAGCCACAGCCTAAGTCCGGGGTGACCGGATATGGTAGATGGGTTGCCGGGCAGCATACATAGTCGTACTACCCCTCCTTGTTAGACCTCTTGATTCGTTTCGATGAATTTAAGAGGTGTATCGTGAACAATTTATTTTCCCGCAATCCGCAGTCGTTCGGGCTTCGTCTATCCTCTGTCGTGCTGACCGCAGCCTTGATGCTGGCCCCGGGTTTCGCCTTTGCCGACAATGGCCAAGCGCAAAAGCCAGCCAATGGGAATGGCGCCATTTCGATGGATATCAAGAACAAGACCCTGTGCGAAGTGATGCGGGAAATCAAAGCCCGCAGCGGTGCCGAAGTCAAAATGCCGCAAGACCTTTCAGCCGACCTGATTTCACGTTCCGTCCATAGTGACAATTGGCAAGCCGCCCTGGGTCAATTGCTGGAAGGCTACAATTACAGCGCCGTTTGGGGCAAGAATGGCCAGCCGCAACAACTGTCCGTGTACGGTCGCAACCAATACGCCGAGGGGTTGGTTGCCGCCAATGCCGCTGCCGCCAGCACCCCTGCCAGTGCCAGCGACGACCTGATGGTTTATGACACGGCCGCCTTTGCATTGCCGCAGAAATATCAAGGTCTGAACCCCGGCGCGGTAAGCCCGGTGTCGTTCCCGACGGAACGGATGAAAGAAATGCAAGTGGGCGAGAAGGTCAACCTGACGCTGCCCTGCGGACAGTTTGCAGTCGTGCATGACAAGGCGTTCCGCCATCCCAACGGCGACGTGACATGGGTAGGTTATTTGGAAACGGCGGGCCAAGCTTACCGGGTCATCATCACCATGGGCGGCCAAGGCAATCACGGCCAAGTGATAACCCCCGAAGGCATGTATAATATGGAAATCGAAGGAGGCCGCACGTGGCTGGTTGACGCGAATGCCAGCGTTGCGGATTCAGGGAACCAAAATATCTAGTGAGGCCAACTCAATGGGCGGGGCCAAATTATCAAGTTATAGAGTGGCGGAAAACCGCCGCCCAAGCCTCTCAATGCTGATGACACAGCCGTTCGTGGTGAGCTTGTCGAACTATGAACGGCTTAATTATTAATCAGTTGGATTATTCCATTCCCCCCCTCACGATCATGGCTTGGCCATCTCAATCACGCGCCAACGCATCCGCCAAGATTGCCACAATCCTCCGTGCCGCGCCGCCGTCCCACAAATCGGGGCGGCGGCCTTGCTTTCCTCCGCCCCGAATGATTTTTTCCGCCTCATCGGCAATGCGCTGCGGGTCGGTGCCTGCCAGCACATTCGTCCCTTGCTCGACCGTGACCGGGCGTTCCGTGTTTTCGCGGAGGGTGACGCAGGGTACGCCCAGTGCGGTTGTCTCTTCCTGCAAGCCGCCGCTGTCCGTCAGCACGAGTTCGGCGTCTTTCCACAAGTTTAAAAATTCCATGTAGGACAGGGGTCTGGTTAGGATGACGTGTTCGCCAAGGGAAACCCCAAAGTTGTCCAAGTTGGCCCGTGTGCGCGGATGCACCGGGAAGATAAGAGGCAACTGTCCGGCTATGGCCCGCAGTGCCTCGGCGACATTTTCCAGCGATTCCTTGGTGTCCACATTCGACGGGCGGTGCAGCGTCACCACCCCGTAGCGGCCATACTGAGCCTTAAGCGCGGTCGATGCAAAGGCGCTGACATCCATGGCTTCCAGTTTATCGCGCTGGTACAGAAGATTGTCGACCATCACATGCCCAACGTAATGGATTTGTTCAATGGGCTTCCCTTCGCGCAGTAAATTGTCCACACCGCTCGGCTCGGTCACGAAAAAAAAGTCGGAGATCGAATCTGTCACGATGCGGTTGATTTCCTCGGGCATAGCCCTGTCGCCGCTCCTCAAGCCTGCCTCCACATGTGCGACGGGGATGTTCAGTTTCTTCGCCACGATGGAACAGGCCAGGGTTGAATTGACATCGCCCACCACCAATACCAAATCGGGCCGCTCGGACAGGCACAATTCCTCGAAGGCGAGCATGATTTTGGCGGTCTGCTGGGCGTGAGTGCCGCCTCCCGCGCCCATGAAGACATCGGGTTGCGGAATCCCCAATTCCTCAAAAAACACGTCGTTCATTTCCGCGTCGTAATGCTGGCCGGTGTGGATGATTTTGAAGCCCAAACCGCGATGCTCGCGCAAAGCCCGGACGATGGGCGCAATCTTCATGAAGTTGGGGCGAGCGCCGGCAACTAGGTGCAAATTCTTCAAGATGATTTAAGCGATCAATTCGTCTATGAAATCGGAAATGGTACGGATTGCCTGTTGGGTGGGTTTGCTTTTGCAGGACTCGTAGGATTCGTTCAACTCTCGCGGTGTCGTTTCATCTTCAATAAAGAGTATTGAGTTGGAGTCGTTGAAGTAGCCGCATTGATTAGAATAGGGATTGTTCGTTATTAATTTTGTGCCAATGCTGACGGCTTCGAAGCAGCGCATAGTTATTCCAGATTGATCGGGATGCGCATAGTCAAGTGTGAATAGGGATTTACGTAGCACGTCAACATAAGTGTTATAGTTTAGAGACGTGAAGGATATTTTGTCTTTATATTTTAGGTATAATAATGGGTTTCTTAAAAAGTTAATTATAAAAAAGAACATATTCTGTTCATAGATATAAATAAATATATTTTTTTTGTTTAATATATTTAATGCTTTGTCTAGGTATTTAAGCCGACCAGAATGGTTCCTTATTATTGCAGAAACATCATACTCAATGTTTTTTTCAATGTTCTCACTTTTAATCGAAGAAAACAATTCAACAATAGGCAGAGAATACTTTTCTGCATCCCGGTAATCAAAAGTGTAGTATTTAGTGGCATATTGATACCACCTCAATGGGGCTTTATTGTACTTAAACGAGTCCCAATTGTAGCCTATTACTCTTGTGGCACTGTTTACCATTTTCTGGATCAAGGATTTGCTGATCCCCCTCCCCTTGAATATCAAAATGAGGTCATACTTTTTATTATTCAAATAATCTCTACAGATGATATGCTCCGTAATCGGCAACAGCACTGGGATATGCAGTTTCCCCATAATTTTTCCGAAGTTGCCACTTGGGTATTCATCGTTGCAAACGACAACTTGATAACCCTTGTCTTCAAGCGTCCCTTTGATAAGTTTTTCAAAAGAATAAAAGTGTCTTGGAATGACGAGTAGGCAGGATTTTGGTGATGGGGAAACTGACATGAGGTTTTTTTTAAGTTAATTTTTGATGTTATCCAGAAAGGTTTATTAGATAAGCGAATAAACTTATACCTTTTAAAACCTCATTTTAGCAATCCCTTTTGTTTCATTTCCTGTAGGGATGATTCGTATTTATTCTCCACGAGAGGTTGCGATTTAACCCAGTTTACGAATTTTTCAATCCCTTCCGAAAAGCTGATTTTCGATTTCACACCCAACACTTGATTTAATTTCGTTACATCGGCATAGTTATGCCTGATGTCGCCAATCCGGTACATTCCGCTTATGGTGAGTGGAACCTCCATTCCAAATTTTTCCATCAGCGTTCTGGCCACATCCAGCACTGTCGTGGCATGCCCCGTGCCTACATTGAATACCATATTCTTTGCGGCACTGTTTTCAAGACCCGCAATGGTAGCCTCAACCACATCGTCAATGAATACAAAATCCCTGCTTTCCAGGCCATCTTCAAAAATGTTTATTTCTTGGCCAGTACGGATTCTACCTGAAAAGATCGACAAAATACCGGTATATGGGTTACTTAGCGATTGCCCTGGCCCATAGACATTTTGATATCGGAATGCAACGCCGGACAGTTTAGGGGACGCGCCACAAACATTTAATACTAACTGCTCTTGCACTTGCTTGGTGATGCCATAAATGGAAGAGGGATGTATTTTTGACTGCTCGTCGGTTGCCAGTAATGTAAGAGGGCCAGAGCCTGGGTATTTGACATCAAAGTCGCCCTTATCCATGTCATGGCTACTGCGATGGCTAGGGTAAACAATGCCTAGTTCGTTACTGTGATATTTCCCTTCCCCATAGATTGAGCGACTGGATGCCACAATAACTTTTTCAACACTTTGCGAAGTATTCACCAACATATCAAGCAATAGGGCAGTTCCCTGTATGTTCACGTATGAATACTTTTCAATTTCATACATTGACTGCCCCGTCCCTGTTTCTGCCGCCAAATGGACAACGGCATCTTGACCGCTGATGGACTTCTCCAAATCATCTCTTGAATTGACCGTCCCCTTTATGAAATCCACTTTGTCTTTAATGGATGCATATAAAGGTGAAGTATTGGCCGGGTCGCTCCCGTGAATTTGTTCGGATAGGTTGTCCAATACCCTAATATTATATCCTTTTTCAATTAAGCGTAAGGCGAGGTTTGAACCTATGAAACCAGCGCCACCGGTAATTAATATGTTTTTCATCTGACCAACCTTATAAAAAATAGCAACTATGCGATCAAACAGCTAGCCTTGTCTGTTCTGCGCCTTTTCGATAGGCGTTGAACACGGGTTCTAGCACGCGATCAGGAATGAAAGGCGACACCAACTCGATTGAGGCGGCCCTTTGTGGTGCGGATGGTTGGGCGAGCACCTTCAGAATCGCATCGGCCAAGTCTGCTGGCTCGTGGCTGTCGATTAATTGCCCGTTCCTCCCCGATTCCACGACTCGCTTCAATTCTCCGACCGTGGTGCTGACCACAGGAAGCCCGGTGCCCATCGCTTCGAGCACACTAATCGGCATGCCTTCATACGCCGACGACATCAGATAAAGGTCGGAGGCCTGGAGGATTTGGGATATTTCCTGTGGACTCTTCAGGCCCGCCAAGATGACGCGTCCCACCAGATTGGACTGGGTGATGAATTGCTCGACATCATTTCGCAGTATGCCGTCGCCTACCATGAGCAGTCTGGCTGTGGGACGTTTGGCAATGGCTTGGGCGAATGCGGCAATCGCCAAAAGCGGGTTTTTCTGATGATCCAAGCGCCCGACACTGACCAGAATGTCAGCGTCTGGTTCGAGTCCGTATTGGCTTAAAAGCTGGGTGCGTAGCGATTGGCGCCCGTCCGGGGTCGCCGGGTGGAATGTCTGCGGGTCCATCCAAGTTGGAATGAATTTAAACCGTTCGGCATACTTCGGGTATCTTTGCCGGTATGCTTCCATCGCTTCTTCCCTAACACAAAATACGGTTTTGATTTGGTCTATTATAAAGGATTCAAGGGCGAAATAAGCCCCCGGCCAGTGTTTCCAGCCCATGTCTGAATTGGGATTGTACAGAATATCCATTTTCTGATGCATGAACATGTTTTTGTATCGGCTGTTGAAAAAGAACGGCAGCGCGGGTTCGATCCGGTGGAATTCAAGCACATCACAATCCCGTGATATTTCGCGATAGTAGCGGACAATCCCCGCGTTTAACCGAACCGAGAGCGGTATGCGGCTTCGCTGCATAGGCAAATTATTGCGCCCGACCGGGAAGAATTTCACTGTCCGCGCACCCAATTGCACATCGGTCCATTTCCCGATGGGGCGGGCAACCTCGTCCATGGTCAATCCGACGATGCTGATCTCGATATCGTCGGGGGCCCATTTCGCTATCCCACGGATGACCGAGTCAATCCCCCCTGCTACAGCGCCTGCAGGATCGATCTGGTAAAACACACGTACTCTAGTTTTAGTTTTGTCACTTTGGGTCATATCATTTAGTATCCGCAGTCTGCACCGTCCACGCTAATTCAGCAAAAAATCCACATACCGGGCTCCTATGTGCGCCCAACTGTAATGCTCGCGAGATTCTGCGGCGTGCGCCGAATACTCGGATCGTTGCCCCATCATTTTTTCGATGCCTTTCCGTAACCCGTCTTCAATGTTTTCCATTGGGATGAGTATTCCGGGCCATTCGCCAAGGGTTTCTTGGATGTCCCCAACGGGTGTGGCGATCACTGGTTTGCCAAATGCCATTGCAATCTTGAGTACGCCGCTGGTCGTGCCTTCACGGTATGGGAGTATGACAGCGTCAGCGGCGGCAAAGTACTCTTGAACTTTTTCGAAGGGGACATGCCCCACATCGGCACGGATGTGTTCCGGCCATGTCCGTTTGAGAATCCCCTTATAATTCGGGCTAAGGTCATCTTTTCCCGCCACAATAAATTTAATGCCGCGCCCACCCATCGAATCCGCCACATTTAGGAATTCCGCCAAACCTTTGCGTTGGTCGAGATGCCCGAAGAATAGCGCGACAAACTCGTCGTTGCCAATACCCCCAAGGCGGGTGCGCGCTTCTGCCCGGTCTAGTTTGTCGAGATTAAATACATCATATTCCCCATGTGGAACCACTAGAATGGGCGCAGTCACCCCCATCGACAGCAGTTGCTCTTTCGATGCCTCAGAGTGCGCGATGATTCGGTCGAAGCTGCGAAAAAAAAGGCCGCATGAAAAACGGCTAAACGGCGTGGGGTGGTGCGGCAGAATGTCATGCGCCGTGATGGCTAGGTCAATGTGGAAAGCTTTTAAGAAGCGGATGAAAAAGGTGTCGAAGAATGGGAAACCAAGCCAAGATTGCATCAGGATTATCTTCGGCCTTTGTGTCAGCGCGTACCGCAGAAACACAAACCAATCCAAGTAAATATGCCTCATGCGTCTAAAAATGGGGACAATCTCGATGTTGCCGCGGGCCGGATGCTTCAGTGCCGTCGTAGCGGTTACGAAAGTGACCCGCCCATGGCGTTCCAGTTCAGGGATCAGGCAAAGCGAGTAATCGGTGAGCCCGGAATCCCCTGTCCGGCAAACCACACAAATTTCGATTGGGTCTTTTTTCATTGTTTATGTCGCCACGTCTATACAATGCTTAATGGGTGGGGTGTTGCACTTTCAATGCAGATACACCCACCAAGAAATAAATGCCGATGGTCGAACGTTGTTGATTGCCTGAACGATGCCGTTCAAATCGGGCCAATATAGGCTGACGCTCTACCGGCTGGGCAATGAGCTTTAATACGGGGCATGCCGCCACAATAAATCCTATGCCTCATCTTTTGCTATTGCGCGGAAGCCTTCCAATACTGCTCGACCAGTTTCCACGTCTTGTGGATGTTCGTCTGGCTGGATGCGCCAAACACGATAGACTCGATGTTCGGTTGCTGGCATACCCACTCAATCGCCTCTTTGGCAGGGATCGCGCCCGACGCAAACACCGACATGGCAATCGCCCTGAACTTGCGTTCATGCAAGGCGCGTTCGTAAGCCTCGACGCCGCCGCAAACGCGGAAGCCGATTTTATTGATGTTCGCACAAACGATGGGGTTTTCAATGCCTACCTCGTCAAGGACATCCAGCAGCATCGGAAGGTTCATGGTAATGAATCCCGGCTCGGCGTTGTAACGCGCCTTGACGTGGGTGGCAAAGATGCGGAACGCATCTTTGAACCCCAGGCCTAAGAGCAGATCCACCACCACGTTTTGCAGGAAGATGACCGGTGTCTTAAGCCCCTGGAACATTTTCATTTCCGCGTCGATAAGAAGCGTGGTGATGCCCTCGATGTCCTTTTTTGCCAAGGACATGCCGCCCCGCATCGCCGCGTCGATAAAGCCTTCGTTCGGCATGAAGTGCTTGATCGCACCCAACATGCCATAATCCGTCATCGCATTAGCGTACTTGTGCGCATAAGGCATGCATGGGTAAAACACGAAATCCTGATAACGTTGCGGATTTGCGCGCATGTGGTCGCAGACCGTTTCAATGCGGTCATGGGTCGTACACATGAAGGTTTTGATGCCAGTGTCGTAGGCTATGTCCAACACATCAATGATGGCTGAGGTGTCTTGAAAGCGCATCGCCTGGGCGCGTGCTTTTTCCTCGGACATGTGGTTGACACCAAAAAACTGGTTGTCGCCAAATAACAAGTGATCCATTGAGCTTGCTCCAATCGATTCGTCTTGACGGCCTTAACGGCCACGTAAAAGGCCGAGTAAGCGGCCAGATAAAGAAAGCTGCTTGTGCACGGGCGCTGCCAGCGAGGCGCTGTCCGCCCCCGTTGCCGGCCCCTTTTCGGCATCGGCAATCATCATCGCGATCACCCTGTCGGTTGCCGCAGCATTGGCGAAGGAATTCACGTTATCGCCGCTTTTTTGCTGGATTTGCCGGACAAAATAGTCCAATTGCGAGGAATACTCTTCACCCCGGATGTAAAACCATACCGGTTCGGTCAAATCGGTCGTGTAGCGCACATTCCAGCCCGTTTGGTAGCCTTGGGGTATCGTCGCACCGTCGCGCAGGAAAACCTGGCATTCTTGGCGGTCTGCGTAAATGCGGCCGGCTGTGCCTTGTATGGTGATTTTGGCACTCATTTTGCGGTAGGACTCGTCGCTCCAGTTCACTGAGACCTGTGCGCTTTTGCCGTCCCCAAAGTAAAGGGTGCTGTAGACTTCGTCATCGGTTTCCTTGGAGAAAATGCTGTTCAGCACGGTGCCGCCTACGCCGTGAGGCTCGCCGAAATACCAGTTGACTAGGTTGATCGGGTGGGCCGCGTAGTCGTACAGGCAACCGCCGCCCTCGGTGCGCTGGGTGCGCCAAGTCGATCCTTTGGGCTTCAGCACGACAGGCCCGTAAGCCTCCGCCAGCACATGTGTCACCGTGCCGATGGCGTTTGCGTCCAGCAGGCGCTTGACTTCTTGGAACGCCCCCACGAACCGATAGTGGTAGCCGACCTGGTTGACTAGCCCCTTCTGTTGGGCCAATGCGGTCAATTCTTCGGCGTCCTTGACGCTTAGGCACAGCGGCTTTTCGCAAAACACATGCAGCCCCCGATCCAGCGCCGCCTTCACCATATCCGCATGGTAGCGTGACGGCGTGGCGATCAGCACTGCGTCGAGTTCGGCTTCATTCAGCATCGAACTGTAATCGCTGAATGTCTTCAAACCGGTGTATTTGTTTAGCACATCCAACACGTAGCCCGTGGAATCGCAAATCGCTTCCAACGTCACGCCGGGGTGGGCTTTAATCATCGCCAAGTGCGACAACCCCATTTTTCCGAGGCCAACCACTGCGAGCTTAATCATCATTCCATACTCTTCATAAAATGTTAAAAAAAACGAGCAGACACAACATTTAGCAGGCAACCCAAGTGAAGTACGGTGGAGGGGTGTGTTTATTGATCGAAATCCAGTCGAATTTCGATATCCCGGCACTGCTCTTAATGTGTTGGGCAGAACTTAACTCATTATAACATGTATTTTGCCGTTCAAAGCGTTCGCAACGAAGGGTCTTATCTGTTAGTGTGGCAATAAACTATTGTCTGCTAACCGAGCTTTGCCAACGAAGTAGGTAATATTTTCAGCTTGCTATTCGGCGACCAACTCGAAAAAAGGGGTGGCTCCGTCTTTAAGGGTTGCACTGTCAATGACGAGCCGTAGCATTGAGCCCTCGGCGGAGACGGGCAGTTTTTCCATGCGAGTGCCGTCAATTTTGAGCGCGTAAAGGGCCATCTTCGAAGGCGTTTTGCTCTTAATCGTGGCCTTGAGTTTGCCTGTGCGCATCAGCACTGGCATTTTCCCCGGATCTATCATGGTGACGCGGTCCGTCGAAAGCTCCATGCCGGAAAAGGCCATTTCGGTGGAGTAGACCAGAACCATGCGCGTGGAGGATGCTAGCGGCTCTCCGTCGATTGCAATTGCAGTGACGGAGGCAGGAACGCTTGAACCCTCCACCTTCAGGCTGGAGAGTGTTTCCGCTTTGTTTGCCTCCAGCGAAATGCCTTCGGTCTTAGGAGTGACAACCTTGATGAGCCTCTCTTTAGCCCGCAGGGTGATCTCGCCCGTTTCGCTCTGGAAGACCCCAGCATCCGGGTCGCTTAGGTTCGAGGCGGGGAGAATGCCTTTGGCCTTCATGTCCGAAGCGAAGCGCTGGAGAGAGAAGCTAGGGCCTTTGATGGACTGAACGATGGACGACCAATCCCCCGCCTTGAGATCCTTGAGTTCCATACCATTGTCGGGAAGAATGGCGATGTCAGCCGGTCGGGGCTTGGATGTAAGAGTGCTGGGTCTTTGCAAGTCAGGGAAGGCTATGCTGAAGCCGGTCATGAGGGCGACCTTGCTTTGCTCCGAGCTGACCGTCTTATTGCCCTTTACATTCAGATATTGAGAGGGGATTTGCAACTCAACTTGGTGGGGTGCCTCGCTCACATCCCCTCTTTTGAAAAGGTGGGCAGCGATGAATTCGTTGGCGCGCGCGATTGGATTCCTTGCGATCCAGTCTTCGTGCGATTCGGTTAAATCATAAACGCTTATTGCCACGGGGTCTTCGTGGATCATGATTGCTCCGAAGCCTTGCAGTGCCGAGTAAGCGCCGAAAACGAGGCCTCCTTCATGTTGGTATTGGTTCCAGAAAGTATGGTTGTATTCCGTCACCATCAATGGTCTGTCGGAGAATCGTGTCGCGTTGACAACGTCTCTCCAGTAATTGGCTGACCTTTCAATCGAGCTTCGCTGATCGTGTCGCGCACCAGGGCGGAGTCCTTCGGGAGAACCACCAGTATAATAAGCATTTGCGGAGATAAGTTCCGAAGTTTCCCATCTGACGGCGCTGTCGAATATCTGGTTGGACCGGTTGAATTGAGAGATCAGTCCTTTGTAACCAATGCCTCTCACGATGCCTTCGCACCAAGACATCTCGGCGCGCGCAAGGTCGTTGAAAAAAAGGCCAAAATCGATTGCCTTGAGCCCCGATTTGTTGGCGTCTTTGGGTATTTCCAGTTTCTCGAAGGCTCCGGGGGTGGAGACCCCCTGCTCGCCCCAAGCCGATGCGACAGCCTCGGCGGTCTTGTACTTACCCAGAAGCCAGCCGCGCCATTTGGCATTCAATTGCCCATAAATATCCTGTGACAACTTTACGAGTTTTTCAGGAAGTTTTCCCATCTCCTGCTCATTATAGAACTCAATAACGGCTATGGCTGGATCGTCCTTCCAAGCGATTCCGGTGTAGGGGTTGACATGGGAGAGCTGCTTTTCGGCCATGAGCTTCCAGCGACCCCTCGTCTCAGGGTCGCCGAGATACATCTTGATCTTTTCTTCATTACGCCCCTCCCAGGCCTTTTTTCCATCCGTAAGCCCCACTCTATAAGCCGCGATGGTCAGGTAGGTATAGATGCCGTTCTTCTTCATCTCCGCAATGAGGCGGTCGATGTTGTCCAGCTTGACAGGGTTGAACTCACCATCGGTCGAGGAGCCCTGCATGAGGTAGCCATCGGTCACGAGCGGCCTGATGATATCGTAACCTTGTCTTTTGGTCAGTTCCGCTAATTTTTCGATGCTCCGCTTCATGAAATCTGGGTCCGGGTTCCCCTGTGCCTGCTTTTCCAGTAACTGCATCGTAATAAATAGCCCATTGAAGCCGAGGAGCCGTCGTGGCGTGTCCGGGGAGTCCGCAAAGGCTAGGTGGCCGCTCTTCGAAACAATTAACCTACCGTGCTTTCCCGCCGGGCCAGACTCAAAGGAGGGGGAGAGGTCGAGAGCGCTGCCCTTCTTGACTTGGACATCCGACATATCCACTGGCCGCCACTCGGCGTTAGCAGTGGAGCCAAACTGATGGCCCATTTTCATGAACCCCTCCCCTGTGCAGGCGGTGGCGGTGAAAAGCGCGATTGTTAACGTCAATGTGGCTGTGTGCATACGGGCTAGTTTCATGATGTCTTTGTAAATTGATAATGTGTTATGCAATAAGGCTGGAAGGCATGAAAACATCCACGACATGCTTGGGTTTACTGTCATTGGCTGCTTGTGCAGCCAGATCAGTTACACGCTGACGAACTTCGCAGGTCGTTAACAGATGGGTTGGCTAAATGAAAATTCGTTAGCGGTTGGCCCATCCAGCGGGCAGATGAGCCAAGATGTCGGGAATGGGCAACGATGCCACTCTGTGGGATTAACCGTAAAACGTTAAAATATTGATTATTATGAATAAAATCATTGTCGCTACTTTGGATGTTTTAAGAGTTCATAGCCACATAAGCTTCATAAAGTCATCATTAGATGACCATCATAAATTAATTAACCGTTGGCAAGCAAGTTTGCCGAAAGGATATGGCATATGCTGGAGATGCGCTAACTACCTCATTTGAATATTTATAAGATTATGATAAATAAAGAATAAGATAGAGTAAAGATTGCACCTTACGGCAAAGTGAATTTGTGAATTAGTTTTACACCAGATGGCACATGATTTGCGTAAGTAAGGCTAAGTCTAAGTGGTCCGCTTACAAGCCCACAGTGGATAGATTGGCAATGAGCGGATAACTTCCAATATTTTCATTTTAATTGCCGCAAGTCAAAGGTAGGGTAGCTATATGTTGAACAATAATTCAAAAAAAACCAGTCATATCCTCAATAATGGCAAAAAGGGTCATCTGCCGGTTGCAGGCATTCTCTTTGCCGCTATCGCATCGCTCTGCGCCGCACCGCAAATGGCGCAGGCAGCTTGCAAAACCCTCTATGTGGCCCCTAACGGACTCGACACCAACCCCGGCACTATCGATAAGCCTCTTCTGTCCATCCATCAAGCAGGGAAAAAGCTGCTGCCGTGCGATACCCTTAAGCTGCTGAGCGGGACTTACAAGCAGTTTGGCGTATGGATGGTGAACAGTGGAACTGCGACTGCACCCATCACCATTACGGCCGCAGAGGGTGCAAAACCGGTGTTGGACGGGACTGGATTGGGCATACCGCGCTATTATCCTTTTATTACTTTGGTAGGGAATTATATCAACTTGTCCGGGATGGAGTTTATGAATGGGAATGATGGTATTTGGGTGAAGGGTAATAACAATAAAGTGTCCAGTATGAAGGTACATCATCTAATGAACAGAGGAATCCTAATAACAGGGGATTTTAACACTGTCGAAAATTCCGAAGTTTCACATGCTGCGTTGGAGAATGTCAACGGTCTCAGAACTGATTGGGCTTGCGGCATTGGTTCGTATTTGAGTTACAATACGAGTGCTACCGTAAAAGGAATGGTACTCCGTAATAACACCATACACGATGTATGGGGTGAAGGCTTACAGACCTTCCAATCCGACGGTACTATAGTGGAAGGCAACACATCTTATGACAACTGGGCAAGAAACTTCTATATTACCGCGTCATACAATCTGATTTTCAGGAACAACCTAGCTTACAATACGCCAAACAATTATGTTAAAAAGCGCTCCGAAGGACTGACGCTTGCCGAAGAGGCTCCTTTAAATCGAAATTCTGAGAAATTGGTCATTATCAACAATATGTTTCATAACGCCGACATTAATGCATATTCATGGACAATCAATCCGGGTACTGGCTTGAAAAATGCGTTGATTGCAAACAACACAATCATCAACGGAAGGCTAATGACCGGCCCGCTTAACCAAGCAGCTATCATTAAAAATAACACCATTTTTAGGAATGACGGGGGTGAAGTCAGTTATATAAAGTCAGCATTTATAACGGGTAAATATACATCACCGTTACAAATTGGCCAAACGGAAAAAATAAACTTCAGTAATAACCTGTGGTCAGTGGCACCTGCTTCTGCCGAGGCTAAAGGCGCTAACGATGTCATCAGCGCCGATCCAAAGTTTGTCATGGCGATTAAGCCTTACCTAACTTTGACCCAAGGTGCGATTACCAAGAATGATTTCGCTATCGATCCCTCTCTTTCTCCCGCATTAAGCAAGGGCGCGACGATTTATTCAGTCACTGACAGTTACCTGGTAACCAGCGAACAAGGAAAAACGACGAACACGGGAGCATACCCGGCTAACCCTCCGTTCAGTTATTTAGCAGTTCAAGCATCAGTGACACAAACAGCACCGTAATGACGAGAGTATAAAAGGTCAAAAAAAATAACACATGGGTCATCGAGATTGTCGCGCCGGATGTTTCAGTAACATCCGGCGTTTTTCTGTCATTCGTATTTTTGGGGATGGGATGACCTGTTATTTGAAACCTTTCCACATCCGAGCTTATCTTATCGGAAGAGCCGTGGAAGCCCTATTACAATTTAGCTTTCAACATCTTCTGTAAAACCTCAACAGAGCCTTTGGCACGTTCTCTCCACAATGGAATACGCTCTGCCAAGAGGCTCTTAATATCCGCCTCTTCGTTTTGCAAGGTTTCCAAAGACTCCCACAGCGATTTTCGAGATAAGCTGGGGGTTTCCAATACGTAACGAGTATGCCCAAAAAGGTCGTTATTAATGCCTTTGGCTTTGACGCTGTAGGCAATCGAGATGGTTGGCACCCCAGTGGACAGTGCGCCAATGGTTGCGTGGGTGCGCGCCCCAATGAAATAACGGCACTGGCTTAAAAGATATTTGATTTGGGTGGCGTTTAAGGTAGGGTGTGCCAATTTAAGCCTATCCTCTTGATGATTGCCGAATTGCTTGAATATTTTCGCCATGTAGGCGCTATCGCTGTTATTTGCTGAGCCATCCAATGGATCAACATGGGGTATAAGTAATACCGACAGTGAAGTTTTTGTTAGAACATCTTGTATGAAATAAACCACTTCTTGTTCAAGTTGCTTGGCATCCTCGGCGGATTTTCGAAACTTGGCGATCAAGGGACTGACGTTTAAGCCTAGGATTCCAGAGCCTTGTACAGTGGGCAAGATGCCCGATATGTCAAATTGTTCAGGGGTTAATACGAATGCAGGGTCGGTGACTAAGGTGACATTTTCAATGCCTAAACCTTGCAAATAGGCAAGAGTTTCAGTTTCCCGAACTGTTATCGCCGAATAGCGCCGCAAATGCCCCAGCATATATTTTTCGACGAAAGGATCCTTAGTAAACGGCCCTACAGATCCGGCCCAAAGAATGGCGGGGATTTGCATCTCAGTGGCTTGATCTATTAGGAGGCTATATCTAAATATGGATGACAAGCTATAGTCCAAGGATATTATATCCCCACCCGTCATAATGACGGCATCGCAAGAGGCAATGGCCGATTTAACTTCCTGACTGATTTGGTAGGGTGGTTTGATGTTGTGCTTAACCCATGGGACTCTGGTTGCGAACCTATTCCACCAAAACAACCAATTCAATTGGGATGTTGCTTCCTCTGGAATGAATTTTACACCATGGCTGCTAGATTGAGGCCATTGCCTTCCATCCAAGTGACGGTCAAGTGTGGGTGTAAGCACTTCTAATGGATCAAAACAAGATTCCAGTAAGGAAACAGTTGATCTTACCAATGCCTCACAACCCCGGTTGCCAAAATTATTCTGTCCAGCAAGATAAAAGCGATACATGTGATTATAACCTATGATTGTTTTACTATTACGCTATAATGCGATCATCACCAAATGGTTTTTTTCCATGAATGACGATGCAACCAAAGTGTTCGAGATCACCATAAAAATACAGGTTTAGGTAGAAAACGATTTATTGTTGAACGTTCATAATTTCTGAACGGCTTTATCAGATACGCCAATATTAGGTAGGATAATACAACATATATAAAAGCAACCATCAAATCAATAGCATTTGCAGTAGGTAAAGGAGCATTATTTAGGATTGCAATGACGCTAATGCAAACAAATGTCAATTTGAAAACAGCCAGCCAGTCTAATCGTAATCCATATCCATAATGAGCCTGGATAAGCCATGCAACGACACACCATAGTAGTTCGCTTAAAATCAAGCCGAATACTAGCCCGTAGACACCAAAATGCGGAACCGAGTATATTCCTAATAATACACCTAAAACTCCTGCAATAGTCCCCATAAGAGTAGAATTAGCCAGTTTTGTTACTAGCGCTACTAGGCCCAATATAATGTGCAAGCTTTGAAAGATTAACAAGATACAAAGGGAAGCCAACATGCCGCCTGCTTCCGGATACTTTCCACCCGAAACTAGAGAAGAAAACTGTGACCCATACAGAACAAAGAATGCAATCACCGGCACTAGGCAAAAAGTATTGAGCTTAAACATAAGGTTGGCCATACGATTGATTTCTGAAAAATCCGAGCCTTTTGCAAATTTAGCAACGAACAGCGGCCTAGCCATCCCTAACAGTAGAAAAGTAGGCAAGTATCTTTGCAAAATCATACTGATGGAATAGGCAAACCCAAACGAGGCTGTTTCTATGATACCGAGGATACGCGCCACGATTAATTTGATTGCATCGCCGCCATAAATCTGCGAAATCACTTGTGCAAAATACAACAAAAGCGAAAATCTAAACATGTCCGATGGCGCATATCTGTTTGGTGTAACTGGGTCGTGCTTAGGTGCCCGGTGCGTCCAGAAATATATGATGATAAGCAGCACCGCTATTGCCATTCCTCCCGTGGTAGTCATTGCTTCTAGTCTGACTAAGCTGTCTAATGTCAATCCGCCGCCGAACCAAGCCACGGAGGCAAAGGCAATCAGTTTGGATGTATTCCGAATAAAAATACTTGCCTGAGCATACCCTTGCAATAAAAGGGATTCAAAAATCATATCGAGATAGCGTGAGACACCTTCAGTAATCATCACCAACAAATAAACGAGAAATGATGCTATTACTTCTTGTATCCCCATAAAACCTAACAACATCCCTGAGAAAAGATATAAGCCTCCGCAAGCGACCATTAGAGTTACGAGACGGCCTAGGCATATCCAAAATATTAATTTGACTAGTTGCCGCTGAGTGCCTTTGATCCTGCAATCAGTCACAAAGCGTTGGGCGATGGGAAATAGACCAAAATTACTGACCAGCAGCACAATTTCGAATATAGCCACATAGGTGACGTAAGTACCATAATCGGTGCGTGATAATACCCTAGCCAATAAAACTAGCAGTGCAAGCCCGACAAGCCCAGAACCTAATTTGCCAATGGCAAAATATCCTAAACTACGCTTCACACGGGTGAAAGAAAAATGATTTGAGTCTGTCACGTAAATGCACCCTTCTTCTTATTTTTCCGTACAAGCATATCAATAACCCCAATGTATGCCAGCATCGTCATTAACATATATTGCATTGCAGGTACATACGATAATTCATTACTATAAGGTACCATAATTACCATTAATAATAAACCTATGCCTGATACATTTAAAATGGTAGATGTAAAGGAAGTCTCTGGCAATACTTTAAATAATGCAAATGCTCGCCAAGCACCCGTTAGTAATATTGCAACATAGCTTAAAATCCCTAACAGACCCATATCCCATAAAGTCTGAGAAGCCACTGTTCTACTAAGGTTTAGGGGGTAACGGCGCGATAAATCGCTAATATAAACTGTGCTTAAGCCATTGCTTGCACCAGGGCCATATCCCATCAAGATATGGCCGATATCGTCAAAATCATTTTCATTCCACCAAAATGTTATTGACTCTAATCTGCCTAGTTCTACCTTCCCTTGCTGTTGACTATACTTAGGATCTAAAATATATCCAAATGCGTCATTAAACATTCCTGCCAGATCATGGGATCTCCCTATGGTAGTATGAACATAACTATATGCTATCAATGTTACTGCTGCAAACCCAAACATCAGAATTAAGATAAATAGAAAAAAAGCTGGATTCCTAATTGATTCTTTCCGATAGACCAAAAACATTATTAATGGAATAAATACAATGACGACCTTTACCTCCGCCAGTAAGATAGCCAATGCCACAACGATACTTACTAAAACCAGAGACGCTGTAGATGTCTGTTTTTTTTTCCACATAGCCAAATATAAGGCAAAAATCAAGACCATAGTATAAGCCATTGCGCCACTAGGGCCTCCATTCATTGGGTCTCCACCAAAGCTGCCATTCATGGCATCATCGGCTAAGCCACTCATCCGCATGGGGGCAATAATAAAATATTGATAGAGCAATAATGGAACTTGTATGATAGCGATCCAGTAAAAATTCTTCCAAAGTCTATCTAGTAAATCTTTTGCTTTAGTATAACTAATCAAAAAAATAAATAAAAAACTAAAATATGGTAAATAGGTTTTGCTTCCTACTAATATCTGCATTGCCGGTGACATGTTATATAAACTAGAAACAACAAACATCGCAAGAAATAGATAGACCGGAATAACGAATGAAGGTGAATGTTGCGGAAGTGAATTGCGATCTCTTAAGCTTTTGAGGTATTCCAAAGGAATCCGAAAATAAAATCCAAACCCAATAGCAGTCGGTAGCCAATTTATGGCAGTTATTCCAGCAAAATATTCCAATTGCCCAATGACCATGAAGCATATGATCGCCATCCCCCAATATACAAATCTTAATGGAAGAAATAATACAGTACAGCCAAATGCCATCCCTACGATAATCAGATCGCCTTTTATATTACCAAAAGCCGCTACCAAGCCGACTATTGCCGAAAAAAAGATAAATGCCATCAAAAGACCATAGTCTTTATAGCTTTTAGTGCTATACACTAGGCTTGCCATTTTTACCTTTTAGGTGTAATGCGTTATTATGTTGATAAGAATATTTTTTTATCGGGTAATGCTACCAAATATCTTTTTTTGGTCATCCGATTTTAGTGAATCAAATAGTTCACTGATGAACTTATTTTGTATTTCATAAGACGATGCTTCGTCTCCACTAATCATGGAAACGCGAAATAGCAACCCATCTGGAATGATCCCTTGTAAGCCAAGTTTAAGCCTCTCAAATTTCCATTGCCAACTATCTGACGCGACTTTGTTGTCGATAACAATCCAATAAGTGATAGGTTCGATTCGTGCCCCTTTAACCGCAACCATACGTTTTACTGGGATACCAAGCATATTGTTATGTTTATCTTCCGTCGTCAATTTTCCTATATGAAACCCTTGCGCTACATAACAC
Organism: uncultured Methylococcaceae bacterium; assembly: GCA_903859815.1. Classification (GTDB taxonomy): domain Bacteria; phylum Pseudomonadota; class Gammaproteobacteria; order Methylococcales; family Methylococcaceae; genus Methylumidiphilus. The sequence goes on along the minus strand of CAIOOA010000009.1, from coordinate 7,808 downwards.
ACTTCGGGTCTATGCACTTCCAGCCCCTCACGCTGGTTGCTACCGTAGGCAATTGAAAGCATTATCCTTTGGCCTTGGTCGTTAACATAAGTCCGTGTAAGCGTTTGCGCGTAAATCTTTTTGAGCGTTGCTGTTTGTTGTGGGTTGGCAATAAGGGGTACGATACTGTCGTCAAGCCTCCATCCCTTGAATTGCTTTGGGATCATTGTTTCTAAGTTGATCGGTGATTTTTGCTCGGCTACCATGTGTGTCGGCTTTATGGTTAGCGAGATTACGGCGGCGATAATCATAGCTAAGCCAACAAGAAAATGAGTATGGCTGGGAGTGCTTAAAATATGCTTAGTTGTGATGTCAGGCATAGTTTTCTGTTGGCTGGAAAGTCATATCCAGTCGAATAAAATGTTAATCGGCGCAGGTGATGCACGAAATCTGTGGTTTGCATGCGTAGAAGTCGCGTGTCATGTGCTGCGTATCTGCAAATGGCTTTTATCCCTGTTTATCTTCAACGATTAAGGGGGCCTTATGTGTCATATTACTATTCATCAATCTTTTAGCAGCAAACTCAGCAACCCGTCTAGCGTGAACAGCAGAAGCAGGGCCGCTGCGAACAACACGATGCCCGCGAATCCATGCAGGAAACCTTGGCCGGCTGCATCGCCAAAATGATAGGTCACCAGCACTAATGTAATCACGCGGATCAAGTTGGCAATGAAGGCTATGGGCAGAATGCTGACGATGATCAGGGCGTTTTTCAGTTTGCTGGGGTAGTGCAGCAGGTAGAGGTAAAGCAGTCCCATCGCCGACAATGAAAACATCGAATTCAAGCCGGAGCAGGCATCGGCAACCATCAACTGATAAGATCCAATGGTCAGTACGACACCGTCACGGGCGATGGGATAGCCCGTCGCATAGAGGATATTTTCGGCTAGTGCAGAAATCTGTTGCTTCAGCGGGTTGGTCATCATATCGACGACGAAGCTGGGCAGTGGGATCATGAATACGAGGAACAAAAGGGGGAACCACATGGCTCGCGCGCCCTTTGCCCCCAGAGTGAGGATTAATGCACCCAGCAGCACTGGAATCTGCGAACCAACCTCAAATAAAAAGATTTCACCGGAACGGCCTAGTACATACAGAAAAAGCCCTAACCCAAGTATAATGCTGCCTAATATGGGGTGGGTTTGTTGCGGGGACTCATACAATGTTTCCCTTTGGCGCCATAACAGCCAAATAGTGCCCACTAACACCATCGGGCTGTGGATGTATTCATCCTGGGTCCATATCGTCTGCGATAGGCGGTAATAGGTAGGAAGATACAAAACTAGCAAACCAATCAATACGGGCCAGAACGATTTCATGAAGGCCAGTGGCGGTGTTGCTGTGCTATGCATTGTCTTTAACGCTTATCTAGAATTCATTAAGAGCCGCGCCCACTACATGGGCGTTGATATCGGCAAGTTGGGCTTGCAGAGCTAGTGCGTCGTTCATGCGGGTCTGGTTCTTATCCATGACTAGCAAGGCCGCACCAGCTTCCGTGACGATCATTTGTGTATCAGCGTAAAGCATGCCGTTAGGTGTGTCTAACAGGATTATGTCATAGTTTTTTGACAAATTGCCCATCAACAACTTAAACGCCGGTCGCCCCAGCAGTTCCTGCGGGTTAGGGGGCAGCGCTCCCGATGTCAGCACCGACAGATCGGCAAAATGGGGTATCTTGCAAATCGCTTCCATGTTTGCGTGCCCGGCCAACATTTCAGACAACCCGGCTGACTGAGGTAGGTTGAATAATTGGTGCTGGCGTGGATTGCGCAAATTGGCATCCACCAATATTGTGCGCTGCCCCATTTGTGAAAAAACAACCGCTAAGTTAGCTGCCAATATGCTACCGCTATCCTCTGCCCCCAACCCCGCCAGAGCCAGTTGTTTTCGCTCTTCATCAAACCAGCGCATGACCAGTTGACTGCGCAAATTGCGGATCGATTCGACCTGGTTGCTGAATGGCTGGTAAGCGGCTGTTAGCCTACCGCTAAACCCGCCCTCACCCGGTTGGAGATAGGGGTAATTGAACTGTTGAGCGAGCATTTGCTGTATATCGGATTCGACAACCAAGCCTAGCTTGACCGCCGCCTCGCCAAAGCGCAGTCCATGCTCTTTTTGGTAGCTTACGATCAAATCAATGTCCTGCAATTTAAGCTTGCCAGCATCCAACAACAGTCTGCCTATTTTTTGGGGCGAATCGGTTCCGTTCATGCGAGCTGCCTTTAGATGAGTGACTTTTGTTTTTTGCGACGGAAAAAACGAAATGATTTTTCAATTGCCGGTGCTGCTGCGATTACCCCCAACACAGGCAGCCCCATCTCTTCGGTGATGTCGCTAGGGGAGCGGACGCGCCTGTCCCTCATTTCCGACATAAAACCGAATCCCATACCCATGATCGAACCCAAAAATATGGCCATGGCTATATTCAACACTATCTTGGGCTTGGAATGCTTTATGGGGGGTATTGCCGGGTTTAGCACGGCAATGTCGGTCAGGTTGCGCTGGCTCTCCAATCGGATTAGGTTTGCACGTTGCGTAGTGGTGTCTAGTGCGGCTTGGGCACTGTTCATCTCTTGGGTCAGCAAATCAATGCGGTCATGCTGTTGCTTCAATTCAATGACATGCGCCTTTTGTTCGGCCAATGCCTTTTTAAGCTCGTTTTCCCTTTGTTGCGCCTGGGATGCGGCGTTTTCAATCGATCCCCTGGCGGTTTGAATTTCGGCGGCGATTTTCTGTTGCAAGTTCTGCACGTCAGATTGCGCGCTGATGTATTGCGGGTGATTCCTGTCGACACGCTTGGACACTTCGGCCAACTTACCTTCCGCCCTAGTTAATTCGGCCTTCATGTTTTGGATAAGGCTGTTATTGATGATTTCCGGAAGTTCCCCCAATTTCCCTTTGGCATGCGCACTGCTAAGCTGGCGCTGCCGGGTCAAACTGTCGTAGGTTTGCGCCTGGGCAACGACCAATTGGCTGGATAACTCCGACAGACGGGCGTTCTCGACATCCAAGCGCCCTTCCATCATGGGCATCATGCCGGTTTGCTTCTGGTAGTCCGACAAGCGCTTCTGCGCCTCTTCAACCTTGGATCGAAGGCTTTTGAGCTGTTCGTCGAACCAAGCGGATTGTTGGCGGGCAGGCTCGACTTTCAATTCCAAATTGGTTTGGATGTAGGCCCACACAAAAGCGTTTGCCATTTCCGCAGCAAACTGCGGGTCAGACCCGGAATAGCTGACGACAATCACGTTACTTTCCCTGGAAGGCTTGATGTCAAGGTCTTTAAGCAAGCTATCTGCCAACCAATCGCGAATTTCCCCCTTGCCTTCGGTGCTTTCATTGAATTTTTCGATGATCGCTGGCTCTTTGTCAAGCTTCAACCGCTCGACCACCTTTAGTGCGACATTGTGGCTGCTGATAATATCGACTTGCGTAGCCATATACCCTGGCAGCAATGTTGCCGGCATGACCATCCCTGTGATGGGGTCCGTCCCCTTGAAATCGACTACGACCGACGTGCTCCCGGTATAGGTTTTTGGCATCAGGAAACTGACCACGGCAGTCGTCGCTACCGTGATGAATAGGGTGAACAAAATGATGCGCTTGCGTGCCAGCAGAATCAGAATCAGTTGGGAAAAGTTCATGGGTTCGGATTTCTCAGCGTTTTGATGTCAGGTCAAAACCAGCTTTCGCGTACATAGAGGATGTCATCGGGTTGGACATGCTCCTCCGGGTTCACATCTTCAATGGTTTGCATGTCGCCTTGCGCATCGCGGCGTTTGAGCTTGATGCCATTTTCCGTGCCTTTTGGGGTCAACCCGCCGGCGGCCGATAGGGCATGGTTCACGGTCATGTTGCGTTCCAGCCGTATCATGCCGGGGCGTTGCACCTCGCCGTAGACATAAAACACCTTGGCGCGAGGCACATAGATGATGTCGCCATTCTGCACTTCAAGGTGTTTGGAATCAGTGCCTTGGAAGAGTGCATAAAGGTCTATCTCGGTTTTGGTTTCAGTGCCGCCCTCTTTGGCCGGCCGGATCAGGATGGCCTTGTCGCCCCCTTGAGCATTGACCCCGCCTGCCATGGACAGCAAATCCACTATAGTGCTGGTCTTCTCCAAGGGGTATTTGCCGGGTTTGTTGACATCGCCGATCACCGAGATCTGCTGGCTGACAAATTGGCTGACGATCAGGGTGACATGGGCTTGTTTGATGAAGCCCTGGCTTTCCAAGCGGGAAGCGATGAGATTCCTGGCTTCATCCGTGCTCAGGCCGCCGATGGTGATCTTGCCTAGCAGCGGAAACGAAATCGTCCCGGATTCGCTGACCCGCTCCTCGGTGGTGAGGTCAGGGTAATCGAACACCGTGATTTTCAAAATATCACCCGGGCCAAGCTTGTAATCGCCCGATGCCCATGCGCCTTGGAAAATCAACATAATGCTGATAAGGAAGGCTATTATCAGGTGGATGGCTGGCTTTTTCATTACAAATCGGGCCATGTTGGAATATCTATTTTAAGCCTTCCAGTCCCTTTTGGATATGACTGGGCGTTTGGGTCTGCGGGTTGTTGGTTGGTTGTTGCTCTTTCGCCGGTTGCGCCGCTTCCGGCGTGTTCGAGGGTTGTGTTGCGGTGGCAAACTGTCCGAGGTAGGTGATTTGCTCGCCGGCGCGCAGTTGCTTGAGCTTGTTTTCCAGTGACTCTCTATTCTTGGAATTGACGACGAACTTTTCGATCACCGGTTTGGCTTGATCTTCGTTAACCGGGTTGTCGACAGCGTTTTCCAGCAACATGAGCGTCAAATTGCCGCCCTGCTCCATCGACACGATGTCGCCGACCTTCATTTTGGCGATGGCGGGGAGAATTTCCATGGGCGCTTGCTCGGCCAACCATTGCACTTCGCTATCTTTAAATTCGATGCCTTTGCTTTTCAGGGCGGAGGTCACGTCACCCACCGTTTTGGCGCTATCCAAGTTGGCCTTGAGGCCGTCGTTGAACTTGTCCTTGGCGATGACGAAGGCGTGGAACTTGTATGCTTTGCGTTTTGCAAACAGTTCCGGGTGCGAATCATAGAAGTCTTTGATCTCGGCCGGTGACGGCGGTGTGCGGCTGTAGACCATGCGTTCCACATAAGCTTGCGACAGTATCTGCCGTTTGGCGTCTTCAATGGTTTGCATCACCGCCGGGTCGCGGTCGAGTTTCTTTCTTACAGCCTGCTGAACCAACAATTCCTGGTCGATCAAGCTGTCCAAAATTTTCTTGGATGCTTCTTTGGCCTCAGCCTCGCCGGTAATCCCGCTGCGCGATAGCTGATTGTTCACTTGGTGGATGGTGATTTCCTTATCGTTCACTTGGGCAGCAACTTGGGAGTCTTTCTTATCGCTTTTGCCGTCGCACCCGGTAAGCACTGAGGCAAAAAACAGGCTGCCGACTAGCCATGCAAATGAGGCGGCTGTTGCCTTCATGCCATGTGCTTTGGCGCAGGCTACCATCGGTTTTTTAGTGACGGACATAATTAACCTTCATATTCTTAATTGATTAGTTGGCGTTTAGTCGGTGTGGACGCACTAACGGCAAGCGCAATGGCTGGATGCCCACATTATTTCTATTATGGTACATAAGAACTGTTTCAAAAAGCATTTTTGTCGCTAACGAAGACAACCCTGACGGTTTTCAAAATGATCCATAAATCTAGCATCAGCGACCAGTTCCGAATGTATTCCAAGTCATATTCGACGCGCGCCGCCATTTTGTCGAGCGTCTCCGTCTCCCCTCGCAGGCCGTTCACTTGCGCCCAGCCAGTGACCCCCGGCTTGACCTTGTGGCGGATCATGTAACCCTTAATTACCTTGCGGTACATTTCGTTATGCGCCACCGCGTGTGGCCGTGGGCCGACCACGCTCATGCACCCTTGCAGCACGTTGATGAACTGCGGCAATTCATCCAGCGAAGTCTTCCTGAGGAATTTGCCGAAGGGGGTGACCCGTTGGTCATTCTTTTTCGCCTGCACGACTTGGTCGCCATCCTCGGCCACGGTCATCGAGCGGAATTTGTACACCCTGATCTCCTCCCCGTCCAAGCCGTACCGCCTCTGCATGAACAGCACAGGCCCGCGCGATGTCAGTTTGATGCCCACGGCGATTATCGCCATTGGGATCGAGATCAGCACCAGTATCACGCTTGCCAACACGATGTCGCTAAGGCGCTTGAGCATCCCGCGCACACCAAAGTAAGGCGTGTCGCGGATCGACACCACGGGCACGCCGTTGACATGGTCGAAACGGGCATTGATCAGGTCGAACATAAACATGTCCGGCACAAAGTATACCGAGGCAGTCGAATCGCGCAAGGCGTCCATAAGGTTTAACACGCGCGGATGGGGCAGCATGGGCAGGGAGATGTAGACTAGGTCGACATTGTGCTCCCACACATAAGGGGTGACAGCATCCATCGGCCCGATGACCGACTCCTGCATGTCCAACGGCAGGCGCACCTGCGACCGGTCATCGAAAAACCCTAGAACCTTTATTCCCAAATAGGCATCATTATTAATTTTGCCGAAAAGGTCATGTCCCAGCGGATTGGCGCCCACGATAATCGCCGTGCGTTGGTTTTTACCCTTGGAGACTAGGCCCCGCAAAATTTGCCTTGCTAGTAGGTTGAATATCAGCAAGGGTACGGGTGTGATAATAAGCCAAGTTTTCAGAGGTTCTGACAGAGGGTTTGACCGCGGGTTGAAGGGGAGGAACCGATCTATCATGCCAGTGACATACCCCAATCCCCACAAACACCCCACCAGCAGCAACCATTTCAATAATATCCCGTAAAAAGCTTGGAATAAGGGGAATTTCTCTTGCTGCCGGTACAGGTTGGCCTCGTCGAAAATATGCGAGGCAAGCAGGAAACTGACGATCGCCAAAGATAAAAAATCTTCCTTGAAGTTCTGGTCATAATATAGGACGCACCCAAACAGGCTGGCAACGATGACGACCGGGCAAATCAGCCATTTGATTAGGGCTACGCTGCCGGTGTCGAGGGTGCTCGCGCCATGTTCGGTCAGTTTTGCATTCGGGAGGAAAAATGAGCGGTTAGGCTCTGACCAAGGTTTGCTTTCGTGTGTCTTGCCGCTATTCACACGGTTTTTAACCGTTTTTTTCATGCCTGACAATGCCATTTTAGCTTGTTTATGAAACCTTTGGGGAAGTTGCCAAATTTGCAAACAACTCGGGTTTTGTCGAAAAATGAAGTGGCCTAGCAAAAACCAGACTTAAACGAATTTTATAGCATATTCATAAGGCAAGTAAAGAGAATATCATTATTCAATGAGTTATAGTTTATTGAGCGGGAGGAAAAGGACGGCGGGATTTTTCGCTGTCCTGCCCCAAATAAGGGACGGCTTCCGCCCCATGGCGGGTTAAGCGGTCTTTAAATCGCTGGCAGATCCGAAAATCAGCGCAAGTTCGTAACCCATGCTTTTGTTACCAGGTTTGGCGCGCCGCTAAAATAAAAACCCCGTGCCGGCCTTGAGGCTGGGGCACGGGGTTCGCCGCTATTTGAAAGCTACGTGGCTTGGCCTATGTCGAGGCTTTCACGTTCTGCAAATGGCTTAGGCCACAACGGACTGGCGCAGCCCTTTTTGCTTGCGGCGGACCTGGTAGCTGACCAAACCGGCGCCAATCAGCATCATCGCCCATTCTTCGGGTTCCGGCACGGCTTCGATGTTTTCGACGTTGACACCGCCGCTATAGAAGCCACCGGCGCTGGTCGCGGAGTCG
>CAIOOA010000008.1 GCA_903859815.1 uncultured Methylococcaceae bacterium | reverse complement strand
AGCAGTTTTTCTGTTTCGGCTGAAATCTTATTTGCCAGATGAACCGGGGCATCTTGTGGCTGAGCTTTGGGAATCGGATTTGGAAATCGAGGGAGGGTTTATTGTTTGTGACGATAACGGTGTGCGCCGCCGACCTTTGCCTACACAAGGTAAATGACTTAGGGACAGACGGCTCAAACAAGCTCGACGCGCAAGGTGCGGCCCACCGCACTGGCGACCCAGTGCAGAGTGTCCAGCGTCACGGAGTGGACGGAGGGGTCGAGCTGCAAGTAGTTCGGATGAAGCTTGCGTAATCCGGGACGACCGCTACCACGAATCCCCGCATTCCGCTTTAGCCTTTCAGCCCCGTTCTGCCGATTCAGGTTGAGCCATTGATGGCTTACGGCGGGGCAGTGTAAGTTTACATTGGAGCAATGTTAATTGAAATTGCGGCAATGTAAATTTGCAAGGTTGCAATGTAAGCTTGCAATATAGAAATGTAACAAAACATTACGGCAATGTAAGCTTGCATTGGAGTAATGCAACAAAACATTACGGCAATGTAAGCTTACATTGGAGCAATGCAAACTGACATTACCGTGATACAAATTTTCAGCAATTCATGGTGAATTTGTATCGTGGCACGGTAAGCTTGCATTAGGCCAATGCTAGAGACATGACGGGAATGTAAGCTTGCAGTGGTGCAATGCTAGTGGCATCGCGGCATTGCAAGCCCCCATCGCGTTAATGCAAGCCTACGCAGGTCTTGTGCAAGCTGCTTCAATCCAAATCAAGCTGTAGTCAATTGCTTACTGCGACTGGCTCTGGGTTTGCCCCTCGACTTCGCCGAAATAGGTTTTGCCGATGGAGACGTGAATGTCGCCTAGTTTGATTTGCAACTCATCGATGTAATCCATCAGTTCGTTTTGGCCTAGTTTTTCAGGGTTGGCCGCTACAATTTGGTTTTTCAAGGGTGACAAGGTTTCAACCACCGCTTCATTGCGCGGCAGCCTTTCGAGGCAATTTTCCACTTTATCCAAGCAAAAACGGAAGGCGCGGGGAAATTGATGGTCTTGCAGCAAAAACTTCAACACGGCATCCCGACGCACCGAAGCCTGCATGTGGCGGCGATACATCTGCCAAGCCGTCAATGATTTTAAAACGCTCATCCACAAAATGTTCTCGAAGGGTTTCAGCGCCTCGGCTTGGTCTTTTTGGCTGAGGTTCAACGAACGCACGTCGATGATACGGGTGGTCATGTCGGCCCGTTCCAAGTTGCAACCTATGCTCATGAATTCATAACCAGCATCGTGGCTCATGCCGCCGTTCAAGATGCCTGAAATCATCTGAATGCTCAGTATGACTTCGCTCAGAAAGGCATAACGCCATTTGGGGGACAAACCGCTTGCCAAGTTCTCCCTAGCCTTTAGATGCAATTCGTTGATCTGTTCCCAAGCTTCGCGGGGGATGATGTCACGAATGGTGCGGGCGTTTTCGCGGGCGCTACGAATCGATGTCAAGATGGACCCTGGATTTTCTTCATCCGCCAGCATGAACTTGACGACATGGCCTTCTGCGGCTCCATCGGGGTAAAGCTTGTAAAACAGTTCATCGGCTCCAGTGATGGAGATCAACGAGGACCAGCTTGGACGGGCATGTTTTGGTAAATCAAGAATTAAACTGCCGTTGACGTTGACCAAGCGGGCGGTGTTTTCAGCCCGTTCCAAGTAACGGGCCATCCAATAGAGGTGTTCGGCGACGCGGGATAACATAGCCATGTCACACTCCCTCCCAATCAACAATCCAAGTGTCTTTACTGCCACCGCCCTGTGAGGAATTGACTACCGTGGAGCCTTTTTTGAGGGCTACCCGGGTCAATCCGCCATTAGTGACATAGGTTTGCTGCCCGGAGAGTATGAACGGACGCAAATCCAAGTGGCGCGGTTCCACTTTTTCTCCGATCAGGGTAGGGGCAGTCGAAAGCAGCAGCAGCGGTTGTGCCATATAATTCCTAGGATCGTTACGGATCAATTTATCAAATTCTGCCAATTCTTCCTTTGTGGCTTTGGGTCCGATCAACATGCCATATCCCCCTGATTCATTGGCTGGTTTGACCACCAGCTTGTCCAGATTGGCAAGCACATACTCGCATTCCTTGGGATTGACACAACGGTAAGAAGGCACGTTCGGCAAAATCGCCTCTTCGCCCAGATAATATTTAATAATTTCAGGAACGTAAGTGTAAACTACTTTATCATCGGCCACACCCGCACCGGGGGCGTTCGCCAGCGCCACGTTACCTTTCTTCCAAGCGCGCAATAGTCCGGGAACACCTAAAGTCGAGTCAGGCAAGAAGGCTTCCGGGTCAAGGTACAAGTCATCAATGCGTCGATAAATGACATCGACCTTGGTTAGCCCTTCAATGGTGCGCATATAGACGCAATCATCGTCGTTAACCACCAAATCCTTGCCTTCGACTAATTCCACTCCCATTTGCTGGGCGAGGTAACAATGTTCGAAATACGCCGAATTGTAAATGCCCGGTGTCAGAACCACGACATTCGGCCACTTTTTATCGGATGCCAAGGAGGCTAGGCATTGATAGAGCTGGGAAGGATAATCATCCACTGGCACAATGGTGTAATCTTCAAACAATTCGGGTAGCACCCGCTTCAAGACCAAGCGGTTTTCCAACATATAGGAAACACCCGATGGTACGCGTAAGTTGTCTTCCAAAACATACACTATTCCATCATGGTCGCGCACCAAATCGGAACCGCACACATGAGCCCAAACCCCTTGTGGCGGACTTATTCCGACGCATTCGGGCCGGAAGTTTTTGGAATCGGCCAGCAGTTCGCCCGGAAAAACGCCATCTTTGACGATTTTCTGTTCATGGTAAATGTCGTCGATGAACATATTCAAGGCTTTAACCCGCTGTTTCAGTCCTTGATCGATCTTCTTCCATTCGCGTAATGTAATGATGCGGGGAATGATGTCGAAGGGCCATGCGCGGTCAATGGAGCCTTCATTCTCCGAATAAACCGTGAACGTGATGCCCATGCCAAGGATGGCCGCATCTGCCGCCGTTTTACGCTCTTGCAGATCGTCCGCAGTCATTCCATCGAGATGCTTCAATAAGATTTCGGCACCGCTTCTAGGTTTACCGTCGGTGGCAATCAATTCGTCGAAAAACCCATTTGAGGGATAATCTTTCCAGGTGATGGTCATGTGAATCTGTCCAAATATTGGCTAATGACGCAAGCTAAAGGGGGTTAATCTATTTTCTATCTGACATAGCAAGAGACAGGCCAGAACCTTGATTTGCCCCGAATCGGACACTTGCAACCCAACATAGCAAGGTAGGTCGCACTGTCTGATGGATAAAAGACTGTTTATGGTGCATGTGAATATCCTTTATGGTGCAATTTTCGGGCTTGAGAAATTGTTACGCTTAGCGCAAGATTAACTATCTTTATTTTACTCCCTTGTGGAGACCCATAGGAGCAATATGACATACTGTTTGGCAATTAAAGTCGATGATGGCTTGGTTTTCGCGTCCGATTCACGGACTCACGCGGGTGTTGACTATGCCAGCGTGTTTAGTAAGATGCATCAGTTTGATTTGCAAGGGGACCGGTTCATGGTGCTTCTGGCCGCAGGTAGCTTGGCGACAACTCAGGCGGTGGTGAATCTGATCCGGCGCGATTTGGAAAATTCCGGGGCACATTGCAGTTTAAACAAGGCGGCTTATTTGTTCGATGCGGCCACTTACGTGGGAGGGATTAGCGTCAAAGTGCAAGAACAGCACTCTTTGGCAATGCAACGCAGCGGGTTTAGCGCGGAAGCGACATTCATCCTGGGTGGACAGATTGCGGGTCAACCGCATGAGATTTATTTGATCTATCCGCAAGGCAATTACATCAACGCTTCCCCCAGCACACCCTATTTGCAGATCGGCGAAACCAAATACGGCAAACCCATTTTGGATCGAATGGCAGAGGCGAAAACTTCCTTGGAAGATGCCGCCCGCTGTGCCTTGGTGTCACTGGATTCGACCATGCGCAGTAACATCTCGGTAGGCCCCCCCGTCGAGGTCGGCATTTATCGGGCGGATACCTTCAAAATGGGGCATCACCTCAATTTGGACACCTCCTCGAAATTATATTCCGGGGTGCAAAAGCATTGGTCCGAAAGCATAAGGGCAGGTTTCAACTCATTGCCCCGGTTTGACTGGGAAGTTCAAAGATAACGCCTTGTGAAATTTAGGTGTCTTGATCTTTGGGCGGTGTCACTAGATGAGTCAGCATTGAATTCTTGACTCTGGTGGCGGCAACCCGTTGCCGCCACAGGAGCCATTTAGACTGGACACATCCAGCGGGCCTTAATTGGCATGACTTTTTCATTCAAGCTTGGAACAGATGCTTGCCGCTTTAGACAGGCAACAACCGGAGCAATGCTGCGGTCCCCACACTTTATAGACAGAGAGTACGCATGGCAATCCGTGTGGCGATCCGCCATCAGACCATTTACCGATATGACCGCCCCGTCAGCCTGTTGCCCCACGTATTTCGCTTGCGTCCCGCTGCCCATTGCCGAACGCCTATTGAATCGTATACGGTCAAGATAAAACCCGCCAAGCATTTCATCAACTGGCAACAAGACCCGTTTGGCAACTATCAGGCAAGGGTTGTCTTCAACGAACTGGCCCAAGAATTGTTCGTCGAAGTGGAATTGATCGCAGCCATGACTGTGATCAACCCGTTCGACTTCTTTGTGGAAGACTACGCATTACGCTATCCATTCACCTATCCACCGCTGCTAAAACAGGAACTTGAGCCTTATCTTGATGCGCAGGAACACGGGCCGTCACTGAAGGCATGGATGAATCTGACGGATGGTTCAGGGCAGAACACGGTGGACTTTTTGGTTGGCTTAAACCGCAGGGTAAGCCGGGATATTGCTTATGCCATTCGCATGGAACCCGGCATTCAGACCTGCGAAGAAACCTTGGAAAACCGGCTGGGTTCTTGCCGTGACAGTGCTTGGTTGCTTGTGCAAGTCTTGCGCCATAAAGGCTTGGCAGCCCGCTTCGTTTCTGGCTATCTTGTCCAACTCGCAGCCGATTTCAAATCCTTGGATGGCCCTACGGGACCCGAACAGGATTTCACCGACCTTCATGCATGGGTGGAAGTGTATGTGCCCGGCGCGGGGTGGATAGGTTTGGACCCAACGTCCGGCCTGTTCGCCGGGGAGGGGCATATCCCCTTGGCATGTACCCCGCATCCTATCAGTGCAGCCCCAATAACCGGAAGTTTTGTCGGCACAGCGGAATGTGAGTTCGGCTTTGACAATCGCGTCAGCCGTCTTTACGAAGAACCTCGCACCACCAAACCCTACGCAGAAGAGCAATGGCAAGCGATATTAAGCTTGGGTTATCAAGTGGATGAGTCACTGAATGAGGGTAATGTCCACCTGACCATGGGGGGTGAACCCACCTTCATTTCCTTAGACGATATGGATTCGCCCCAATGGAACATCGTCGCCGATGGCTTGCATAAACGCGAAATGGCTGGCGTATTGATGCGCCGGTTGCATGATCGCTTCGGCAAGGGAGGCATCCGACATGACGGACTAGGCAAATGGTATCCGGGCGAGGCGTTGCCGCGCTGGTTGCTGGCTTGCTATTGGCGAACTGACGGAATTCCTATTTGGCGCAATCTTGGCTTATTGGCCGACGAGACCCAAAATTATGGGGCAACTGTGGAACAGGCGATGGCGTTGGCTCGAAAAATCGCAGAATGCTTGAAGGTCCATCCCAGTCATGTCTTACCTGGTTATGAAGATCACGTTTACCGGGCTTGGAAAGAGGGGGCGCTCCCCCCCAATGTCGATCTATCGCATGATTCGGTGGAGAATTTGCAGGAATGCCGATGGTCGACCGGGTTGTTGGCACAAAGCCCCAACCAACCCACCGGGTTTGCCCTCCCGCTGTGCTGGCACTATGGCGCTAATGCATGGCGTAGCAGTCTGTGGACGTTTCGACGCGATAACATGTACTTGCTAATGGGTGATTCTCCCATGGGTTTGCGCTTGCCGATTGATTCTCTGCCATGGCAATCGAAGCGCGAAAGGCACGAGCAGCGCAGTTTGTTTGAACCATCCAATCCCTTGTGGGATGACTATGGTGAAGTGGCTCGCCGCTACAGTCGGGTGGTCGAACAGCCCGTATCCCATCCCGAGATTCAACTACAGGAATTGACCGACGACAGCCAAATGGGAGAAGGGATTGCCCATACGGCACTGTGCGTCGAACCGCGTGAAGGCCGCTTGTATGTATTCATGCCTCCACTGACCGACCTGGAGCATTATCTAAGCTTGGTGGCTGCCATAGAATCCGCTTCCGCAGAGTGCAATACCCCAGTGATGTTGGAAGGCTACCCGCCTCCTCACGACCCGCGTTTGGCGCGATTAATGGTGACGCCCGACCCTGGTGTCATCGAGGTCAACATTCATCCGTCTTCCTCTTGGAATGAACTGGTCGACAACAGCTTGGGACTGTATGAAGAAGCCCGGCTCAGCCGTCTGACAGCGGAAAAATTCCTAATGGATGGCCGACATACCGGCACGGGCGGCGGCAACCATGTCACTTTGGGTGGGGCGACCCCCGCAGATAGCCCATTATTGCGCCGACCAGACCTGTTGCGCAGTCTGATCACCTATTGGCAACATCACCCGGCATTGTCGTATTTGTTTTCCGGCCTGTTTGTCGGACCCACCAGTCAAGCTCCGCGTGTGGACGAGGGCCGCGACGAGTTGTTATACGAGCTTGAGATTGCATTTGGACAAATCCCACTCGGAGAAACACCTTCTCCGTGGTTGGTGGATCGCCTGCTGCGCAATTTGCTGGTGGATGTGACGGGCAACACACATCGGGCAGAGTTCTGCATAGACAAGCTATATTCCCCAGACAGCGCGAATGGCAGACTCGGCCTGTTGGAACTGCGTGCTTTCGAAATGCCGCCCCATCCTCAGATGAGTTTGGTGCAAATATTGCTGATTCGCGCCTTGGTTGCTCATTTTTGGCACGAACCTTATCAACATCAATTGGTGCGTTGGGGGACAGAGTTACATGACCGTTTCATGTTGCCCCATTATGTCGCCGCTGACATGAATGAAGTCGTCAATGACCTTAACAAGGCCGGATTCGCGTTCCACAAGGACTGGATGGAGCCATTCCTAGAATTCCGCTTCCCGCACTTTGGCAAGATTCGCTGCCAAAATATTGAATTGGAACTGAGGTTTGCGATAGAACCTTGGCCTGTGTTGGGCGAGGAGACCAGTGCTGTCGGCACGGCCCGCTACGTGGACTCCTCGACGGAACGTGTGCAGGTCAAAGTGTCGGGCATGACTGATTCCCGTTATCTGATCACCTGCAATGGACGGCGCGTCCCTTTGCGCAACACCGGCAGGCGGGGGGAGTTCGTCGGCGGCGTTCGTTATCGCGCTTGGCAACCGCCTTCGGCTCTGCACCCCAATATACCGATTCACGCACCCTTGGTGTTTGACATCGTCGATTTATGGAATGACCGATCCATCGGCGGTTGCACTTACCATGTCGCCCATCCGGGGGGGCGCAAATTCCATACCTTTCCAGTCAATGCCTATGAGGCAGAGGCCAGGCGTGTCGGGCGATTTTGGACTTTCGGCCATACCCCCGGAACGACGAAAGCCGAATTATTATTAGCCGAGGAAGAAGGAAGCTTGGAATATCCGTATACCTTGGATTTGAGGAAAGCCAAGGTTTAATGGGGCGCTCCGCCTCCCAAAAATGAAGGGCCGCAGCATAGGCTGAACTTGAGAGGCGAATCATGCGCCTAAGATGCACCTCCTCCGGTGCTAACTTACGGATTTCCCCTCAACGCCAAAGCCTCTTCCAATGCCTGAATCATCGTGGTGTATTGGTAAGACTTGGCAAGATTATGCAGAATCCCCCCCAATTCGGGTACATGATCGTTAATCTTCCCAACAATCTCGTCAATTCGGGCCGTATTCAAATCCAACAAGGCATCCCCCAACTTGACTTGCAACTCGTCGGGGAGTTTTGCCAGCGCTTCGGCACTGATGACAGCAAGCGGTGGGGGGTTGTCGGTGACTTGACGAATAAAGTGAATCCCAAGCTGCTCTTCCATGCAATCGAATAGTTCGCCAGCCCGAAATGGCTTGTTGATAATATCGTCCATGCCAGCCGACAACAACTCGCCGCGTTGCTCCTTGAACACTGAGGCCGTCACGGCGACGATCTTGACCTCTTGCCCACCTTCCATACTGCGTATGATCCGGGTGGCTTCAATGCCATCCATCACCGGCATACGGCGATCCATCCAGATTAAATGCGGTTTGAATTGCTGGAACATTTCGACACCCATCGCGCCATTTTCCGCCATCCGCACCTCAAACCCGGCCTTTTCCATCAAAGTTTGCAGTAAAAGGGCATTTTCCCTTTGATCCTCCACGATGAGAATGCGTTTAGAGGTTTGACCCGGCTCCAGCAAGATGGCATCACCGCTATCTTCATTGTAAAAATAGGGGGTTACCACGCCCTCGGCTGTTTCCAGCGGCAGTTCGAGCCTAAATGTGGAGCCTTGGCCCGAAATGCTCTCGACATGGATGGAACCCCCCATCAGTTCGACGAATTGTCGGCTGATTGCCAAACCCAACCCAGTACCCCGCTCGGACGCCGCCATTCCCACTTGGTAGAACGCATCAAAGATTCGGGATTGGTTCTCAGCGCTGATGCCGATGCCGGTATCTTCAACCTCTATCAATAATTTGGGGCATTCGCGCTTGGCAAGGATGCCTATGCGTAGGGTGATGCCGCCACGCGGGGTGAATTTGCACGCATTGCTCAATAGATTAAGCAGGATTTGTCGCAATTTGGCTTCGTCGCCGACGATATGGCGGGGTAAATCAACGGGCTGGTCCACCAAGAATTGCAGCCCTTTTTCGATAATCCGTCCCCGCATCATATTGGAGATGTCTTGGGTCATCGCAAGCAAGTCAAAGGCTTGCTTGTCTAGAGTGATTTGACCGGCTTCAATCTTGGACATGTCCAGCACATCGTTGATCAGGGCGAGCAGATGCTTGCCACTGCGACTGATGATGTCCAGATACTCCCTTTGCCTTTCGCTCAAAGCATCATCCTGCATCATCAACCCACTGAAACCAAGGATGGCGTTCATGGGTGTCCTCAGTTCATGGCTCATATTGGCGAGAAAAGACGATTTCGACTGGCTTGCCGCCTCGGCTATTTTTCGGGCACTTTCCACTTCTGCCGTGCGTTCCTTGATGATCTCTTCCAAATGGTCACGATAACTCTTGAGTTCTGCCTCCACCTTTTCACGTTCGATGATTTCTTGGTGCAAATTCGTAATGGCTTGGGTCAATTCCTTCGTGCGCTCATCCACCCGGTCTTCCAACTCCATCGTCAATAGCAACAGATCGGTATTGGTTCGCTGGAGTTCGTCTTGGGTAATGCGCAATTCTGCGGTGCGTTCTTCGACCCGCTGTTCCAGTTCCATTGACAGGGCGATCAAACCCCGGTTTGTCTCCGCCAATTCGAATTGAAGGATGTGGATGAGTCTCTTATCCGCTTCATTCGGTTGCGGTTGAGCATGATGTTTCATCGGCTTGATTTCTTGACGATCAAAATGGTGGCATCATCTGTCGGCCTAGCCAAGTGGTGCAACAAATTTTCAGCGACTTGGGATGCAGGCTTGTCAATCAATTGAGGGAAGTCTTGCCAGTTCCAATGGCTGATCAAACCATCCGAATAAAGCGCCAGCATATAGTCAGGCTCCCACCCATGAACCGTGACGTGGGGATCAGGAGAATTAACGCCCACAATGCCCCGGCGCACAATGAAATTGATAGTTTTGGGGCTGCCTATGACTCGTGCCTCAATATTGCCCACAGAAGCGAAATGAATGGTCTTCCGTTCCCAGTCGAAGCAGGCTAAGGCCATCACGCAACCGCGTGTCTTTTGGCAGGAGAAGCCTACGCCACGAAACAGGGTATCCAGTGGCAGATCGTAATGGGATTCTATAAACGTGCGGGCTGCAAGGGAGGCTTGATGGGCGAGTTCACCGTGGCCTAAACCGTCAATGACCCCCACCAATGTTTTGCCAACCCAACTCTTAACTACAAAATCGTCGCCATTGATATCGAAACCCGGTTTTGGACGAGTGGCCACGCCTATGTCATAGGGGCAGTAGTTTAGGGTGGATTCGTCTTTGCGCACCCACTTACGGCAAACGATGTGAGTGCCAGCGCCAATACGGGATGTGATGTCGAATTCGTCCATCAGGCGGTTGATAGCGCCTAGGCCATTGCCGAGGCTGTTTGCGGTCGAATAGCCATCGGTCATGGCTTTTGGGATATTGGGGATGCCTTTGCCGTTGTCGATGGATTCGATTTGCAACCCATGTCGAGGCGGCAACGAAAGGGGGGTCAACACCAAGATGCCGCCCCCCGCATGTTTGACCAAATTGGATGCAAGTTCGCTGGTTGCCAGGGCGATTTCTTCGCACCCTAGAACATTGATGCCAATTTCCTCCGCAAGCTGTTTGGCGGCTCGCCTTGCCAAGGCAATTTCGGCATTGTGCCCGATGGTAATGGTTTGCGCGATTGGCGGCACTGTTATTGTCTAAGCCATTTTCTGATTCGAATGGTGGTTCCCTTGCCTATTTCAGACAGGACATCCATCTCGTCCATCAAGCGCTTGGTTCCGGGCAAACCCATCCCCAGTCCTTTGCCAGTCGAATATCCCGGTTCCATGGCTAATTTGACATCGATGATGCCAGGCCCTTTGTCCTCGAAAACCAATTCGAGTCCCACATTGCTATCATTGATGGAATGCCAACGCATGATGCCTGAACCGGCATAAACATAAATATTGCGCGTCAGTTCAGAGGCTGCGGTGACGATGCGGGTCACGTCAGTGACGCCAAAACCCAAGGTGACAGCGGCTTCGCGCACCGATTTGCGAGCCATGACAATGTCATTTTCAGTATCGATCAGCATTTCCCCCTGGCATAACGTGTTCATGCCGAGTCCCCCTTATCGTCCATGGCTACCGACAGCATGTCCATGGCCCTGTCCACATCCAATGCGGTCAAAGTTTGCTCAAAAGTCAGACCTAACTGCGTGGTGGTGACGGCAACGCAGGCACGCATCCCGGAAAGGACGCTCAAGCCGCCCATCAGCGCCACCATTTTGACCGTCTCGGAAATTGTACGCGCAAAAAAAGAGTCGACCGTTTCGACCGTGGAAATATCCAAAATAAGCCCTTTGGCACTATGTCGTTCCATCGCATACAGCACTTGCTCTTGAAGCTCGGAGACAGTGATGTCGTCCGGGTCGGACGGCACGGTGACTAGCAGAATATCGCGGATTTTGATGACAGAAACAGTCCCGTTAGGCATGTCAGTCTCCCCGATGGTTTTCTGACTTCTTGACTACTTGCAATTTCAGCAAGTCCAGTGCCACTAACAAACCGGCTGCCATGGACGAGCGCGTAGTGATGCCCGAAAGGTCTATGCCTAAATGCACCAAGGTCTGGGCTATCGCAGGACGGACGCCTGTCAGCACCACTTGAGCCCCAAGCAGGCGAACTGCGGTGATCGTTTCAATCAGATGTTGAGCGGTCTGGGTGTCGATAGTCGGCACTCCCATGATGTCAACCAAGGCGACGGGGGAATTGGTTTCAACAATCCGGTCGAGCAAGCGTTCCATGAACTGTTGGGTGCGTTGGCTGTCCAGGCAACCAATCAGCGGCACTGCCACCACGCCCTGCCAAACTTGCATGACGGGTGTGGAAAGTTCCAGAATTTCCCGGCTCTGTTGTTTTATGCGCTCTTCGGAAAGCTTTCGTTCGGTAATGTCGCGGGCAGCGGCAAACACACCGACCACTGCGCCGTCCTCGTCTTTGTAGACAGAAGCATTGTACAGCACAGAAGTCACCCGTCCATTGGCATGTCTAAGCTCCAACGGATAGTCGCGCACCATGCTCTCGCGGAACACTTGTTGGTAGCCGTTGCGGGCTTTCTCAGGGTCGGTGAAATAATCGCAAAAGTCAGTGCCAATCAGTTCTATGCGTGAACGTCCAGTGATGGATTCAGTGGCGGCATTGACATCGGTAATCTTGCCATCCGGGGCGATGGTGACCAAGGGGTCCAAACTTGCCTCAATCAGACTGCGGGCATAATCGGCATTCTTCCGTTCAGAAAAGTCTCGGGTGATTTCCGCAAAGCCAATCAGCGTCCCTTGAGAATCCAGCATGGGTGACAGTAAGGTGTTCGCCCAAAAACGCGAGCCGTCTTGACGCTTGCGCCAGCCTTCATACTCATAGCGACCATTCTCGGCAGCCAACTTCAGGGTCTTTTCCGGGAGACCTTCATTCACCGATTCCGACGAGTAAAAGCAAGAAAAATGCCTGCCTATTATTTCGTTTTGGCGATAACCTAGATTTTTTTCTGCACCGGCGTTCCAACTGGCAACCTGTCCTTTTGTATCCAGCATGATGATGGCATAGTCAGAGACACTATCCACCAATAGGCGAAAACTTTCATCGGAACCCAGTATGCTACGAGACTTATCATAGTTTTGCGTTGTCATCTGTCGCCTCTGTTCTTTATTATTGAACCCAAAAGTGTGGTGTTAAGGTCGTGGAATTATGATAGCAAGGTTTGAATGGGAAAACGCCTTCCATTTTGCTTTTGCCGCCAATGCCAAACCGTCCAACCTGTATGATAGGACATTTCTTGAGTCGTGTAAGACGAATACCATGGTTGGTCATTGAATTTTAGTTGGCGAACCTAATCGACAGGCATTTTCAGTGTCGCTTTGCAATGAAAATCCAATGGTTTTTATCTGTAAATTCTGATTGTACTCGACCAACAGGCATCCAATCATTTAACATCCACTTACAAACTTATAGTGTGAGCGTAGGTCAAACGACCGTAAATACAGTCCGCCTCCCTTTTGGGACATATTGCCAATCGACATTCTTTGGAGACAAGTAAAACCATGTTCAATGTACTGATAGCTTTGCTTGTGCTTTTACCGGTCAATGCTTGGGCCGGTGAATCGACCACAAACCTTCCTATTGACCTGACCCATAGCTGGATAGGCTACACTTCCTTGGCCGTTTTCTTCTTCGCCTACGTGCTGGCGATGATGGAAGAATCCACCATGCTGCGCAAATCCAAGCCGATGGTGTTTGCAGCCAGCTTGATTTGGGTCTTGATTGCTTCGGTTTATGTTTCAGGCGGCTTGGAAGAAGAGTCGAGAAATGCATTCCGCTCCACTTTGGAAGGCTACGCCGAGCTGTTCTTATTTATATTGGTGTCAATGACCTACTTGAACGCCATGGAACAGCGAGGAGTGTTTGACAATCTCCGAATATGGTTGCTCAGCAAAGGCTACGGATACCGAAAACTGTTCTGGATCACCGGAATCCAATCCTTCTTCATGTCCTCGGTCTGCAACAACCTGACCACTGCCCTGCTAATGGGGGCCGTAGTCATGGCCATGGCAAAAAATAACAAGAAGTTCATTTCCATCGCTTGCGTCAATATCGTGGTCGCCACCAATGCGGGAGGATCGTTCAGCCCGTTTGGCGACATCACCACATTGCTAGTATGGCAAAAGGGAGTGGTTCCTTTCGCACATTTCTTCACCCTTTTGCTTCCATCGATTGTTAATTTTATTGTCCCCGCCGCCATCATGTATTTTTGGGTTCCAAAGGAATTCCCTAAATCGGAGGGCAAGCCTAGGCCCATGCAGCACGGCGCCATTGGCATCATCATCCTGTTTTTCCTCACTATCGTCACGTCGGTTTGCTTTGAAAATTTCCTAGGGCTTCCGCCAGCCGCCGGCATGTTGGCCGGTCTGACTTATCTCAGCTTCTACTTCTTCTACTTGTACAAAGTTCGTGTCGGCGACCAGCGTTTCAAGGGTGTAGTCAAAGAAACGGAAAAGGCCATGAGGCAAGCAGTCGCCTCGCCTTTCCAAACCGTCGAAACCAAACAGCACTTTGACGTTTTCCACAGCGTAGCCCATCTGGAATGGGACACCTTATTGTATTTCTATGGGGTCATGGTGGGTGTGGGCGGTTTGAGTTTCATGGGCTATTTGACCTTGACCTCGCAGTTTCTTTACACCGATCTCAATCCAACAGTAGCCAATATTCTGGTGGGCATTGTTTCGGCTTTCATCGACAATGGCACGATTATGTACGCTGTGTTGACAATGGCCCCGAAGATTTCCGAAGGTCAATGGTTGTTAGTGACTTTGACTGCCGGGGTGGGCGGCAGCTTATTGGCGATTGGTTCGGCGGCAGGGGTTGGGTTGTTGGGCCAGACCAAAGGTGCCTATTCTTTTGTCTCGCATCTGAAATGGATGCCTGTGATTGCCTTGGGATATGCGGCCAGCATCGCGGTGCATTTTTTGATTAATGCCCGTTTCTTTTGATGCCCCACCAGGGTTTTGGAGTACTACGCCACCGTAATTTCAGTTTTTATCTGCTGGCCCGTTTTTGCGCCACCCTTGCCGTGCAAATGCAAGGGGTGGCGGTGGGCTGGCAGGTCTACTCCATTTCCGGCAACCCGCTCGATTTGGGCTTGATCGGGCTGGCACAATTCCTACCCTTTTCAATTTTGGTATTGGTCGCAGGGCAACTTGCCGACCGTGCCGACCGTCGGGCAATTTTGTTCCTGTGTTATGTGGTGGAGTGCTTATGCGGCATTCTGCTGCTGATTTTTACATTGACTGGGCAGCAAGAGGTTTGGCCAGTGTTCGCGGTGATGGCGATCTATGGCTCGGCGCGGGCATTCATGATGCCCACCAGCCAAGCCATCATGCCTAACTTGGTGCCGGCTGAAAGTTTCGCCAATGCCGTCGCGCTCAATTCTTCCAGTTTTCAAATTGCCATCCTCACCGGGCCTACCGTCGGTGGCTTGCTTTACATGTTGGGCCCTGAAGTGGTGTATTTTTCGGTCGCCAGCCTGTTGTTGGTTTCTCAGGTTTTGATGTTATTCGTTCGCGTCGAACGAAAGCCAGCCAGCAATAGCCCGGCAACATGGCGCACCTTTTTGGAAGGCTTGCACTTCGTTTGGAATAAGCCCATCGTGCTAGGGGCCATCTCTCTCGATTTGTTTGCCGTCTTGTTTGGCGGGGCGACCGCGCTCTTGCCTGCCGTTGCCAGCGACATTCTGCATGTCGGTCCTGCCGAGCTTGGCCTTTTGCGCACAGCACCCGGCTTAGGTGCGACGTTGACCGCAATGACGCTGGCATTTTTCCCCATTTCCCGCCAAGTGGGCCGCTGGATGTTTGATGGTGTCGCCTTGTTTGGTGTCGGTACGATTCTGTTTGGCCTGTCGAACAACCTTTACTTGTCATTGACCGCCTTGGCAATGCTAGGGGTCGGGGATATGGTCAGCGTGTTCATACGTCAGATGCTGGTGCAGTTGGAAACCCCGGATGCCATCCGTGGGCGGGTTAGCGCCGTGAATTCGGTGTTTATCGGAGCTTCGAACGAACTGGGGGAATTTGAGTCCGGGTTGGCGGCGGCTTGGCTGGGGCTTGCCCCTTCCATCATCGCCGGGGGTTGTGCAACCTTGTTGGTCACTTTGATCTGGATGCGCGGATTTGGCTCGTTGCGAACCATGGACCATTTCCCCCAGCCCAAACGATAAGCCATGAAGGGAGCTTCAACGCTTGCTCTGGCATCAAGGGAGCGTCAACGCTTGCTTTGACGCTCCAGTCCCAGTTGTCTAACTTGGAATAATACGCTCCAACAGCGTATTCTCGGAAGCCCGCCGCTCGCTGGGCGGGTTCAGCAATAACCGCCCTTTGGATAAATGTGAATTCAACTCGGAAGAATAATCAGCTAACACCTCGTCTGCCAAAACATGCAAACGTGCCAGCCCGGTGTTCACCCCATTGCGCAAGCCTCTGAGGGCAGTGCGCTCATGCGAGGGTTTGAGTTGTTGGTGCAGAAAATACGGCAACAACCATGAAATGATGACAATCAATGCACTATGAATGGCGAAATCCGTCCCTAAAAATCCTGTGTGGGTGAGGGCGCTTTCATAATAGGCCGTATAAGCTTGCCACGAAACCCAACCCATTGCGGCGACAGGCAATAAGACCGAAAACAAAGCCGTCAATTTCAGCAAAACTCGTTGTGCAATATTGCCGGGATTGGCTAATGCAAGCCGCAAACCCTTTTGTGCTTCGTCCGTCATCAGTTTAGGGGCTGAATCCATTAATTTTGTCACTCTGGATTTTAACGGGCTGACGGGCAAGCCCTGTTCGGCGGCCTCAACCATCAATTGGTCTAGCACATCCTGCAATTGCATTTGTGCCCAATCGTCCCACAAAATGGAAGGCGTGGCGGCGGACGGGTTTTCCACTGTCTTATCTTTGCGATCCAATTGAATCGCTCGCCGTAACGGGTTGGTGTCATGGCGCACGAAGGCCCTTGCCACCTCTTGCATGGGCCATTTCAAGCCCTGCAACAATCCTTCAGTGCTGGACTCCCAAATGCTCTTCCATTCCTGACGCAATTCATCCAATGCGCCATCATTCCCGATGCGGTTTAGGCAAGTCGAGACCGCCGCTTGCAATTCTTCCTTACGCGCATCCAAGGCCCGCTTTTCCAATTGCTCAATCAAATGGCTATCGGCCAAGGTTTGGATTGCGGCTTCCAATTCGGCAAATTCGTCAGGTTTGCGTTTCTCAGCCTCTTCCCGGCTATCGGTGCGAAACACCATCGGGCTGGAAAAGCCACCCTGCCGCAGTAGTTTGATGAAATCCGCCACCTGCGCCTCTTGGCCCAAGTCCCATTGGTTCATCACGAACAACCACGCATGTTCGCGTACATGTTCGCGCAGTAAGCGCCAACCCTTGTCGTCGCGGTAACGTTCCGGGCTGACCACATAAATCAACACATCAATATGCGGCAACCAATCGGTGACCAAATCCCGATTGCTGGATTCGGTGCTGTCAATGTCGGGCATGTCTATCCATAACACTTGTTTGCGCTTCTCGACGGCATGACGGGCGACCCGCACCCGGTCCACCGGAAACCCTTCCGGCAATTGACGAAGATGCAAGGACTCATGCAGATAAATCGACACCTCGCGGGAGGTGGGCCGTTCCACGCCGGCTTTGGCGACTGCCTGACCTGCCAAGCGGTTCAGCAGGGTGCTTTTACCCACGCCCGTGCCGCCGAAGAATGCCGCCACCAAGGGCCGATGTGCGCCGGGTTCGAACAAGCCTGCGGGGCTGCGGTTATCCAGCTTCGCCAAATGGGCGATGTCGGACTCCGTCAACCAGCCACCCGTCCGCGCAGACATTGCCCATTGTTTGGCGGTTTGTAATTGTTGGTCGAATTCGTTGCTCATGGGGAAGGCTAAAATGGAAGAGGCTTTATTATAGATCAAAAAAAAGCCCACCCTTTTGCAAGGGCGGGCTTTTTTGCCGAAAATAAAGTAGTTTATTTTTTAGCGGCTTTGCGGCTATTGACAACCAAGGCAGCCAAACCGATTGCAAACAGAGCTAAAGTTTCTGGCTCAGGGACAGACGGGTTGGTGGTGGTCAAGGAAAGTGACCAAGTGTTGGTGTCGCTGCTGGCTTTTTGGGTGGTGAAGGACAAAAAGCCCGGAGTCGGATCAAAGCCAGTGACAATGAATGTGCCTGTACCTTGACCTATTACAAAAGCATTAAGTGCCCCCGTTAAGGTAAGGCTAGCTAAGTCAAACTGAATCGTCGATGCGCCAGCGATGATATTGATGAAATTAGATTGCGGGCCAAATGGGTTCGAGGTCACGTCCAATATTTTGCCGGATTTGGTAGTAGCCAGCAAACTGCTGAAATCGCCCGTCACGCCACCTGTTCCAGTTTCAACATTGATATTGGCTGGAGCGGTGGGGTTGAAAGTCAAAGTGGTTGGGGCATTATTAAACTGGGTGGTGACAGTCCCACCAGAATTGTTGCCCAATGAAAAACCACCATTAATGGGAGCGGCATGGCTAGTTGCGGAAAAAGCAACGGCCATCACGCCCGTTGCCAACAAAGAAGTTAAGGCTTTTTTATTCATGTATTTATCCTCGGATGTTTAAATCGAAATTGTATCGATAACAATTCTCCCTGATGTAAGCAAGCATTGTGCCTAATATTAAAAAGCTATAATTAACAGAGACCTAAAAACTGGAAGCCAGTGCTGCAAACCTCATCCATTGCTATTGTAAAAAAAACTGACACCTTGAAGAAATGTTGGCTTCACCGATTTTAGCCCTATGCAAAAATACAGTCGCTTTATCGTCAAAATATGCTTTTATGCCTATTGACAGACTGGCCTGAAAATGAAGCAGAATCTTGAGAACATCCCCAAACTTGTCATTTGCTAAGCTTATTAATTGGCATAAGCGTTTGAAATATAGATATTAGTCAGTGGTTTAGATTTTAGGCTGGAATGGATGAACGCTTCGTTTAACGACTGTAAAAAAAGCTGACAGATTCTATAGCTTAAATGGCTAACTTCTGATTCCTGTGCCCGTTAACAGTGACGGTTTGCTGAATGGGTATGCGAAAGTTGTAAAAATATCTGACACAAGTCGGGCAAACCCGATTCCCGGTGGCCAGCGAGCATACGCTCTTTCAGGATGCATGGAGAGGGCATTCATCCATCGCATGGTTTTCAACCTACTGTTTTCAAAAGGGTATCCATTCCGATAACCAAACGGATTGGCAACATGAAAAACTCTGCCATACCAACATTTGAGAGCGAATCCATGGGCTTTTCTGATTCTTGAACGGGCTTGTTTTATGTGCCTGAAAGCTGGGTGGGTGCAGGGTTCAGTCACTGTCAGAAATTTTTACAACTGACCGGGCATACCCGGTAGTTTGCTCAATATGTTCTGGAAAGTCGTTGATATGTAAAAATAATTGTATCATGGCACAGCTTATGCTTTACTGGGTGTACCGAACTCTATCATGATCTTCAATACACAGACCCTATTAGGTGAAACCATAATGAACATGAACAAAAGCTTACTGGCCTTGGCGATGATCCTAGGTGCCTTATCCAGCCAAAATAGTATGGCAGCGCCTATTCTATGCGGGGGTGGCTTTGGCGGGACTGCCAATGACTCAGGGACTCAAACTCTTGGCTACTGGTCAGGTTTGAGTGCAGAGGGATGCTTCCAACAAGATAAGTTGTATAAAGATTTTGTCTTTTCTGGAAGCTCGTTGCCCGGATCTAATTTCCGTGGACAGATATTCTTTGAAGAAATCGGAATACAAGATACGCATACTGTTAACTGGACGATGGGATTGCCATCGACAGGTTTAAATTTTAACGTTAGTTATAACGTTTCGGTCTTTGGCAATCCCAATGCCTATATTAGTGAAATCCGTCAGGGTGCGACTGTCGGCACAACCGGTGCGTTCATTGCGGATACTATCACTGGCGTAGGTGGGCCATACTCGTTGCAGTCCCCCACTAACGGCAATCCTGATATCGAATTCACTACAGGTAATCCGACGACCCTAAATGTTACGACTGCCTTTAATTCGACAACGGGCAGCTTGAACAATGGCGCAACCATCTTCGTTGAGTCAGGTGTGCGTGTGCCAGAACCAGAAACTTTAGCTCTGTTCAGCATCGGCCTGTTAGCTTTGATCGCCAACGTTAGACGCCGCAAATAATCCGCTGTAAATTTATCCCATTTGTGATCGCCCCCACGCGCAAGCGTGGGGGCGATTGCTTTGTGGTCTGCGGATCAGCCAAAGGCCGTGCTGGTTCCTAGGCGATGAAACATCCCAATATTTGAGACCAACCCTCACCGGCAACATTGTCGTATCCGTTCGGTTCCACGTCATTACCATCGCAGAGTCCGGCTACGCGGGTTTATTTCTCCCCAAACCCCCTGCGGACAGCCAAACTTGGCGGCAAATGAAAACTCCCCCAACCCCAAAGCCGTCACCTCAAAGTCAGCCGACACATTCGCCTAATGAGGACATTTTCGGGCAAGGCCCGACAACACCCCTTCCTAGGATGTTATCGGTTTTCAGTTCAGCTATCAGCCTTTGCCAAATATCAAAGACAGATGGTCGGCATCCACCTTGACCACATCGCCCGGCTGGTAGTTGCCTGAGAGTATGTCGCGAGCCAGCGGGTTTTCCAATTGCTGCTGGATGGCCCGTTTCAACGGCCTCGCACCATATACCGGGTCAAAACCCGCTTCGCCTAGTTTATCCAAGGCAGCTTCGGTGATGTCAAGTGCCAAATCCCGCTCCAACAAGCGCTTGCGCAGATGCTGGATTTGGATATTGGCAATGGCGCGGATTTGAGTCCTCATCAGCGGGTGGAACACGACGACTTCATCAACCCGGTTGATGAATTCCGGCCTGAAGTATTGGCCTACGATCATCATGACTTCCGACTTCATCTGTGCATAATTGGACTCTCCCGCCAATTCCTGAATCCGGTTGGATGCCAAGTTGGAGGTCATCACAATGACGGTGTTGCGGAAATCCACCGTGCGCCCATGACCGTCGGTCAAACGCCCATCATCCAACACTTGCAATAAGACGTTGAACACATCCGGGTGGGCTTTTTCCACCTCGTCCAGCAGTATCACTGAATAGGGCTTGCGCCGCACGGTTTCGGTCAAATGCCCGCCTTCTTCATAGCCAATGTATCCCGGCGGTGCGCCAATCAAACGGGCAACCGAGTGCTTTTCCATGAATTCGGACATGTCGATGCGGATCATCGCCTCTTCCGTGTCGAACAGGAATTCCGCCAAGGCTTTGCACAACTCGGTCTTGCCCACGCCGGTCGGGCCTAGGAACAGGAACGAGCCGTTGGGCCGGTTCGGGTCTGCCAGCCCAGAACGCGAACGGCGAATCGCATCGGACACGGCTTTGATGGCTTCGTCTTGACCGACCACACGTTTGTGAAGGTTGGTCTCCATTTGCAGCAGTTTCTCGCGCTCGCCTTCCAACATTTTGGACACGGGAATGCCTGTCCATTTCGATACTACTTCGGCGATTTCCTCTTCCGTCACCTTGTCGCGCAGCAATTGCGGGGCTTGGTTTTCCACCAGTGCAGCTTGTTCCAATTCTTTTTCGAGTTTCGGGATGACACCGTACTGCAATTCCCCCATTTTGTTATAGTCGCGGTTGTCCGCCCTCGTCAACATCTCCAATTGCTGCTTGGCTTGTTCCAATTGCTCCTTGATGTTGGCTGAACCTTGCAAGGAGGCTTTCTCGGCTTTCCAGATTTCCTCCAAATCCGCGTATTCCTTCTCGGCCTCGTCAATATTGTCTTGCAGGGCTTCCAAACGCTTGCGCGAGGCTTCGTCGGATTCCTTTTTCAAGGCTTCGCGCTCAATCTTCAACTGGATCAATCGGCGTTCCAAGCGATCCATTACCTCCGGCTTGGAATCGATTTCCATGCGAATGCGGCTGCCGGCTTCGTCGATCAAGTCGATGGCTTTGTCCGGCAAATTGCGGTCGGTGATGTAACGATGCGACAACACCGCCGCCGCCACTATTGCCGGGTCGGTGATGGTGATGCCGTGGTGAACCTCGTATTTCTCCTTCAAGCCGCGCAGAATGGCGATGGTGTCTTCGACATTGGGTTCGTCCACGATGACCTTTTGGAAACGCCGCTCCAAGGCTTTGTCTTTTTCCAGATATTGCCGGTATTCGTCCAAGGTCGTTGCGCCCACGCAATGCAATTCGCCACGTGCCAAGGCGGGTTTCAGCATATTGCCGGCATCCATCGCGCCTTCCGCTTTGCCAGCACCGACCATCGTATGCAATTCGTCGATAAACAAAATGACGTTGCCTTCTTGTTTGGCGATGTCGTTTAACACCGCTTTCAGGCGTTCCTCGAATTCACCGCGATATTTCGCCCCGGCGATCAAGGCAGCCATATCCAGCGCCAATAAGCGCTTGCCTTTGATGCCTTCCGGCACTTCGCCGTTAACAATGCGCTGGGCCAAACCTTCGACAATGGCGGTCTTGCCTACGCCGGGTTCACCAATCAACACCGGGTTGTTCTTGGTGCGGCGTTGCAGCACTTGTATCGTGCGGCGAATTTCATCGTCACGGCCTATCACCGGGTCAAGCTTGCCTTGCTCGGCTCGTTCGGTCAGATCGATGGTGTATTTGCGCAAGGCTTGGCGTTGGTCTTCGGCATTGGGATCATTCACTGCTTGCCCTCCTCGCAGATTGGCGATGGTTTTTTCCAGTTTTTCTTTAGTCAGCCCGGATTTCTTCAACAAATCGCCCAAGACGCTACGGTCTTCCAGCGCAGCCAACACAAAGATTTCACTGGCAATGTATTGATCGCCGCGTTTCTGCGACAGTTTGTCGGTCAGGTTCAGCAAGCGCGAGAGTTCGTTGGAAATCTGCACATCACCGCCCGTGCCTTCGACCTTAGGAAAACGGTCCAAGGCTTCGCCCAAGGCGTTGCGCAAGTTGGCAACATTGACACCAGATTGAGACAGCAATGGCTTGACCGAGCCGCCTTCTTGGTCAATCAATGCCACCATCACATGAATGGGCTCGATGAATTGATGGTCACGCCCCAAAGCCAGGCTTTGCGCCTCGCCTAAAGCGGCTGATAATTTCGCGGTCATTTTGTCGGTTCGCATGGGAAGCCTTATGAAACAGTTTATACTGATGATCTTTATTGGGGTGTGTAGGCTCTATTTCAAGCAGAGGATAGATTATGACTTGCGAAATTATGAAAATCGAAGACAACATGCTAACTGTACGGATGGAAGGCGTAATCCGACTTGCCGATCAAGAGGCGGTACAGAATGAAATGAAAGGGGTCATCGAAAAATTTGGCAGCGCGAAAGTACTCGTGATTGCCAAAAACTTTCAAGGGTGGTCAAAAAATGACAACTGGGAGGATATGAGTTTTTTAATGGAATACGGTGATTCCGTTACTAAGATTGCCTTCGTAGGCGAGGAACGCTGGAAGGAAAATGCCTTCATTTTCGCCGGTAAGGGATTAAGGGAAACTGAGATCGAGTTTTTTACCCTCAATGATTTTAATGAAGCGGAACGCTGGGTCAGGCTTTAGGGAACCTCAAAAACCCCTCGCTTCGACAAGCTTACTGTGAGTAGCTCATAGCCAATCAATTGACTAAGTTCGTGGGAGCTTGTTGAGCCATGATCGTAAACAGTTTTCGAGGTTCCCTAAACGGCATGGTAATCTAAATGTTCAATTGATTACCCAGAATGTGCAGGATAATCCACATACCCTTCCGGGCCAGACGAATACCAGCCACTCATGTCGGAAAAGTCATTCAAAGGCCAGCCATTGGCAAAGCGCTCGACCAAATCGGGGTTAGTGATGTAAGGCCGGCCAAATGCCATCAACTCGCAATCGCCTGATTGTAACAGGGCTTCCGCCGATTCTTGGGTATGCCCGCAGTTGCCCATGAGCGTGCCCGGATACACTTTTCTGAATTCCGCCAAGGTCATCGGTTCACCCAAGCCATGGAAGCCAAATGCCAAGCCGTCCATGATATGCAAATAGCCTAGTCCATAAGCGTTCAATTGCTCGGCTGCATAGAGGAAGGTTTCCCGGTAGTCGGGTGAGCCCATGTCATTGAACATGCCATTCGGCGAAAGCCTGACCGCGACGCGGCGAGCCGGGAATATCGTCAATACGGCTTCGAGAATTTCCTTCAGTAAACGCAAACGGTTTTCCAAGCTGCCGCCATAACGGTCTTCCCTGTGGTTGGTTTTGGATTGCAAAAATTCGTCCAGCAAATAACCATTGGCCGAGTGAATTTCGATGCCGTCAAAGCCGGCGCTCTTGGCAAGCCCTGCCGCCCGTCGGTAATCTTCGACTAAACCGGGGATTTCTGAAGTTTCCAGCGCCCTTGGGGTTTCGTAATTTTGCTTGCCATTGGGGGTATGGATCACGTCGCCTTCCAGCTTGATGGCGGAAGGTGCCACTGGAAGTTCGCCATGGTGGAAACTGCTATGGGAAGCCCGTCCGCAATGCCACAATTGCATGAAAACTGCCGAAGCTTGGTCATGAATTGCATCAACCACTGGTTGCCAAGCGTCAGACTGTTCCGGTGAATAGATGCCGGGTGTGTTGGGCCAGCCTATGCCCTGTTCGGAAACAACCGTGGCTTCGGTGATGATAAGACCGGCAGAAGCGCGTTGCGCATAATATTGGGCCATCAGAGCGTTGGGCAACCGCTCAACCCCCGCCCTCGCACGCGTCATTGGCGCCATCGCCACCCGGTTTTTCAGGGTTAAATCACCTAATTGGAAAGAGTCAAGCAACATAAGCTACCTCGAAAGAATACTATTCATGGGGAAATAAGGATTTTGTAGGACTGATTAAAGCACAGAACTTGCAAAGACGCTTAATCTTCGCGTACTACACTCTAGCCTTGGTTTGACAATTGGCGGGCATCGAGTCGCCCCAAAGCAACCATGATGCCATAAATGATGGCTTCAGGGCGGGGAGGGCAGCCGGGGATATAGACATCGACAGGATGCACTTGATCGACACCGCCGAGGTTTGCGTATCCCTCCCCGAAAATGCCGCCCGTTGCACAGGCGCCCACAGCAATCACGATGCGGGGATCGGGAATGGCCTCAATCGTCCGGCGAACGGCTGTTTCAAGATTTCGCGTAATTGGCCCCGTAATGACAACCCCGTCAGCATGGCGAGGTGAAGCGACAAAATCAATGCCAAGTCGTCGGATGTCGTAGACCGGATTCAGTAGGGCGGTCAGTTCCCAGTCACAGGCATTGCAGGAACCCGCATCCAAATGGCGGAGGTGCAGTGACCGACCCAGCACCCGGCGAATTTCGGACGATACTTGGTTCATGTCGGCTTCGCGGTTTAAAGCCGGTTGCGATTCTGTGATTCTAGTGTCGTCGGTCGTGATTTCGATTCGCAGGTCTGAGCGTCGTCGTGCCGCCAGTTCAAAGTCCCGGCCCATGGTGACCGCGCCAACCCATTGATCCTCTGCGCAACGGCCACAGAAGACACAGCGAGCAAGATCTAGCTGGCGAACCCCTGTTGCAGAATGCTGTGATAGCGCATCTACGGGGCAGACTTCTGGCGGCGGAAGGTTTTTGCCCGTGCTGAATATAGGTTGCCCACGAAAGTTTTCCGGCGGTAAGCTCGGCTCATCAGGGTAGCGAGTCGTCATCACGCCTGTGCGTAGCGCATTAATGAGAATTCTCAGCATGTCAGCGGTCCGTACACGAGTAGCAAAGCTCGAAGCTTTTGTTGACGAGCGGGAAATCCGGGACAATGGCTGTCTCGGCGGCCAAAGCCACAGCGGGCCAGTTGTGGTAACTCGGCGAACGGAGATGATAACGATCCACGCGACCGTTGGCATCGGTGCGTAACCAGTGGACGGCTTCCCCTCGTGGCGACTCAATGGCGGAGATGCCAATCCGATCACCCGGCAAGGGATCGGCGATGGCTATTTTTATCGGTCCCGGCTTGAGTCTCCGAATGAACTCATCCACCAGCCGGATTGACTCCCTGACTTCCTGTGCGCGAACTATGACCCTTGCCATCGCATCGCCCGCCGAGGCGGTCATGACGTTCAATTGCGGGGAATCGGCATTTGCAAATGCCCCGTGCGGATGATCGCGTCTTGCATCCCGATTGACTCCGCTGGCCCTAGCGGCAACGCCGGCCACGGCGAGATCCATCGCAGTTTGATTTTGCAGGATGCCGGTATCATCGAATCTCTCGACGACGGAGGGATTGGCTTCAATGCGATCCATCAGACTGTCAAAATCGGTGAGCGTGTGTTGGAGCGTGGAGGTGATAAATTCAAGAAGATGGCTTGTTAAATCCAAGCGCACTCCACCGGGAATGATGATGCCCCGCAGGAAACGATTGCCAGCGATCCGTTCGTTCATCTGCTGTAGCCGTTCCTTCAAGCGCGCTCCTGTGGCAGTGCCGTAATGGAATGCAGCACCGGCACAGACATTACCTACATCACCAATGTGGTTGTAAAGCCGCTCCAACTCCAGCGCAATGCTCCTAATTAGCCTTGCCCGGTAGGGTATATCGACACCGGCAATTTGTTCCAATGCTTCGCAGTAACCTAGGCCATGGGCAACGGAGCAGACTCCACAAATGCGTTCGGCTATGTAGAAAGCATCCAGTGGAGAGATGCCTTCCATCCGCTTCTCCAAACCACGGTGTGTGTAAAACAGTCGGGCATCAAGCAGTAGCACGGTCTCGCCGACTGACGTAAATCTAAAATGTCCCGGTTCAATGATGCCGGCATGAATGGGTCCAACCGGTATCTCAAACACACCCTCGCCTTCGGTGACCATGTGCGGAAACTCTTCGGCTGGTTCAACCGGAACCCGTTGCGAGCCATCGAAGGCTTTCCGAAGTGGGAAGACACCTTTTGGCCACCCGTCATGAACCACCAGTGGGCGAGGATCGGGATGACCCACGGGGACGATTCCAAACAGGTCGCACATTTCACGCTCATGCCAGTTTGCCGCCGGGATCATCGTTGTCAACGAGGGCACTTCAGGACAGGCAGCATCCACCGAAACCAATAGCGTTACAAACCAATCCGGGGCATCCGCTGTGGTGGGTTCGAAGATGTAGCGAACCTTGAAGTCGCCATCCGGCATCGATGTTTCATCTGTCGCCACTAGAGTGGCTAAAGCCATGGTGTACTGTTTGATCAGTACATCGGCTGCAACAAGAAGATCGTCAATACGACTAAGGCGCACGGTGAGGTCAGATGGGCGAGGGCCAATTTCAGCATTGACGATACCCATCGCCTTCGCCTGCAACGCATTGATGAGTGTAGGGTCAACCAAGGACGACCTCCGTGGCACGCTGTAAAAAACCGTCAAACATTACAGGGATGGTAAGCCCGAGCAAGATCATAAGCGTTGCGAGCAATAGCATGGCAATTAATGGGGATCGTGCTTCGGGTTCGTGACTGGCTGTCTTTGGCGGCTCGCCAAATACCATCGCGCCGGCATGATGGAGCAAGCCAGCAAAAATAATGACAGCCATGGTAAGGAAAATGGCGACGGACACCCAGTCTCCTTGTCCGATGCCAGCCCGTAATATCATGAGCTCGCTCACAAAGATCGAAAACGGCGGCACTCCGGCGAGCGATAAAAACGCGATCATGAGGAGTGTTGCTCCAATGGGGGCAACGGCAAGCAAACCCTTGATGGCTTGTAGGTTGCGGGAATCGAAACGGGCTATCGCAGTGCCTGCGGCCATGAACGCGAGGGCTTTGGTGATGCCGTGGTTCACCACATGCAACAGCGCTCCATAAGTGCCAACGGCTCCTCCAAAACCGAGGCCAAGCGCTATGATTCCAACATGCTCAACACTGCTGTAACCTAGGAGACGCTTGAGGTCATGCTGCGCCAAAATGAATGGCATTGCCACAACCATCGAGGCAAGGCCAAAGACAATCAATATCTGCTGTGGAAAATCCACACCGCAAGCAGCGGCTGCAATCATTTGGAACCTAATGATTGCGAGTAGCGCACATTTGATCAAGATGCCTGAGAGCAAAGCCGAGATGGGCGTGGGTGCCTGACTATGGGCGTCGGGTAGCCATAGATGCATGGGCGCGAGACCCGCCTTGGTGCCGTAGCCTACCATTACGAAAATAAAGCCGATACGGACTATGCCGGGGTCGAGCTTGGGGGCGACTTGCATCATCGCAAGCCAACTCATCGAGCTTGCCTCACCCATGACCTGGGCGGCAGCGGCATAGATGATTACAGTGCCAAACAAGCCGAAGGAAATGCCTATGGTCGTCACAATAATATATTTCCATGCCGCCTCCAAGCCATGATGATGACCGTGGTAGCCAATCAGGACGGCTGAGGTGATGGTCGTCCCTTCCATGGCGATCCAGAGGATGCCGAGATTATCGGCAAGGATGGTCACGACGATGGTTGCCACAAAAGCATGAACGAGAGCAAAATAAAATCGAAGCGACTCAGCTTTCATATTGCCGACTTCCACCGCTTGCTTGAGCCAAGCCACCGTGTAAATGGAAACGGCCAGAGTAAGCACAACGAGGAGGAGTAGAAAGATGATTCCAAGATCGTCCACCCGGAACATGCCTAGGCTTCGTGGTCCACTGGCTTCCACTTCATGAGCGAGTAGCAATGTCAGCGCGGCCAAAATCGCCGAACTGCCAACATCAATAGTTGATAGCAGCTTACGATTGCTCGTCGCTAGCATCAGCAGCGCAGTGACGACAGGGACGAGCGGAATAACCCAGAGCAGTGTCTCAGCCATGCTTCATCCCCTTAGCCGGTCCAAGTCCGCGATGTCGGCATCAACCGTCGAGCGAACCCTAAGAACCATGATCGTCATCACCAAAGCGGCCAGTATCACGTCGAGGATCACGCCAATTTCGATGATGAGCGGCATTCCCTTGGTGACAGCCATAGCCGTGAAGAATATCCCATTCTCCGATGCGAACAAGCCTACCATCTGGCTCAGCGCGGTCTTTCTGGTTGCCATGACCAACACCCCATTCAGTGTCAGCGCAATGCCGACGGGGAGGGCGTTACCCGAAATCGCTTGACGCACACTGCCCAGCGAGGCACTCAGATGGAATGACATGACGACAAACATGACGGCAAGCGTCAGAGTCGCTAGATCGGGAATCACAGGCTCAACCTCACGTTTCACATCCATGCGCCGTATGGCCCATAGTAACAGCCAAGGCAAAGCGATGGCCTTGACGGTGAGGGTGATGCCGGCGATCACCCAAAGGTCAACATTTCCGGTAGCCATCGCCAGTACCGCACCGGCGATGGCAATGAATAGCGACTGAAAAGCCACCGCATAAATGGCGCGGGAAATTTGGCTTGCACCGACGATGATTATCATCGTGAACAGTAGCAGGGCGCCGAGGTCGTCGATGACCGCATGAACAATTTCTATGTTCATAGTATCCTCAAAGCCAGTGACATGAGCGCTAAAACAAACCCAATGCCAAGATATTGAGGCACTTGGAACAGCCTAAGCTTGGCATAGGACGATTCAATCAGCGCAAGATAAACTGCCAGCACCAGTATCTTCACCGCGAAAGTGCATAAACCGAGCAATAGGCCCGTTACCCCTGCACCTACTGGCCCGATGGGGAAAA
Organism: uncultured Methylococcaceae bacterium; assembly: GCA_903859815.1. Taxonomy (GTDB): domain Bacteria; phylum Pseudomonadota; class Gammaproteobacteria; order Methylococcales; family Methylococcaceae; genus Methylumidiphilus. The sequence goes on along the minus strand of CAIOOA010000008.1, from coordinate 3,114 downwards.
AGAGTGCTGCTGCCAAACCAAGCGTCACAATCTGGCGGGTGTGTGACGCAAGCAACATGCAGCCTAGCCCCGGCCCGGAATGTTCTAACAACATGCCTTCATGTAACATCGTCAGTTCGAGATGGGTGTCCGGGTTGTCCACTGGAATGCGGCCCGTCTCTGCCGGGAGCAACACCAGCATGGCCGCAAGACCTAGGAAATCCGCGGCCCGCCAAGCAAGAATCCATGACGTGCCGCGTTGCTCCGCGAGAATGCCAAGTTCAGTTGAGCCGACGGCTAACGCAGTTGAAAACACGACCATCATCAAAACGGGTTCAACCAGTGGGGCTATCGTCATTTCACGCGATGCACCCATGCCGCCGAAAGCCCCGCCAGCATCAAGCGCACCCACTGCGGTCAGGAATCGTGCCAACGCCAGCAACCCAAGTAGCATCAGCGCATCGCCCAACGGAAAAGCCGGTGGGCCTGACTGGACAACTGGCACTAAAGCCCCGGCAGCCACCGTGGTCGCCAACACCAATATGGGGATTGAATGGAAGAAGCCGGAAGCCGTGTCCGCTTGGACAGTGCCTTTGCCAAGCAACTTGATGAGATCAAAGTAAGGTTGAAGAATCCCTGCGCCCTGCCTATTTTGCAACCTGGCTTTGATTTTTTGGATGATGCCCGTGACCAATGGACCTAATATGACGAGGATGCCCATCTCAATCAACACAATCCCTAACGGTTTGTCGCCCGTCATCTTTGCCCCCCTCCGAACAGTAGCAGCGACAAGAAAAGCGCCCCTAGCACAAAGCCAATGTAAACATGTATGCGTCCAGTGCTATGGTCACGTATGGCTTGTGAAATCGCGGTGATTCCAAAATGGATGCGATGATATATCTGTGTTTCCGCAAGATCCACAACATCGCCGGTATACTGCATTCGGCGAATCACATAGGGCGTTCCGGCAGTTTCCCGTATCACTTCCCTGCGAGGGCGGTAGATCGCAGCAAATATCCGCCGTAGGGGTTTGGCAAAAGCAGTCGCCGTATAGTCAAACCTTGCGGTTGGGGTCATCCCGCAGGTCCATGTGGGTGCGACTCGTTGTGGGGCGGTTCGAAATCCGCGTCGCAGCATCCAAGCCAAGGGCAACAATGATGCAATCAGGATTGCAAGCATCGTCATTGAAATGGTCGTGCCGCTTATCCCGCCTGGTGTAGCCAATGCCGTTGACAGTACCAGCGGCCCGTGGGCCGTCACGATGGCACTTGCCCCAAGGCTGTGAAGCAATCCAATTGTAGGGGCATCAAGCAGAGTCATTGCAAAACCCGGTGCGATACCGAGGAACACGCATAGTGCCGCCAGCCACCCCATGCCCACTAACATTGAAAGCGGAGCTTCGATGGCATGTTCCGCATGTGAGGTTCGAGGGCGACCTAGGAAAGTGACGCCGAATGCTTTCGCGAAACAGGCGGCGGCGAGTCCCCCGGTTAATGCGAGCATGGCAGCGGAGAATACGATGGCGAGTCCAGAGGGTCCATGAAAACGGCTGGCACCCCCTAGGATGGCTTGGAAGGTCAGCCACTCACTGACGAAACCATTCAAAGGAGGAAGCGCCGAGATGGCGACTGCGCCGAGCAGAAACAGCCCCGCCGTCCAAGGCATGTGTCGGGCAAGCCCACCGAGTTCCTCCATATTGCGTACATGGGTTCGGCAAAGAACGCTACCAGCGCCAAGAAATAGCAAGCCTTTAAATGCTGCATGGTTGACTGTGTGCAAGAGCGCCGCAGTGAGGGCGAGGGTTGCCAGCGAACCTCCTGCATCTTCGCGTCGCCACAAAATCATCGCCAGACCCACGCCTATCAGGATGATCCCAATGTTTTCCACGCTATGAAACGCAAGCAGGCGTTTCAGGTCATGCTGTTGGAGCGCATAAAGCACCCCAAGCACAGCAGATGACGTGCCTAAGATGAGAACAGTCCATCCCCATGCGGATGGGAGCGGTTCGGCAACCGGGGCAAGCAAGTCGAAGCCAAAGCGTAATATTCCATAGATTGCGACCTTGAGCATGACACCCGACATCAAGGCCGAAACATGGCTAGGGGCCGCAGGGTGTGCGCGTGGCAACCAGACATGGAGTGGAACCACGCCAGCTTTGGTGGCAAAACCGACCAGAGCCAAGAAAAACAAGACCGATCTTGTGGTCCCGTCTAGCCCATTCGCCGCCATGCGGATGGACGCAAAATCAAATGCCCCGGCCCGCTCGGTTAGAGCTAGGAAGGAGACCAGTAACATGGCTGTCCCGGCATGGGTCATGATCATATAAAGCAAGCCAGCCCGAGCATTTTCACCGTCTTGGTCGTCGGATACGACCAAGGCATAGCTGGAAAGCGTCATGCCTTCCCAGCACAAAATAAAGGTAAGCGCATCGCCCGCGCAACAGAGGAATGCCATGCAAGCCAAAAACACATTGAGTGCCAATACTTGCGTGGCACGTCGCGCCGGACCTGCTTCAGGCGAGTGGACTTGAAGATAGGCCGGACCATAGACAGTCGCAGCAATCGCCACGACAGAGATAACCAGCAGGAAATAGGCGGACAGTCCGTCCACCATTAGAGATTGTCGGGCAAACGGGAAAAAAGATGGGAGTGGCAATGACAGTTTGTTTGCCGAGTTGCCAAGGAGAATGCCTAGCGACACACCGAGTCCTGCCATCGCTCCCGCCAGCGCAGACAGATGACCTGTGATGAGAGAGAGTCTGACCGACCACCAGGCCAGTAGGGATGAAAGTGCCCCCAGACAAAAACAAACAGACATTACAAAAATGCCTGTTAGTAGTAATTCATGGTTTGGTGGCAATGAGGTCATGATAAATTTATCAACGAATTTGTTGAAATTCTAACGCACTCTCCACCAGCATGGACGGCTCATTTGGTTGATTATGAAATGCCTATGATGGGCAAACCAACTCCCTCGAAATAGTCTGGCGCCGCCCAGCAATTCTCATTATGAGGCAAAACGTTGATGTATAACCCGTCATTCCTGCCGGGAAGCAGGAATCCAGTCACATGGACGTGAAACTTGGATTCACTCACAGCGCTTAATCAAACACTTACGCAGCCAACCCGATACCGT
>CAIOOA010000007.1 GCA_903859815.1 uncultured Methylococcaceae bacterium | reverse complement strand
TGTGGCTGACGCATCGGCCTACATTTCCACGATGACCGCTCCCATCGTCGTCAAAGCCGATGGCCTGGCTGCTGGCAAAGGCGTGGTGATTGCGCAAACCCAAGCCGAGGCACTGACTGCCGTTAAAGACATGCTGACTGGCAACGCCTTCGGTGAAGCAGGAAACCGTGTCGTGATCGAGGAGTTTCTGGTAGGCGAGGAAGCCAGCTTCATCGTCATGGCAGACGGAACCCATGCCTTGGCACTTGCCACCTCCCAAGACCACAAAGCCCGCGATGACGGGGATAAAGGGCCGAACACTGGCGGCATGGGAGCATACTCCCCCGCCCCGGTGGTGACTGCGGACATTCATGACCGGGTCATGCGCGATGTCATTGAACCCACCTTGGCTGGCATGAGCAAGGACGGGATGCCTTATACTGGTTTTTTATACGCTGGATTGATGATAGCCAAAGATGGAACACCCAAAGTGTTGGAATTCAACTGCCGCTTCGGCGACCCTGAAACCCAACCCATCCTTATGCGCTTGCAAAGCGATCTGGTTCAGTTATGCCTCGCGGCGGTTGACGGCAAACTGGATCAAGTCAGCGCGGAATGGGACCCTCGCCCTGCCTTAGGCGTGGTGATGGCAGCCGGGGGTTATCCCGGCGACTATCGCAAAGGCGATCCGATTGGTGGATTGCCGGAATTACACTCAGAGGATTCCAAAGTCTTCCATGCAGGCACCCGCCACCACGATTTCCACATCGTCACTTCGGGTGGGCGCGTCCTCTGTGTGTGCGCCTTGGGTGACACCGTGGCTGATGCCCAACGAAAAGCCTACGAAGTGGCAAAAAATATCCGCTGGAAAGGGGCTTTTTATCGCAAAGACATAGGCCATAAGGCAATCGAGAGAAGCTAAACCATGCTAGAAAAATTGTTTACTGCTACGGGAATGAGAAAATCGGCGGAACTGCCAGACCCAAGCACGGCCCTGCCGGGGCGGGACAAGCCGATGCCCGTGCCGGACAAACATTTTGTCAACGGTCACACGATGCTGCCCCCTTACCCCCAAGGCATGGAAACCGCCTTGTTCGCCATGGGATGCTTCTGGGGCGCTGAGAGGCGCTTCTGGCTACAAACAGGGGTGTATCTGACAGCCGTAGGCTATGCTGGTGGTTTTACGCCCAATCCGACCTATGAGGAGGTGTGCAGCGGACTGACCGGGCACACCGAAGCGGTGTTCGTGGTGTTTGACCCGAAGCTGGTCGATTATTGCCAATTGCTTCGGGTGTTTTGGGAATCGCACGACCCCACTCAAGGCATGAGGCAGGGCAATGACCGGGGGACACAGTATCGATCTTCCCTAGGCGCATATTCCGAGCAGCATAAGCTGCAAGCGCTGGCATCGCGACAGGGTTATCAGGAACGGCTGACACAATCTGGTTTTGGACCCATTACCACCGAGATACTCGCCTGCCCCACTTTTTATTTTGCGGAGGCTTACCACCAACAATATTTGGCGAAGAATCCTAACGGTTATTGTGGGCTAAAAGGCACTGGCGTTTCCTGCCAGTGACGCGGGATCACAAGAAGGGACTCAGTTAGAACATGATTAAATCAGCACAATAATGTTTTTGCCGAATCAATAATGAATTATTCAGAAAAATCACTTCAACAACGCGGAGACCCTTGATGGAAAGAATTGTTTTCTCCTTAATGATGATCGGACTATTGGCACTATCCGGTTGCGCCACCTCACCGATGGGACGCAGCCAACTGATTATGATGTCGGACGCTGAAATGAATGCAATGGGCAATCAAGCATTTCTTACATTGGTGCAAAAAACCCCGGTGGTCAAGGACCCACAAGCCAATGCCTATGTGGATTGCGTGGCATCGGCCTTGATTCGCGAGGTGGGCGGTCAATGGCAAGTGGCTGTGTTCCAGGATGGGGATGCCAATGCCTTCGCCCTTCCGGGAGGCAAGATTGGCGTCAATGCCGGCATGTTGGGCGTAGCGGCCAACCAAGACCAACTTGCCGCCGTCATCAGTCACGAGGTATCGCATGTATTGGCCAAGCACAGCAATGAACGCATGTCGCAGCAATCCGCCACGAAACTAGGTCTAGGGCTAATTCAAGCGGTGGCCAGTGCGAAAGGCTACAATAGCTCAGCGATGATGGGCGCTTTAGGCTTGGGGGCGCAATATGGGATATTATTACCCTACAGCCGGGTTCAAGAGAGCGAGGCCGATTTGATGGGGCTGGATTTGATGGCGAAAGCCGGTTTCAACCCGACAGAAAGCGTCAATCTTTGGATTAACATGGGCAAGGCAAGCGGTGGAAACCAACCTGCCGAATTCCTATCCACGCATCCATCCCATGACACGCGGATACAGGATTTGCAAAATAGAATGCCTCAAGCGATGGAACTCAGCAAAAAAGCGCATGCGGCAGGGAAAAACCCTCAATGCGAGGATTTGGCAAGGCGTTAAGCGAGAACCTTCGAATATTCATGAATGAAGAAACCCTAATCAGTATTCCCGAGCCCGTCATCTCCGACAACTCCGCTTGGATGAATTTGCGCTGGTTTTTTGTGCTGCGCAATTTGCTGATCTGCGTGGAGGCTTTAAGCGTCCTCATCAGCGTTTACGGTCTTGCCATACCGCTGCATCAAACCGCGTTGACCGGGATCATCACCTTGCAAGTCGCCCTAAATTGGTACACTTGGCTTCGATTGGACAGTGACCGCCCGGTCACGCCTGCCGAACTGTGCATGCAATTAGGCTTTGATATCTTGGCTATCACCGGCATCCTTTACTTCACTGGCGGCGCGACCAATCCGCTGACTTGGTTTTTCCTGCTTCCTTTGATTATCGCCGCGATTGTATTGCCGCAGACCTTCACTTGGTATCTGGTCATTTTCGCTTCGTCCTGCTATACCATATTGATGCTATATTACGAGCCCTTGCCGCTCATTGTGCCAATGACGCTAAACGATGTCAGCTTGCATGACCATCACGTCATGATGGATCATGACGACATTAGGGTTCATGTATTTGGCATGTGGTTCGGTTTTGTATTCAGCGCGGTATTAGTGGCCTATTTCGTGGTTGGCATGGCAGATTCCTTGCGCAAACTTGACCGCAAGCTGGCGAACGTCAGGGAGCAGACGCTGCGCAACGAACGGGTAGTCGCGCTTGGCACCTTGGCGGCAGGTGCTGCCCATGAAATGGGGACACCCTTGGGCACCATGGCCATATTGATCCATGAAATGGAGAAGGAATATGAATATTCCGAGGATTTGCACCAAAAAATGAAAATCTTGCGCGAGCAGGTGAACCGATGCAAGTCCGCGCTTTCTGTGATGTCTGCATCGGCAGGCGCGATCCGTGCAGAATCAGGGCGGATCATGCCAATTTCCCGCTATCTCGACGAAGTGGTTGCCACTTGGCGGCAACAGGGCTTGGACACCGAATTGGACTATGTGAAGGCGGGGTTTGAACCTTCACCCAACATTCTAGCGGAGCGGACCTTGACCCATGCATTGATCAACATTTTGAACAATTCTTCCGATGCCTCGCCCCAAAGCATCAGGTTGAGGACCCGTTGGACCCTAGATTATGCGATTTTGGAAATATTGGACGAAGGCCCTGGCATTTCCCCCGCAATTTCCGCAACCTTGGGCAAAGACCCTGTCTCAAGCAAGGAGCATGGCTTAGGTGTCGGATTGTTCCTGGCTTTCGCCGCCATTGAACGCTTGGGCGGAAAAATAAAAATGCAGCCTCGGACGGATAAGCGCGGCACGTTGACCCGAATCACCCTGCCCGTATCCAAAGAGACTGGTGATGCCTGATATGCCCATCAAATTGCCGGATCATTCCGAACAACCTCGCATGTTGCTGGTGGATGATGACGCCACTTTTTGCATGGTCTTGAAAATGGCAATGGAAAAGCGCGGATTCGACGTGTTCGTCGCCCATGACTTGGCAAGCGGCATCGACTTGGCGGAAAAGGCCGTGCCCGAATTTGCTGTCATTGACTTGCGCATCGGCCATGAATCGGGGCTTACGTTGGTCAAGCGTCTAGTCGAATTGGATGATCACACCCGCATCGTCATGCTGACTGGCTTTGCCAGCATCGCGACGGCGGTGGAAGCGATCAAACTCGGTGCCATCCACTATTTGACCAAGCCAGCGGACGCCGATGAAATCGTTGCCGCCCTGCACAAGGACGGCGGTGACGAAAGTGTCGAAATCAAGGATAAACCACTGTCCGTCAAACGTTTGGAGTGGGAGCATCTGCAAAAGATACTCGTAGAGCACGACAACAATATTTCCGCAGCCGCCCGCGCACTGGGAATGCACCGGCGCACCTTGCAAAGGAAATTGGAAAAGCGCCCGGTCAGGAATTGACCGTGACACTCGCCAACCAAACCCTATCCCAGCCAATCATTTTTTGACAAAATGCCCACCATCAACCATTAGGAGTCCAAACCATGTCAGACCACGTTTATAAAATCATCGAACTCGTAGGCTCATCCACCGTCAGTTCGGACGAGGCCATCCGCAATGCCATTACCGAAGCCAGCAAAACCCATTCGCACATCAATTGGTTTCAAGTGGTTGAAACGCGTGGTCATGTCGTCGATGGCAAAGTTGCCCACTTCCAAGTGGTGGTAAAAGTCGGCTTCAGACTGGAAGTTTGACCGCCCAAGCGGCACGGACCATAGCCTGCGCCCGCGTCACTTGGCAAAGGCGTATTGGCTAGGGGTTGTAATTATTCGCGAAGCGCACAAACACTGGAAATACTTGAAATCAAGCCATGAGGGATTTGACAGACGAAATCCAAGTCTACTTGCTACCACTCAATCAATTTGACGATGCCATCGTCAACCGAAGCTTGCAACTGCTGACCGATGAAGAACAGGGTAGCGCCGCACGGATACGCCACGGGGAAACTCATCGCAATTTTGTCATGGTCCGCAGCCTTTTGCGCGTTCTGCTTGCTCGACACTTTCGCGGTGAACCCGGCGCCATTCAGCTTGCCTTTAGCCCGAAGGGCAAACCCCGCCTTGCCGGAACTGAACCTGACCAAGGATTGGTTTTCAATGTTTCCCATTCGGGCGATTACGGGTTGATCGCCATCACTTTCGACACCGCACTGGGCGTGGACGTGGAACGCTGGCGCAGCCACTCGAATCCAGAAAGCATCGCCGAACGCTGCTTCTCAGCCGATGAACTGGCCTATTGGAAAGCATTGCCGCCGGAACACCAGCATCAAGCCTTCCATGCCTTGTGGAGCTTCAAGGAAGCCTTTGCCAAAGCCACCGGGGAAGGCATCTCCATAGGCTTGGAATCTTGTGCCATAAGCCTGCCCACCCATCCCCGCTTGATTTCCATCCCCGAGCGTTTCGGTTCGCCGGAGGATTGGCGGCTCAATGATATTGATGCCGGAACCGGTTACAGTGCAGGAATCTGTTATCGCGGCGACCAACGCAAACTTCACTATGCCGAACCAAGGGAATTGGTGAATTATTTATTTAACTTGGTGATTTAAGCTTAAAAACCGTTGAAAATGGAATACCTCTTCTGTATGCTAAGGGGGCTGTTGGTCAACCCGGTCAAGCTTGCCTCGAATTTAATCTTGCGGTTAAACATGATGGTCTGATAAACAGTTCGAATATACCGTCGTTGCGACGATGATGGCGGATTGATACCGGCTCGCATGAGCGTTCACCAGTTAGTGAGATGTTGTAGTTATGTCACAAGAGCAAAAAGGAACCGTTAAATGGTTCAATGAAACAAAAGGATATGGTTTTATCCAGCGCGAAAAAGGCAGTGATTTATTCGTCCATTTCCGATCCATCGTCGGCAGCGGTTTTAAAACGCTCAAGGAAGGGCAAGCCGTCAGCTTCGTCGAGATCGAAGGCCAGAAAGGTCCGCAAGCCGATAACGTTACCGTGCTTTAAGGCTTTCCCTGTGCTTACGAAAAGCAGGCCACACAGAGTCGGCCTGCTTTTTTCATTCTTCCGCGAAGGCTATCCTTCCCAGCGGAATCCGGGCCCACTGAATATGTTTCCGACACCCCATTGTGTTTACGTCGGTGATCGGGCCCTTCGATTTTTTCTCAATTCGAGTCCCCCATCCTGATGCAAGACCAAGACAACGAAATTAATTTCTCTTTTTCCGACCTAGCCCTCTCCCCTCAACTATTGCAAGCCATACGGGAAATTGGCTATGAAACCCCATCGCCCATTCAAGCCGCCAGCATCCCACCCTTGTTGGAGGGTCACGATCTGCTTGGACAAGCGCAAACAGGGACCGGCAAGACTGCTGCTTTCGCCCTGCCCATCCTTAACAATATCGACACCTCCCGCCGAGAACCGCAGGCATTGGTGTTGACGCCCACCCGAGAACTCGCCCTGCAAGTGGCCGAGGCTTTCCAAAGCTATGCCCGCCATCTGCCCGATTTCCATATTCTGCCTATTTACGGCGGGCAAGGCATGGATACGCAATTGCGTCAACTGCGACGCGGTGTGCATGTCATTGTCGGGACACCCGGCCGGGTGATGGATCATATGCGGCGCGGCACATTGACCCTCGCCGGGTTGACCACCTTGGTGTTGGACGAAGCCGATGAAATGCTTAAAATGGGATTCATCGACGATGTGGAATGGATACTTGAGCAGTCGCCGCCGGAAAGGCAGATTGCATTGTTTTCCGCCACGCTGCCCGAAGTCATCCGCAAAGTGGCCAGGCGTCACTTGCGCGACCCCAAGGAAGCCAAGATCGAGAACAAGACGGTCACGGTGGAAGCCATTTCCCAACGGTACTGGCCTGTCACTGGAACCAACAAGCTGGACGCACTGACCCGCATTTTGGAAGTCGAAGATTTCGACGCCATGTTGATTTTCGTGCGCACCAAAATCGCCACCGAGGAATTGGCTGAAAAGCTGGAGGCGCGCGGATATTCAGCCGGTGCGCTAAATGGCGACATGAGCCAAGCGCTGCGCGAAAAGACCGTCGAGCGGCTGAAGAAAAAATCCTTGGACATCGTGGTTGCCACCGACGTAGCGGCACGCGGGCTGGACGTGGATCGAATCAGCCATGTGGTCAACTACGACATCCCCTATGACACCGAAGCTTATATTCACCGCATCGGTAGAACGGGCCGTGCGGGCCGTAAAGGCCACGCCATTCTCTTTGTCGCCCCCCGCGAACGGAGGATGTTGGGCGCGATCGAAAAGGCCACCCGGCATCGCATTCGGGAAATGCACTTGCCCACCCGCGAAGACATCGCCGAACGTAGGGTCGAGCAATTTAAAGAATTGGTGATGACGACCTTGGAAGCCGAAGAACTAAGCTTCTACCGGGAATTCGTGCAAAAGCTTGGCAAAGAGCAGAACTTAGCCCCGCTCGACATCGCCTCGGCGTTAACCTATTTGGCGCAAAAAGACCGCCCACTGATTCCTGTGGAAAAAAACGTCCACTCCGAACATTATGACGACGGGCGCGACAGTCGGCGACGGGCGGAGCGCAACGACCGCCCCGACCGTGGCGAACGCCCAGACCGTGGAGGGGAAAGGCGCGAGCGCCCACCCCGTGACCGTGAGCGTGACCGCGAATTCGATGCATCAGGCACACTTTACCGCATCGAGGTCGGGCGTAATGACGGGGTCGCCCCCAAGGACATCGTCGGGGCAATCGCCAACGAAGCAGGCATTTCGGGCAAGTCCATCGGTCATATCAAAATCTATGACGAATTTTGCACCGTTGGTCTGCCTGCAGATATACCTGAACAAACCTTGAAACGCATGGAACGAATCTTTATCATGGGCAAGCCTATCAATATCAGGCTATGGACCGGTGAACCACCACCGGCAACCTATGCCAAACGGCGGACTTACCCACCCAAACGGGAAGACTAAACCCTTCCCTCCCCCGGCGGCGCAACCGTCGGGGACTAACCGGCAAACCCAAAAATGCCTGTTTTTGCAGATGCCATCTGTTTCACTATTTTAATGAAAAGGTAAAAATAACATGAAAGCCTTGATTCAATTAAAGTTAGTCTGGTTGCTTGCTATCCTGCTGCTTGGCGTGCAAGGGTGTGCCACCATGACCCCAAGCGAAATCAACCAAAAACGCGCCGAAACCCGCACCATGGCGGATCAAACCTTGACACTGGTGACGCAACAATATCCCGGAGCCAAATCACTGCTTAAAAAGTCAGCCGGCTACGCGGTATTCAGCAATTTTGGCTTCAAAATCATGTTTGGCGGCAGTGCCAGAGGTGACGGCCTTGCGTTTAACAATGCCACCCGCCAAACGATCTTCATGAAAATGATTGAATTGCAACCCGGTTTCGGATTTGGCGCCCAAAAGTTTAAGGTTGTCTTTATCTTCGACAACCAGAAGGCTTTCAATGATTTTGTGAACTCGGGTTGGGAATTTGGCGCAAACACGGCTGCTTCCATAAAAAGTGACTCTCAAGGTGTTGGCGGCGAGTTGGGGACCGTGGTTTCTCCCGGTGTCCACATGTACCAACTCAGTGAAACTGGCGCCATTGTCGGCATCAGCATCACCGGGGCCAAATATTACAGAAACGACGACTTGAATTGAGCAGTCAAACTCGATCCAAAGGGGGCTATGGATAAGGCTTAAACACCTACAAACCCATCCCCTCGTAAAAAAAACGCCACCCAAGCAAGGATGCTAGGGTGGCGTAAACATATGAAAAACTCGCGCCATTCTCTTAACTAAACTCTCTAAAAAAAGCCGTCAAACCGACATTCAGCACTGACCGTTGATTAAAAATTCGCCTATTCTCCATCCGAAGAAAAGCCCATTTCTGGCTTTTGCTCGCGTAACAGCAAATTGCGGACGGCTTCCATTGGGGACAGTCCTTCGTTGAGAATCCGATAAACTTGCTCGGTGATGGGCATATCCACTCCATGGGTTTGTGCCAGACGCTGGATGACACCCGCCGTCACCACTCCCTCGATTTCCTGGCCGATTTGCTCGATGACAAGCTCCTTGGACAAGCCCTTGCCCAATCCCAAACCAAAACGACGATTGCGCGACTGGTTGTCGGTACAGGTCAAGATCAAATCACCCACTCCGGCCAGCCCCATCAAGGTTTCGGGCTTGCCGCCCAAAGCCAGTCCTAGCCTCATCATTTCAGCCAACCCGCGGGTGATCAATGCGGCCCTTGCATTGGCGGCGAAACCCAAACCGTCGGCCATGCCCGCAGCAATCGCCAAGACATTCTTGGTGGCCCCGCCCAACTGTACGCCTATTACATCGTCAGTGGTATAGGCACGAAAATGGGGGTTGTGCAACAAGCCTGCCATTTCACGGGCAAATGTTTGGGATTTTGAAGCGACGGTAATAGCCGTGGGCAAGTCGTTGGCGACTTCGCAGGCAAAAGTGGGTCCAGACAACACAGCCGCCGGGGTTTCGGGCCCAAGGGTTTCAGCGACGACTTGATGCAGCATTTTGCCGCTGCGGCACTCCAAACCCTTGGTGGCCCAGGCGATTTTGGGCGTGGGTGACAGTTCGGGCAACAATTTTGGCAATAAATCGCGAAAGGCGTGGCTGGGTACGGCAATCAACAGAATTGACGAAACCCTGACCGCCTCATCCAAATTGTCGGTGACAAACAAGTTTTCGGGAAACATCGCACCGGGCAAGTAACGCAGATTGCAACGGTCTGCGTTTAATGCCTTGACATGTTTGGCATCGCGCGCCCACAGCGTGACCTTGTGCCCATTTCGAGCAAGCAACAAGGCCAGCGCCGTTCCCCAAGAGCCCGCCCCGAACACTCCAACCGATTTTGACATGGGCTAAAGCGAACGGAAAGGATCAATTCAAGGTATTGGACGTTTGATTGTTTTGCTGCTGCAGATGCTGCATGTAGAGGGCGTCGAAATTCACCGGAGCCAACAGCAGAGGTGGGAACCCGCCCTTAATGACCAAGTCGGACACCGCCTCTCGAGCATAAGGGAATAGGATGGTGGGGCAGTAGCTGCCAATCATGGGTGCCAGTTCTTGCTCGGAAAATCCGTTCACGGTGAATACACCGGCTTGAGTCAGTTCCACCAAATAAGCGGTCTTTTCTTCCAACTTGACAGTGACGGTGACGGTTAGGCCGACCTCATAGAGACCATTTTCCAAACCTTGCGCGTTGCTGGCCAGATTGAATTCGACCTTAGGCTCCCATTGCTGGGTGAATATCACCGGTGAGTTTGGGGTCTCGAAAGAAACATCCTTGACATAGAGCTTCTGGATGATGAATTGTTTTTCCTGGGTATCTTCTGCCATTTTATATTCTCGGGTGTGGGTTACTTTTTATGCTTCTTAACGAGTGGGAGCTTTTGGTCTTGCCAAGTCAATATGCCCCCTTCAAGATAATAGACTTGGGTGAATCCTTCCTTTACCAGTTGCTTGCAGGCTTCCTTGGAGCGCGTGCCTTGCTGGCAGTAGACTAGTATGGGTGCGTCCTTGTTTGCTTCAAATTCATACATTTTTTCCTTCAGCCTGCCCAAGGTGATGTGATGCGCCCCTTCAATGTATCCCTTGGCGAATTCGTGGGGCTCCCGCACATCAATGACCACGGTCTGGTCCTGATTCAAAAGTTCAACTGCGCGGGCGGGCGTTGCAAGCTTGTATTTGCGAGTCAGGGTGTCGAACAAATCATGAAGCAACAGCACAGTCACGATGAAGTACCCACTGCTCAACAGCATGTGATTATTAATGAATTGTAGGATCCGTTCAATTTCCATTCATTTGCCTTTGTAAGTTTGCTTGAATATCAGCATAGTGTGTAACGCTTGATATAGTAATTAGTAATTTAATGTTTCGCTTGTCTAACCAAATTTGTCAACTCCTGGTTAATTTGGTATTTTCAGTTGTTGAGCTACAGCCGCACTCACATCAACAAGCCCGACAGCATCACGAACACATGCAAAAAATATTTTGCCTATAGCGGACGCCAGAACACTCATTCAACGCGACGAACAATCCAAAAACCGTTACAATAGTGGACAAGACTGACACAATCTTTGGAAACGGGTGGCAAAACCATAGCCGTTGCCCTCAAACTTCAGTCATTAAAGTTCGCCCATAGATTATACTTTAGAACAGGCATTGTCCTAAACCCACGGGCGGTTAAATTTTATTTACAACAATCGACACAGGCGACAATGCGGGGAAAGGTTTGCATTTGAAATGTACTTTGGCAACACCTTTATTTGCTGTGCGGACTCTATGACAGGCTCGCTGGCAATGGGTTCAATGGATCAAGAATCCCCACAACCGACCTACTCCATGTGATAATCTATTGTTTGCTAGATTAACCCCACGCGCATTTTTCTTTGCAATCCATGCTTAATTTTGGAACAATTCCGGTTGGCCGTGCCAAGCCGCTGCCGGTAATAGGAAGGTTTTTGTGTGAGAATTCGCGGATCATGCTTTTCAGATGGGTCGCAGAACTTTGGCCCATGCGAGCCAATCGAAGGCGTGACGGCTTGGGCAAACAACGGTATTCGGCCGGCAGGCCAATCATTATGCAATGACGGTAACCACACATGTTGAATCAAAAAAATCTTCTCCTTATCGCCTTGGGGGCCACGTTGGGTGGCCTGATCGTCATCGGCGGCAGCGCATTCGCCGAACGTGAGGCAGCGGAGTCGACAACGATTCCTTTTGAAGGATTGAAGACGTTCTCCGAGGTGTATGGACGCATCCGCCAAGATTACGTGGAGCCCGTACCGGATAGCAAATTGCTGGAAGATGCCATACGTGGCATGTTGACCGGGCTTGACCCCCATTCCTCATACTTGGACGCTGAGCAATACAATGAATTGAAAGTCGGCACCACCGGTCAATTTGGTGGCTTGGGCATAGAGGTAGGCATGGAAAATGGCTTCATCAAAGTCATCTCGCCCATTGACGACACCCCCGCACAAAAGGCGGGCATCAAAGCAGGCGACCTGATCATCCGCTTGGACGACAAACCAGTGAAAGGCATGAGTCTGAACGATGCCGTCAAATCCATGCGAGGGGAGCCGGGCAGCGAAGTCTCGCTGACTGTGGTGCGTGAAGGGGTCGAACAACCGATTAAAATCAAGATTGTCCGTGACATCATCAAGGTGAAAAGCGTCAAAAGCCGATTGCTTGAAGATGGCTACGGTTATGTGCGCATCACCAGCTTCCAATCTAGGACAGGTGAAAGCATGGTGGAAGCCATCAACGACCTCAAAAAGAATGGCGAACTTAAAGGTTTGGTGTTGGATTTGAGGAATAATCCCGGTGGCGTGTTGAACGCCGCTGTTTCCGTCAGTGATGCTTTTTTGGACAATGGCATGATCGTATACACTGACGGAAGGATCGAAGACTCCAAGATGAAATTCAATGCCACCCCGGGCGACATCCTTAAAGATGCCCCCATGGTGGTATTGATCAATGCCGGATCCGCTTCCGCCTCGGAAATCGTGGCGGGGGCCTTGCAAGACCAAAAGCGCGCCATCATCATGGGTGAGAAGACATTCGGCAAAGGTTCGGTGCAAACCATTTTGCCAACCAGCAATGGTGGTGCTGTGAAATTGACCACCGCACGCTACTACACGCCGTCGGGCCGTTCCATACAGGCCGAAGGTATAACCCCGGACGTGCCGATTTCCAAAGTCAAACTGGAAGCCGTTTCACAATCCGAATTTGGCCCAATAAAAGAGTCTGATCTTGTCAATCATTTGAGCAATGAAAAATCCATCAAGAAGGGCGAACAAAAATCGGATGACAAAACCGAAGAAGCCCTCGCGATGCAGGATTATCCGCTGAACGAAGCCTTGAATTTGCTCAAAGGCATAAACATTGTCAAGCAGACCAAGAAATAAAGAAGACTGAGAAAAATGCAGCTAGAATCCATATTGCAATCCTACGCACGCTATGCCCCGGTATACGATCATACATTCGGTTGGCTGCTGAGTTTTCGTGGTCGCTCCATGGCTGCCGGGTTCACCAACCATAGCCCCGGCAAAATTTTGGAAGTGGGGGTGGGGACTGGCATTGGACTCCCCTACTACCGGCATGAGCATCAAGTGCATGGCATAGACATTTCCCCGCACATGCTGGATCGGGCAAAAAAGCGGGTTCATCGCAAACGTTTGGGCAACGTCACCCAATTGACCATCATGGATGCCCGCAAACTACAATTTGCCGACAACACCTTCGACTCGGTGGTCGCCGCTTATGTCATGTCCGTCGTACCCGAACCTGAAAAGGTCATCCGCGAAATTGAGCGTGTCTGCAAACCCGGCGGGGATGTGATTATTGTTAACCACTTTGCGGCGGAAAAAGGTGTCCGCCGCGGGGTCGAAAAGTGGCTTGCACCCATGTCCAACAAACTCGGTTGGCGCCCCGACATGCCTGTGGAGGATATTCTCGCGCACACTCATCTGCAAGAGGTTGGCCGCCACAACCTGCCACCGATGGGGCTGTTCACGCTACTGCATTTGAGAAAAGCCGCCGCATGATGTGCATAGCCTTGAATAAAGCATAAGCAACCGTTTGCCGTGCCTTGCTGCCTTAAATAAGTGGTTGTTTACATTGATAAGCTATGCCCTAGAGTGCGCTTACCTTAAGCAAGTTTGGATGATACAATCTGAGTTCTATTAGTGCCACTAGTTAAGACATGCCAGCTACCCACAGTGAAACCGAAAAATTGTCCAATGCTTTTGAAATCAAAAGCGGACCAGTCAATCTGCCCTTGCTGAAACTCCTCTCCACTGATGTGGGAGCCATTTCCGCGCAGCTTCGGCAAAAAATCAGGCAGGCCCCGGATTTTTTTCGCAATGCCCCGATGGCAATTGATGTCCATAGCATTGCCGAAGCCGCTGGGGAGATAGATTTCATTGCATTAGTCAGAATAATGCGTGACTTCGGTCTGACCCCAGTTGGGCTGTGCGGCGGTCATGAACGGCATAACCAAGCTGCACAGGTAGTGGGGCTGTCGGTTTTATCCCTAGCCCGCCACGAAACACCGCCCCCGCAAGCCCAACCGGCAGAAACACCAAAACCCAAAACACCGCCAGAGGAAATGCGCAGCAAAATCATCGAACACCCGGTGCGCTCCGGGCAGCGCATTTATGTCGCCGGCGGAGATTTGGTGGTGATGTCCCAAGTCAGTGCGGGTGCGGAAATCATGGCCGATGGCAATATTCATGTCTATGGCACATTGCGGGGACGCGCATTGGCAGGGGTGCAAGGCAACCTAAACTGCCGCATCTTTTGCCACGACCTACAGGCGGAATTGGTATCCGTCGGCGGTCACTACAAAATTAGCGAAAACATCGACGACTCCCTGCGCGGAGTGCCGGTGCAAATTTTCCTTCAAGACCAATCATTAATCATTAAAAGACTTTAGACGCTTCATACAACAGGAGGAGCAGTGGCACGTATCATTGTAGTAACTTCAGGAAAAGGCGGCGTCGGCAAAACCACCACCAGCGCAGCCCTAGCCATGGGCCTTGCGCTTAAAGGCCATCGCACGGCGGTCATCGATTTCGATGTGGGATTGCGCAATCTCGACCTCATTATGGGATGTGAGCGGCGAGTGGTTTATGACTTTGTCAACGTCATCAACGGCGAAGCCACGTTAAACCAAGCTTTAATCAAAGACAAACGTTGCGACAAATTATTCATCCTGCCGGCCTCACAAACTCGCGACAAAGAGTCGCTGACCGTCGAAGGCGTGGGCAAAGTGTTGGAAGACTTGTCCAAGGATTTTGAATACATCGTCTGCGACTCGCCGGCCGGCATCGAAAAAGGGGCGACCTTGGCGATGTATTACGCCGACGATGCCATCGTCGTGACCAATCCAGAGGTTTCTTCGGTTCGAGACTCCGACCGCATGTTGGGCATACTCTCCAGCAAATCCCGCCGGGCTGAGCTGGGCGATGAACCCATCAAAGAATACCTTTTGCTGACTCGCTATTGTCCGCAGCGGGTCAAATTAGGCGAGATGCTCAGTGTCGAAGACGTGCAAGACATATTGTCCTTGCATTTGCTCGGTGTCATACCGGAATCCAAGGCGGTTCTGACCGCTTCCAATGCGGGCATCCCCGTGATACTGGATGATAAGAGCGATGCCGGACAAGCCTTCTCCGACGTGGTCCGCCGCTATTTGGGCGAACATGTGACCCACCGCTTTATAGAGCTTGAAAAGAAGGGCCTTTTCAATAGACTATTCGGAGGTTGAACATGGGACTGTTAGATTATTTTCGTAGCACCCGCCAGCCTACGGCTTCCATTGCCAAAGAGCGTCTGCAAATCTTGGTTGCGCATGAGCGTTCCGAACGCAATAAACCGGATTATCTCCCCATGTTGCAAAAGGAACTGTTGGAAGTCATCCGCAAATATGTCAACGTAGACCAAGATGCCATTTCGGTGACCATGGAGCAGGATGACAAGCGGGAAATCCTCGAACTGAACATTATCTTGCCCGATGACAGCCAGCGTAAGAAGCCTAAACGGGCTTGATAAAACGTAGCCCGGATAAGCGGAGCGAAATCCGGGTTTTACGAGTTCATTCTAGTGATGCCGACAAGTGAACTCGGTTCATAACACCCGGAATTCCATCATGCTCGAAATCTTGCAAATCCCCGCCCTGCATGACAACTACATCTATCTAGTCCACGAGCCTAACGGATGGGCGACGGCGGCCATCGACCCTGCGGATTCAGAACCCGTGCTGCAAGCTTTGGATCAAAAAGGCTGGAAACTGACCCACATCCTCAACACCCATCACCATGGCGACCATGTTGGCGGCAATGTCGAATTGAAGCGGAAAACCGGCTGCGCCATCGTCGCCGTGGCGAGGGACAAGGAGCGCATCCCCGGCATTGATGTGGAAGTTCATGAGGGCGACATCATCGGTTTGGGCCATGCCGAGGCGAAAGTCTTGGATGTGCCGGGTCATACCAGCGGTCATATCGCTTTTTGGTTTGAACGGGAAAAGGCGCTTTTTTGCGGGGATACGCTCTTCGGCCTAGGCTGTGGCCGGCTGTTTGAAGGCCATGCCAAAGAAATGTGGGGCTCATTGGAGAAAATCCGCGCCCTGCCCCCGGAAACCCGCGTTTATTGCGCCCATGAATACACTCAGGCCAACGGGCGCTTTGCCTTGCAGATCGAACCGGATAACCAGGCACTGAAAGAGCGCTTGAACCGGGTTGCCACACTGCGAGAACAAGGCTTGCCCACCATTCCATCGACATTGCAAGAGGAATTGGCAACCAATCCCTTTTTGCGTCCCCACAGCCCCGCTATCCGCCACCGCCTAGGCTTTTCCAACAAAGCGGAAGACTGGCAGGTGTTTGCCGAAATCCGGCATAGGAAGGATAGCTTTGCGGGGTGATGGGTTCTCAATACTCCCTTGAATTGGGTAAAGTCAGGAACAAAAACCGCACCAACATTGAGTCCACAGGCATTGAGCGCTGTTCTCAAACTCATCATTCCTTACGGTTATGAAATTGCTTTGTGCAGCCATTGCATAATAGTATGATATTTGCACCTTCTTTAGAGTATCACCCCATGCAAAATCTAGTCGTTGAGATTGCTTGAAAATTAGAATATTTGTCCCCAGAACTTTTAGCTGAAGTAGATGATTTCATCGATTTTTTGCAACTAAGCGATCAGGATAAAATTCTGTGAAAGAAGCTAACCTCTGTATCTGCATTCGCCAAGATATGGGATAACGATGATGATGCCATCTATGACACCTTATGAATTTGGCGAGGAATAGCGGTATAGCGTATTTCGCCGTATGTTTCCATTTTCTCATGCGGCGCAATACGCCTTACCGCGTTATTTCATCCTTACCCAAAACGAGCAACCATGCGTTTCAACATTTTTCATTTCCTCCTTTTCCCAAAGCGGAGCCAAAACACTTCTCAATTCTTTGTCATGACTAATGAACGTGTTCGGAAGGATTATGTCAAAAGACTTACCTTTTGCAAGTATGTATGCCGCCAACAAGTATTGCTCAGAATAGTATCTGTTAATCCATTCGGTTGCATAGTCATACGGAAGTGTAACGTCATGTATTTCCACCAAGACACCTGGCTTCAATCTGGGAAAGACATCTAAAAAAATCGTTGTTGCATCCGAGTTCATGAAAACCCTGTGCGAGTTATCAATATACAGAATGTCATTTGTATCCAGGCGATCAAATATTTGTATGTTTATTTCTTCCACTGGTTTTCTAATATGTTCATCACATAATTTGTCAACCTCTGCACGAGGACATGGGTCAATCGATACTATTATTGTATCAAGATTGTGATCGATAATAGCTTTGCGAGCAAACTTCGTGGAATTGCCTGAGCCAACTTCCATGTAGATTTTGGGCTTATGAGTTACCATAAAGCCATAAAGCGAAACCCCATCTAGTGCAGGCATCCACCCATTGATCCAACAGGGTTCACTTGATGCAGAGTTGGCTGTGTGTCGTTCAGGAATAATGGTGAAATACTTTGATAATAGCAAGAACGCCTGTAAGTTGGATTTATAGACTTCTCTATTTTTTGCGATGATATCGAAAAGTTCTTGATGTGGTCTTTCTTGATTCCATCTTTGTCTCGAGTTAATGGGGTAGTCCAATACCACAACTGTTTCAGGAGAAACTTTATGCGCCGCTTTCTTAAGCAGTTCAACAAGCCTTGGATGCTTCCTTATTTGTAATGTAATAAATGTCGTCAAGTTCATTTTGCTCATTGTGTCTTTCCCCGTCACGTCTAAACTTTATGTTATACATCTACATAGGTATATAACAGTCTTACAAATCGGTAAAAACAAGATTGTAACATCCACATGGAAAATCAATCAATTTTGTATCCAAGCAGGGGAGGATAATTTTGGCGGGGACTCTTTTTATATCGAGTTCGATTGATTTTTCCCCTAGACCGATACTTTTTTATCCTGCAGGTCTGTTGAAGAGGGCGAGCCGGGTGTTTTTCGTGGGGAGCCTGGGAAACGCGAAGCGAGGGCGTTTTAAATTGCCCCGCCGCCGGCAATGCCTCGGTGAGCGGCATCCCGGACGCTGTGGTAATAGGCCAAATCGGCCAAGTACACATCGCTTTTGGCTGCCATGAGCGTATCCTCAATCGAAGCCACATAATCATGTAACAGCGGCAAGGATTGCGAAATTTGGCTGCGATCACTGCTGTCCGAAGATTTTTGAAATATCACTGCCAACCCATTAAAACAAACATATAAGCTTACCGTTCGCTCAATTTTACCCCCAGTTCATTAAATTGTGGCTAAATGTGTCCATTTGCCATGGAAACACCAATCAACATAACGAGAACCGAACGGGTAGACGACATTCCGCTGCTCTTGGCGCAGATGGAGAAGATG
>CAIOOA010000006.1 GCA_903859815.1 uncultured Methylococcaceae bacterium | reverse complement strand
GCACGGCAACATCCAATCCTTCTTCGATAAAGGCATTTAACGTCAGATAAATAGGCGTGGCCCCCGACACAGCCAAATCATTGATGGTGCCATGAACCGCCAAACTGCCTATGTTTCCCCCCGGAAATTCCAAGGGTTCGACGGTGAAGCCATCCGTGGTCACCATCAATTCCTGTTCCCCGGACATCAAGTCAATCGACAGCCTAGCGGCATCGACCGTGGTGTCCAGGCTTTCATTCTGTAAGTAATGTACGAATAAATGGTCGATCAGTTCCCGCATATAGCGTCCACCATTGCCGTGGGCTAGGGTGATGAAATCGTCCTGCAATTTTGGTCTCTTTGACATGGTTTGATGCGTGAGATGTTCTGTTTTGAAATGAGACGAGGATAGCATGATTCGTTCAATCATGAAATTGTCCTAGTTGAATGCTTGGTAATTATTACCATTATCATATTGGCATAAGCATCGTATGTAGAGTTTTGATTTTAAGTAAGATTAAGGTAAATGCTAACCGTTATCGTTTGAATAGTGTAAATATCTGTTTTTCTTTGTATGGTAAGAAAATTGCATCCTTAAATATAGTTAGGTTTAAAAAATAAATTTGCCAAAGCTAATTTGTTGGTTATAATCCACCATGCCTTTTAGCTGCCCCCAATTAAATATAGGAACCCAGTAGATGCTAAAAGGTAATTTGGCATAGAGTTGACTGCTAAATCAATGATATATGAATTTTTTGTGTCCAAAATTTAAGTTTGCTCACTTATATCCCATCAAAATAATCAAACTAAGAGTTAAGCTCCCGTGGGTTCCAGATTAAATTTTTAATCTAATCTTAATGCTTTCCATAGGGTGTTTTTCATCTTGTGCGGTTAACTTAAGTTAGAAAGTGTTTTGTGTCTATGGCGGGGTTATGTTTATAAAACGAGTCAATCGGTTTGATCGATTTTCGATCAGTGTTTTGCAATATTGTCAATGGGTGGAATATCCCATATCCGCCATTCAATAACACGGCTACAATCTAAAGAAGATTCCAATTTTTGGTATGAATACAAATAAAACTTTAATCCTTGGCATCGGCAATCAACTAATGACCGACGATGGTGTGGGCGGACAGGCGGTGATTCGACTTGCCGAGGAAACCAAACAAATGTCCAACGTCTCCTGTTTGGATGGGGGAACCTTAGGCCATCTTTTGGTGGGTTATATCGAAGAATCCGATAATTTGATCGTCGTCGATGCGGCGCAAATGCAGGCCCAACCCGGCGAAGTGCGAGTGTTCGAGGACGAAGAAATGGATCGGTTTCTGAGCACCAACCCCAATCGCAGCGTACATGAAGTGGGCTTGAGTGACTTAATGGATATGGCATTTTTGGGGGGGCATTTGCCCAAGCGTAGGGCCTTGATTGCCGTTCAGCCATTGGATACCGACTGGGGTGTTGAGTTAAGCGGGCCGGTTTTGCAGTCACTGCCTGAGGTCTGTCATCGTGCCATCGCCTTGATTGAAGGTTGGCGGGTATGAGTAAACTCAGTCAGATACCCGTCCGGGTCGAACAAATGCCAACGGATGATGATGTCGCCATCGCCCAATCCATCCTATTTGAAATTCATGGCAAATTACAGAATTTGCTCGCGAAGGGTGAAGGCGGCATTATCGATTTAAGAAGCCTGCCGGCGTTGAATCAGGCCAGTTTACAGTTGTTGGAAAAATGGCTATCCCTTGGCGAAGTCAGCGCAATGGTGACGGGTGTAGGCAAAACGGAAGTAAGGGAAACTGCCTACGCGGGTGTTTGGTGGCTGGTATTCCATAATCAAAGGGGGGATATCGTCACGGAGTCCATCCAAATTGCTGAGGTTCCTGACATTCTAAAAAGTCAGCTTGGGGATATCGAATTAGGGTTCAAAAAATTGACCCGCGCTCTTTCGGCGCTTGAAAAGTAAAAATTTAGGGAACATGCCGCCCATAGGCGGTTGTTCACTGTAGGAGGTCGGCTGGCCCTAAGCGGGGCTGGTTCGTATCAGTAAAACTAGAAACACGTATGAGGAAATTCCTATGAAAGACGATGATAAGTCAACGAATGAGTCGCGGCGAAATTTGATCACCAGACTCTTGCAAGAACCCCCGTCTCCCGAAAATGATAGTCTCTTGAATGAGACCATAGGTGACCGACTCGCCCAAATGGGTGTCAGCCGTCGTGGATTCATGCAGTTTTGCGCTGGCATGGCTTCAATGATGGCCATTCCAGCCGCCATGGTACCCCGCATGGCGGCCGCAGCACTGGCGGCCAAGCCATCGGTCATTTACATGTCGTTCCAAGAATGTACGGGTTGCCTTGAATCTTTGGTGAACTCTTCCATCCAAAGCAGCGCGAATTCAACGACCATCGAAAACTTGATCTTGAACTTGGTTTCGCTTGACTACCAAGAAACATTAATGACATCGGCGGGTCATGAGGCGGAAACCATTCGCGACGAAATAATGGCTGCCAATAATGGGAGCTTTGTCTTGATTGTCGATGGATCGATACCGAAAGACCCGACTAACGGATATTTCATTAGTGGAGGGAAGAGTGGTGTAACTCGTTTTGTCGAGGCCGCCAATCAAGCCGGGTTGATTCTTGCCGTAGGTACTTGCGCGGCTTTTGGCGGTTTGCCCAATGCCGATCCTAACCCCACCGGAGCAGTGTCGATAGGTGAATTGATGGCAAGCAAAGGGATCAATAAACCCTTGATCAATATTTCTGGTTGCCCACCGATTGCCGAAGTCATCACTGGCGTGATCATGTACTACCTGACTTATGGCGCAGCGCCCGCCTTGGATAGCTTGAAGCGTCCAAGAGTGTTCTATGGGGAGGACATACATGACGAATGCTATCGTAAAGATTACTTCGAAAAGGGGTTGTTCGCCAACACGTTTGACGATGCTGGTGCTCGTCAGGGTTATTGTCTGCTTAAGCTTGGTTGCAAAGGGCCCATCTCCAACAATGCCTGTTCCGAGGTGAAATGGAACGCCCGTACCAGTTTCCCAATGAAATCCGGGCATGGTTGCATGGGTTGTTCGCAACCTTATTTCTGGGATGGCGGGGTGACTACAGCGAAAGCCAACCCGGTTCCATTCTGGAAAAACGGGCCTTACAAGAGTCCGAGTTTTTACAGCCCCTTGCCAGCAAGCCTTGTTGACGATTAAGTCAGGCAACAAAATCATTCGATCGCCTCAATTTTTAAATGAAGCGTAAAAAACAATTACTAGGAGAACAATTATGACTACTAATGTAGTGATAGATCCGGTCACACGGATCGAAGGGCATCTTCGGATTCAGGCTGCTGTGACTGAGAAAACCGACAGTCTGGGCGCAACATATTATGAGGTAACGGAACCCGGCCTCAGCAGCAGCACCATGGTGCGTGGTATCGAGCAAATCATGACCGGTCGTGATCCTCGCGATACTTGGGCTTTCGCACAGCGCATTTGCGGTGTTTGCACCGTGGTGCATGGGTTGACTTCCATTCGTGCCGTCGAGCAAGCCCTCAATCTACGGGTGCCGAAAAATGCTGAACTGGTTCGCAACATGATGATAGGCTCTCAGTATGTCCATGACCATGTCATGCATTTCTACCATCTTCATGCCTTGGATTGGGTTGATGTAGCCAGTGCCTTGACTGCCGATCCAGCAAAAACGGCTGCACTCGCCGTAGGCGCGAATCCGAATAATAAGCCTTGGGTGGGTACTACCACAACAACGCCAACGGCTTATTTTCAGAAACAGATTGCAAACTTAGTGGACGCGACAAGAAGCAAAACCCAACTCGGTTTGTTTAATTCCAGCTATTGGGGGCATCCTGCGTATAAACTCACGCCTGAACAAAATCTACTGTTAGTCACCCATTATCTGGAAGCTTTGGCTTGGGCTCGTGAGGTCGTCAAATTACATGCGATCTTTGGTGGCAGGGACCCGCATCCCAATTTATTGGTCGGCGGCGTTCCCATTACCCTGAGTGTCGGCACGGAAGGCGGAACGGCACTCAACACTACCGGCTTTAACGTCGTGAAGACGGCGATAACCAAGATGAAGACGTTTGTGGACAATGTCTATCTTCCCGACACACTGTTGCTGGCTGGTCTGAACAAAGGAGCCCCTAATTACGCGACTTTGCCTAAATACACGGATTGGGTGGATTATGGTGCATCTGGCTTAACCGATGCGAGTGGTAATTTCCTAGGGGGCAATTTCCTGTGTTACGGGGAGTTTGCCAATGTGAGCAAGACTGTAGATGAATCCATAGTCACTAGCATTACCAATGACAACATGCTGATTCCGCATGGGGTAATACTAGGCTTGTCCAAAAATGCCACTTCGGCGGCCCGTACAGTGTTTAACGTGCTGAAAGATACGCAGTCAGTCACCGAAAATGTCACTCATGCTTGGTATACCTATTCGGGTACTTCTGAGAATTTGCATCCCAGTGTGGGTCAGACCAATCTTAGCTATACCGGACCGGCAGCAGATACCCCTGATTATCAGGACAAGTTTTTTGCCTCCGATAAGTATTCTTGGATCAAATCTCCCCGTTGGCAGGCCAATGGAACGTCACAACCCAAACCGATGGAAGTTGGACCCTTGGCGCACATCCTAATGATGTATGCAAGAAATAAGCTTCCCGGCGATAAGACCGTGGTAAGCTTGGTCAATGCAAACTGGATCAGTCCTACGACAGGATTGGGTTTGCCGCTAGGCAAGCTTAATTCAACCTTTGGCAGAATTTTCTCCCGTACCTTGGAAACCAAGATCATCGCCGACGCCATGCAAGGCTGGTATGATGCGTTGTATGCCAACAAGTCAGCCCCTTATTCCGATCCAAATGCCTTTAAGCTATTGGCTGCTGCCAATACATGGACTGCCGATAAATTGGGTGTTGGTTTCACCGAAGCGCCACGCGGTGCGCTGGGGCATTGGGTAAAGATTGGCAAGAGTAGTGTTGCTGGGGACACCCAAGCTAAAGTGAAGCACTATCAATGTATCGTGGCAAGCCAGTGGAATGCCGGGCCTCGGGATGGACTGGGCCAAGCCGGTCCTTATGAGACGTCCTTAAAGGGGCATAAGTTGGCTGACCCTGATAGGCCCGTGGAAATACTTCGCACTATCCATAGCTTCGACCCATGCATCGGTTGCGCCGTCCATATCGTGGACTCCAACGGCAAACCGCTGGTTCAAGTTAGTCTCAATCATTCATAAAGGAAACCATCATGAAAGCCAACTTTAAACGACTTGCTTTCACATTCTTCGCTTTTGTAGGTTTGGCATTCGCCCCTGCGGCATTTGCCCATACGTTTGGCGCTCACGGAGCCGGTTTTGCCAATGGCTTGGCCCATCCATTCTTTGGATTGGATCACCTGTTGGCGATGATAGCTGTTGGTCTTTGGGCCGCGCAATTGGGCGGTTCTGCCATGTGGCGCGTGCCGACGGCCTTTGTCACGGCAATGACAGTGGGTGCGATAGTAGCCAATCCCGCCATGGATGTGTCTTGGTTGGAATCGGCCATTGCCGCTTCTGTGTTAGCTCTGGGCTTGATGATTGCCTTCCGTCTGCGTCTAACGAGTGCTTGGGGTCTTTTGGCTGTGTCCAGCTTTGCAATGTTTCATGGTTTCGCGCATGGCTTGGAAATTCCCCAAACAGCTTCGCCTTTGGGTTATGGCCTAGGGTTTGTCATGGCGACTGCCAGCCTTCATGCGGTCGGGGTTTTACTAGGCTTGTCGTTGCGGCAAAAACACATTATATTGCAAGCAGGCGGAGTGGCAATCGCCGCCGCTGGTTTGTTGTTAATGTCAGCTTGATACAATCCTTATCTAAGCTGGACCCTAGCTTATAAATCGATAGCTTAAGCATCGACACTTTAGCCCCTCTCCCAAAAAGAGAGGGGTTTGTTGTTTTTTCCTTTTGGAGTTTGTTGCCCATGTGTTTAGCCGTCCCTATGCAAATAACCCAACTCAATGGATTTGACGCACGTTGTGCTGCGCGGGGTGTGGAGCGCGATGTGAGCCTGTTTCTGTTGCAGGGGGAGCCTGTCAACGTTGGGGATTATGTTTTAATCCATGTGGGTTATGCGATACAAAAGCTTTCAGCCGAGGATGCCGCATCGACATGGGAATTGTTCGACCAGATTTTGGACGAAGAGCCTCAACTCAATGCATGAACTTTCCCTTTGCCAAAATTTGATGGATCAAGTGAACGATTTAGCCCGCAAGCATGGGGCACGTTCCGTTTCCAGTGTGAAAGTCCAAATTGGGCAATTGGCAGGAGTCGAGCCGTTATTGTTGGAAAGTGCGTTTACCATAGCGCGGGCTGGCACTATCGCTGAACAGGCTGAAATGATTACCGAAGTGGTGGCACCGCTTGTGTTTTGCAATGCCTGTGGTAAGCAATCCGAGGTTACTCCCTCCAACTTGCTATGCTTAGCCTGTGGTGGCAATGATACGCGCTTGATTAGAGGGGATGAATTGATACTCGCTAGGGTCGAATTAGTCGTGGATGAAGACCCGCAGACTCATTAGCCTCCACTTCAAATTCTTTCGGTTCATTGTCGTTGGTTTATATTAAGAGGTATTCTAATCATGTGTGACACCTGCGGATGCAATATCACTGACGGCAACCGTCATTTATTAACCCCTCCCAAAGGGCGTTCCAGTCTCGGCAATTCGCCAGCTAAAATTTTGAACAACTTGTTGTTGCATAACGACCAGCAAGCCGATCTCAACCGGGCCATATTTGACAGCAAAGGCGTGTTGACGATCAATTTAATGTCTTCGCCGGGTTCTGGAAAAACGGCTTTGTTGGAGGCAACCATCCGTCAATTAAACGGTTCCCTGAAAATAGCGGTCATCGAAGGTGATTTGGAAACCGAGAACGATGCCGACCGTATCCGGGCGCTGGGAGTGCAGGCCCACCAAATTACTACAGGAACAGCCTGTCATTTGGATGCCCATCTGGTGGAAAAGGCGCTGGATCATTTGAACTTGGACGAATTGGATGTGTTGTTCATCGAAAATGTCGGCAATCTAGTTTGTCCGGCCAGCTTTGACTTGGGCCATCATCGCAATGTCGCCCTGCTTTCTGTCACCGAGGGGGACGACAAGCCAGCCAAATATCCGGTGATGTTTCGTGCCGCCGACCTGATGTTGATTAGCAAGACCGACATTCTGCCTTATCTGCCGGAATTTTCCCCTGACCGGGCGGAAGGCTGTCTGCGTAACTTGGCTTCAAAAGCCCCAGCCTTGCGCTTGTCTTCAAAAAGTGGCGAGGGATTGGAGGCATGGATCGCTTGGTTGCATTCAGAATTGAAAAGTTACCGCAATGCCCGTCAACAACACGAGACGGTAAAACCGAATGTACAACCGGAAGGGCGTATGTTGCACCGAGCCGAGCCTGAGATTCGCTTCGTTCCAGTCAAAAAATCCGCCTAGTTAGACAAAACACAATGACGAATCCAAACCCTTCAAGCATGGCTGAGCAACGATTGGCGCAGATTCGTGCCATGGAATTGCCCGGCGAAGTCCGCATTATGAATGTCTGTGGCGGTCATGAGCGTTCCATCTCCATGGCGGGCTTGCGAACCATTTTGCCTAAGCAAATCCGGCTGATACCGGGTCCGGGTTGCCCGGTTTGCATTTGCCCGGAGGAAGATATTTATCAAGTCATTCAGTTGGCACTTAAGGAAAAGCTCATTGTGGTCAGCTTTGGCGACATGCTAAGAGTGCCGGTCAATGTGTCAAAAAATGAAATTCGCTCATTGGAACAAGCCAAGGCGGCGGGTGCGGATGTGCGGCCTATCGCCTCACCTAGGGATGCGGTGCGAATCGCCATTGAAAATCCAGCAACACCTGTGGTGTTCCATGCCGTGGGCTTTGAAACGACATTGGCCCCCATTGCCGCGATGGTAGCTGAAGGCTTGCCGGAAAATCTGTTTTTATTGATGAGTGGACGGCTGACTTGGCCTGCCGTTGCCGCTTTGCTAAATTCCGAGGAACCGGGTTTCGATGCGCTGATTGCACCCGGTCATGTCTCCACCGTCATGGGCCCGGAAGAATGGGATTTCGTCGTCAAGGATCATCATATTCCCACCGCCATCGCGGGTTTCATGCCTGACAGCTTGTTGGAAGCCACTTACTCGGTTTTGCAACAATTTATCCATAACAAACCGGCTTTGGAAAATTGCTATCCCTTGGCGGTCAAAATGGGCGGCAACCCAACAGCAAAACAATGCTTGTCGGATTGTTTTGACGTTGTCACGGCAAACTGGCGCGGCATTGGGCCGATACCGGCTTCGGGATATGAATTAAAGCCTAAATACGATGCCCACAATGCTCGCTTGAAGTTTCCTTCGTATAATGATCTTGCTCGCAAACATGCCGGTCAGATGCCGCCGGGTTGTGAATGCGCCAAAGTCGTATTGGGGAAAATTTCACCTTCGGAATGCAAAATTTATGGTTCGCCCTGCACCCCACGCAATCCGGTCGGCCCGTGCATGGTCTCCGACGAAGGTGCTTGCCGGATTTGGTGGGCGGCGGGGGTGAGGAAGGAAACGGCGAGTGTTGGCAATGTTTAAAAATTGATGTTATGGGAGCGTTTTTCTAACCGGGATTCACTTACCCGCGTTTGATGCCAAATTATAAATAGCCATAGGATATTTGCGTAATGTCTATTCCCGATTACGAAACATGTATGTTGCCTTTAATGAATTTCGTCGCAGATGGTAATGAACATTTGTTCAAAGATGTTGTAGATAAACTTTCAAAGAAATTTGGCTTGTCTGAGGAAGAGAAGCAAGAACTGCTCCCAAGCGGTTCTTCATTTGTAATCAATAACCGCATTGGTTGGGCAAGAACATATTTGACTAAGGCTGGATTACTAAAAAAGACCAAAAGAGGGTACTTTCAGATAACGGATCGTGGACGTGACCTTTTGCATACAAAGCCTGAAATAATCAATACTAAGATGCTGAGGCAATTCGGAGAGTTTGTTGAGTTTCAAGGCAAAAAACCAGAAGATAATAAAGACAACTCACATGAAGTCTACAGTGAAAACTTAACAATCACACCTCAAGAGTCAATTGACAGTGGATATTCTATATTAAAGTCCGCATTGTCAGATGAAATACTCTCGATGATAAAAACGATCAATCCAAAACGTTTTGAAAAGTTGGTTATAGATTTACTAGTAAAAATGGGCTATGGAGGCTCTTTCAAAGAAGCTGCAACTGTAGTTGGCAAGTCTGGAGATTCTGGAATTGATGGAATCATTAAAGAAGATAAACTAGGATTGGATGTTATATACATTCAGGCAAAGAAATGGGAAGGCGTAGTCGGAAGACCAGAAATTCATAAATTTGCAGGTGCATTATTGGGACAAAAAGCAAAAAAGGGGATTTTTATCACCACATCAGGATTTACTAGTGACGCAAAAAATTACGTTGATAGCATTGAGGCAAAAATTATACTCATAGATGGTGTGAGGTTGGCAGAATTGATGATTGAAAATAATCTTGGAGTAAGCACTCAGCATATTTATGAAATAAAACGCATAGATTCTGATTATTTTGACGAAGAATAATATATTTACTTTATTGTATTTATTACTTATCTAAGCAAAGTCGTTCTTGGTTTAATTTAGTTTAGAATCCGCTTCGATACTTTTTATGAAAGAACTCCGTTTCCTTGGCGACTCACTTAAGGCAATACGAGACTTTCCTGAAGATGTCAGACATGATGCCGGATACCAGCTTGACAAGGTACAACGGGGAGAGCAACCCGATAATTTTAAACCTATGTCATCTATTGGTAGAGGTGTTGAGGAAATTAGACTGCACGAAGATTCAGGCATATTTCGAGTCATTTACACTGCCCGTTTTCTGGACTATGTTTATGTCCTCCATGCGTTTCAGAAAAAGTCACAATCCACCTCTAGGCGTGACATTGAACTTGCGAAAGAACGCTTCGAGCAACTGACTAAAGGTGCAATATGAGCAATATTGAAAGCTACACCAGTGTTTGGGACGCGATTGCCGATACCCCTGAGCAAGCGGCTAATTTGCGAACCCGTTCAGAACTTATGCGACAGATTAATGCAATTGTCAAAGATAGCGGATGGACTTCTACAGAAGCAGCCCAACGGTGTGGTCTGACGGGTCCAAGAATGCTGGATTTATTAGATGGACGTGTTTCGCAGTTTTCATTAGATGCTTTGATTGATATTGCCACTGCGATAGGGCGACGGGTTCATGTCGAATTGAAAGCCGCATAATCCTCGTCTTGAATAATAGTCGCCAATCCCACCACATCCTCATCACAGGTCGCGTCCAAGGCGTGGGCTTTCGTCCGTTTGTCAGCCGCATCGCCAATCAATATAAATTAGCAGGTTGGGTGCTGAATCGCAGCGGCGAGGTGGAAATAAGAGTTGAAGGCTCACCGGAAAATCTCCAAGCATTTCAAAAGGCTTTAATTGACCAAGCCCCGCCTTTAGCCCAGCCCAACCTCCCACAAATTACAAACGTTTCCACCGAAGGATTAACCGGCTTCATCATCAAACACAGCGAAGCGGGGGAGGGGGCTGATGTCCACATTCCGCCGGATTATTTCGTCTGTGATGATTGCCTAGCCGAAATGCAAGACCCGGTGGAGCGACGCTTTCAATATCCCTTTATCAATTGCACTCAATGCGGGCCGCGTTACACGTTAATTGACCGTTTGCCCTACGACCGTCCCAATACCGCCATGGCTGGATTCATGTTGTGTCCGGCCTGTCGGGCTGAATACGAAAACCCCTTGGATCGCCGTTATCATGCCCAGCCTTTGGCTTGTGCAGAATGCGGGCCTTCATTGACTTTTCGGCAACTAGGTGGGCCTGACATCACCGGCAACCCAACCGCGTTGAATGCTTGCATTTATGCGCTAAACAATGGCTTGATTGTCGCCGTCAAAGGGGTGGGGGGGTATCATTTAATTTGTGATGCCACTGAAAATGCGGTAGTCGAGCGGCTAAGAGAGGCTAAGCACCGCCCCGCCAAACCGCTTGCGGTTCTGCTGCCTTGGCGAGGAATTGACGGGTTGGATAGCGTCAGAGAGGTTGCTGACCCGGAATTTAGCGAATTGGATTTGCTCAAATCGCCATTGAGACCCATCGTGTTGATGCATAAACGGCAGGAATCCGCTGTGCTTGCGGAATCCATTGCGCCGGGATTGCGGGAAGTTGGCCTAATGCTGGCTTACAGCCCCTTGCATCGTTTGCTGACGGATGCTTTTGGCAAACCCTTGGTGGCAACCTCTGGCAATATTAGCGGTGAGCCAGTGCTAACTGACGGGGAAGAAGTTGAAAAGCGGTTGGGTCAAGTCGCCGATGCTTTCCTGCATCACAACCGACCCATCCGCAGACCCGCTGACGATTCAGTTTTTCGGCGTATAGCGGCCAAACCTAGGCCGATACGCTTAGGTCGGGGTTTGGCACCCGTGGAAAGGACTCTACCGTTTGAATTCAAACAACCGATTCTTGCCGTCGGGGCCGACCTTAAAAACACCGTTGCGTTTGGTTTTGGCAATCGTCTGGTGATTTCCCCTCATATTGGCGATCTTGGCACGGTGCGCAGTGGCGAAGTGTTTGAACGGGTCATCGCCGATTTGCAAGAACTCTACAAAGTCAAACCTTCTTTGATTGTCCATGATGCCCATCCCGATTACCGTTCAAGTCGTTGGGCAAAAAAACAGGCGATCCCCATCATCAAGGTTTTCCATCATCATGCCCATGCTTCGGCTTTGGCTGGGGAACATGGAATAACCGAAAACATGCTGGTATTCACTTGGGATGGCGTGGGGTTTGGCGAAGACCGGACGATATGGGGCGGGGAGGCATTAGTGGGTTGCCCCGGTTCTTGGGTTAGGAAAGGTTCATTAAGGCATTTTCGACTGTTGGGGGGTGACAAAGCCAATCGCGAACCCTGGCGATGCGGGTTGGCACTCTGTCTGGAAGCGGGGCTGGAATGGGAATCTTGCCCAAATGACGTGGAGCTATTGCGCCATGCTTGGAAACGCGACATAAATTGTCCTGTTTCAAGCTCGGCTGGTCGCTTGTTTGATGCCGCCGCCGCGTTGATTGGCATAGGTTTGGAGTCCAGTTTTGAAGGACAAGCCGCCATGGGATTGGAATCGCTCAGCGAACCCTCCACCCAGTATATGGAATTGTCTCACTACCGAGATGAAACCGGCATTTGGCGAGCCGATTGGGTTCCTTTGTTGCCCATGCTGATGGATGCCACTCTCGGCATCTGCGAGCGGGGTTCCTTGTTTCATGCCAGCCTTGCCAGATTAATCGCCGCTCAAGCTGTGCTGATAAGTCATGAAACTGGCATCAGCAAAGTGGGTTTGTCGGGTGGGGTTTTCCAAAATCGCCTACTCACTGAACAAGCCGCCTTTTTATTGTCACAACAAGGCTTTGAGGTTTACCTACCCACTGAGATTCCAGCGAATGATGCGGGAATCAGTTTTGGTCAACTGATTGAAGCGGCTGCCCAAACCGCAAAGACCGCTTAAGGAGTATAATTCTTGAACGGTTCAGGGATGAATTGCCAAGTGGGCTTTTGAATTCCGTGACTTTCGGATCGCAAAGCCACACCCTCGTCTCTGTCTTGATAGTGCCATGATTAGCCGCTTTCACTATGCATAATTTCACACTGCTTGAAAACATAGCCGTAGCTTTAGGAGCGGCCTTTGTTGGGGGATTGATCTTCCAGCGCCTCCATATGCCCACCATCGTCGGCTATCTGTTGGCCGGCGTTGCCATTGGCCCCTTCACGCCGGGGTATGCGGGCGATCCACAAATTATTAGCGAATTGGCCGAATTAGGCATCATTTTTCTGATGTTTGGGGTTGGTTTGCATTTCTCGTTTGCCGATTTGTGGAAAGTGCGGGATATAGCCATCATCGGTACCTTAGGTCAGATGGTGACTATGCAAGCCTTGGGTTTTGCACTGAGTTGGTATTGGGGGTGGTCAATTTTGGCCGGGGTGATGCTTGGCTTGGCGGTTTCCATTGCCAGCACTATTGTCATGTTGCGAGGCTTTATGGATTTTGGGCTGTTGAACACCTCGCACGGTAGGGTTGCCGTGGGCTGGCGGGTGATGGAGGATATTGCCACGGTCTTGATATTACTGGTCATTCCAAACTTGAGCACGAGTAAAGTTCCGACGGATTGGCGAGCGATTGGCACGGCTTTGATGGCGGCGCTGGGTTTCATGGTGTTCATGCTGTTTGCAGGCAAGCGTTTCATCCCTTGGTTATTGTTGCGTGTGGCCCATACCCGCTCCCGCGAATTGTTCATCTTGGCGATATTGGCAATTTCACTAGGCATTGCGCTGGGTTCTTCCTTGTTGTTTGGAGTTTCCTTGGCTTTGGGGGCTTTTCTGGCAGGTGCGGTCGTCAGTGAATCGCCGTTGAGCCACCGCATTGCCTCTGATCTGCTTCCGTTCCGCGAAGCCTTTTCCATTCTGTTTTTTGTTTCGATTGGCATGTTGCTGGACCCCCATTATTTAATGGACAACATCAAGCCCGTATTGATCCTGACCTGCCTAGTGGTGTTTGGAAAATTTGTCGTGGCAGGGGCTTGGGTGCTGCCGTTTCCGCGTCCGGCCCGCACCGCATTGGTGGTGGCAGCGGGTTCCAGCCAAATTGGCGAATTTTCCTTCATTCTAGGGCAAACCGGTTTGAACATCGGTTTATTGGATAAAAATCAATATTCTTTGATTCTGGCGGCTGCTTTGTTGTCCATCGTGGTAAATCCACTGATGTTAAGGTCTATTGATCCATTGGAACGAGGTCTAAGAAAAATCAAGCCCTTATGGCACTGGCTGAATCGTCACGGGGAAGCTCATGCCCCAGTGGATGCGTCAGTGTCGGATCATGTTGTGGTCGTGGGGTATGGCAGGGTTGGTACGCATATCGTCGATGTGTTGGGAGAGTTGAAGATACCGTATTTGGTCATCGATTTTCGCATAGAAAGAATAGAACGCTTGACTCATAAAGGGGTTCCCACCTTGTTGGGCGACACTGCGAATTCCGATATTCTTGAACATGCCGCTTTGCGCAGGGCCAGACTGTTAGTGGTGACGCTGCCGGAAGAAGCCTCTACGGAATTGACTGTCGCAGCAGCGAGGGATATTGCGCCCCAGCTTCAGATCATCGCGCGTGCTGCCACCCGGGCCGGCGTGATAAGACTTTCCAATTTAGGCGCGAACCTAGTGATTCATCCCGAATTGGAAGGGGGATTGCAGGTAGTCCGCCATACCCTGCTGCACTTGGGTTTCCCCATTCAAGAAGTTCGCCGTTATGCTGAAACTGTACGCAAAGACCATTATGATGTGTTAGTGAAAGCACAAGGCGAGCAAAAACTATTGCGGGAGTTACTGGATACCTCCGAGTTGCTGGACATATCGTGGCGTAAAATCCCGGAAGATAGCCCCTTGGTTGGAAAAACCCAAGCAGAATCCTTGTTGCGTGTCCATACCGGCGCGAATGTAGTGGCCATAATGCGTGAGGGCAATTTAATGTTAAATCCGCCCATGGATATCGTCTATCTGGCCGGTGATCAACTGGGCTTATTAGCCAACCCAGAACAGGTGGAAACCTTGGAAAAGAAGTATTTTTCAAATTAGACCTAATGGTTTCCTTTACCCCACTTAATTCCGTATTAACAATAAAACCAGCCAATCTATTTCCAGCAATTCGTCGCTGACGTGACTGAATTACCGGTTATTCCGCAGTTATCTAGGGTAAGACTACCGCATTCAGTGTCAGCGAAGCCATTGGCGGGGGTGGCGGTAATCACGAAGCTGTTGGCGATGGTGTTGGTGACGGTATCCCCGGCGCAGGAGAGGGTTCCGCTTCGGGCTGTGGTGTTGATGTTATATTTGCGTTTTGCATAACTGCTGCCGGAATAGTTTTTCCAACCCGTTGGAGTGGTGGTGCAGCCGGTGGCATTGAAGCATAAGTAAGTGTTATTGGTGGTGAAAAAGCGCTCTTGCAGTTGGGCGATTTGGTACAAGGTGCTGCGCGCTTCGGCCCGTGCGGATTTTGTTACGGTTGAGTTGTAGTTGGGTATTGCCACCATTGCCAGAATGATCATGATCGTTATCACGGTCATCAGTTCAATGAGGGTAAAACCAGCCCAGTTATACTTATTATGGCTTGAATTCAAGTCATGTAGGAATACCGGCCTAAGCTTATTGCATTTCATCTCATAATCTCCCGCCAGCTAACTCTACCGGATAAAGTGGGAATGGATTTTGCCGTGGCATTGATATTGATGCCGGTTGCCAAAATTCCCTCACCTCCAAGCTTTTGGTTGGAGACAAAATCAATGAAGTTACCCCCTGTTGGCTTCCGTCCCATGCAGGACATGCAACCCCAACCCGCAACAAAATCACTACAACCCCCGGTCGTGGTGATAGTGCTAATGGAGGGTGACCCGCCTCCGCCCCCCCCCGAGCCAGTTGGCCCGGACCCATCAGGCAGCCTCAGCCGCAAGGGGGTTTCGCTGGCTCCGTAAATCAATAGCTTGCCGGAAGGGGCGATCCAAGTCGAGGTGTTGTTGATTACCGAACCCAATACGGCGAAGGGGAATTTGTCGTTACCGTCTATCATTTTGTCATTATTGAGGTCATAAACACCAGCGGCTCCCCGGCTGACTCTGCCCCCCGTCCGATAATCCAAATCATACATTTTGCCCACCGTGTTGCCAGTGCAAGGGTCCAAAGCCGGGGTTAGCGTGGTGAAGGTGATCACTCCGCCTTGAACTATGGGGCGGTCAGATATCATGCGCTCCCCAGCTCCAGGTAGGTCAAACCGCCATCCCAGTTGTGGGTTGGCATTGGATTGTGCGACGTCAGTGGGGCAATTGTCGTAATCAATCGTCCTGCCGTCTGCCTTTAATTGAAAGGTGTTAGCCGTCGATGTGCCGTAGTTGGGTATGCAATTGGATTGAAAATAATAGACATCCGATCTCACCGCAGTCTGTGCGACTACGGTTTGACCTTGCAATTGGCTGCGGGTAATCGGTGTAAAACTCGCTCGTTGAACTGTCGTAAAATTGTCTTTGTCCCAAATGCCGTAGAAGGTCTGTTTATTGAATGTGCTGCCGTTATCAGGTAAGGGGTCGGTCGTGTCTATGTAAGAGCCTGTCCCAAAAAATACCAAATAACCGCCTTGCGGATGTTTGGAAACTTCCACCGACGAGGTGATTTGCTGGAAGTTATTCAGGCTATCCTTTGCAGTGAACAAAGGCTTGGGTATCGAGGTTGTGCCAAAGGCAGGGGCCCAAGCCGACGGGGAATCGCTGGAGACATCAATTTTCCAGATATTGCCAAACCGGTCGCCCGCATAAATCAGGTCAACGGTTCCGTTCAGATTCTTGTCCACTCCGACGGGGGCGGAAAGCCCATTGGGGGGATTATTGGGCAGAGTCGTGGGTTCCCCTGTGGTTTTCAGTTCGATTTTGACATAGTCCGTCCCCAATCTCCACCAAGGTTTACTGGAGCTTCCCGGTCCATCGACAAAAACTATGAATAGATAAGCCCTGCCAGTGGTGCTAACACTGCTGTCAGAGGCCGTGTTGTTGTAGCCATTGCCAAAGATAACGGCCCATTTGCCGTTGTTCATCTTTCTGATGATGGGTTCGCCGAAGGTATAACCCAAATCTGCATCATCGCGGTCGGTGAATTCCCATAACACTAGGTTGGCTCCGGTCATCGTGGCAAAATTAGCCGGGTTGGTGACATTGAGGGCAAAAATGCCCTGTCCGCCGGCGTTCAAGCCTGAGCTTAACACGGTCTTCCAACCGCTTCCGTCAGCAGGGCAACTGCCAAAACAAGCTTCGCTGACTACAGGGTTGCCATCGACATAATATTTATGGGCGTAATTCGCCGACATCAATAGACTCAGCGTGGGAAACAAGGCGCTAGGCATATAAGCCAGCAGTTCTTGTCCGGGGGTGGTATTCTGAGTGCCTGGTGGGCTGGCATCGAATCCATGCAAGAATCCACCGTTGGAGCCAACATACAGCATCGGTTTACGATTGGCATAAGTTTGCCGAAAAAGCCCATAGCCGGGTCCGATGAGTCCCGGCAAGGGAGCGCCGACATAGGCCGGGCTGGAATTGACGATGTCGCCAATTTTCCCTAGGCGGGCGCGCCATTGGTATCCCGTCCTACCCTCATTGCTGGTTTCTCCTCGCAAATAGTTAAGCCGCGCCACGCCCCGACTATCAGTGACTCCTACTTCGTCCTTGTTAAGCAGGGCTTGCTGACGGCTGGAGAATAAGTTTAAATTGGTGAGACTGGCTTGGGGCCATACAATCCCCAGACGGGAATAGATATTGCCGGTGTCTGCCGTGCCGTCCGCTTTCAGCCCGTCGTTGAAGCTGAATATGCGTCGATCATTTGGAGAATAGACGGTCCTGGCAAACCAATCGGATGCCCTCCAAGTCGGTGTGCTGGAAACGTTTCCACTGGAGTCGATGGAAAACCCCAGCACATCGCCAACCCAACCCCCCGAATTGAAAATGGCTTGGTAGATGTAAGCGCCCCCCGCCGTGCGCAAGTCGCCGGAAGATTGCGACAAGGCAGATTCCACTCCGATGCCAGCCCTGATGCTCTGAAACGCGCTTTGCACGGCGTTAATCATCGACACTGGGTCGCCCGCTTTTAATAAGGTTTTCGGCCAAGAGGAAGAGGTGATGACCGTGTCATTCGTCCAGCCTTGCGGGGTGCCATCCGACAGGTAAGAATCGGCCCCGCCATATTTTGCAGCATACCAATATTGTGAATTGACGCCTTGGTCCGCATATTCCTGCACATCGATGACGAAAGTCTTGACCGTCTGATTGCCTAGGGTTTGTGCTTTGCTGGCATCGGCCGCCCTTATATCGTTGGCCTTTGCCCAAAAGGCTGCGCCTGACATGTAATAGCTGGCGCATCCCGCTCCGGTGATGGTGGTCGCCATATTGCTCCTACCCTCCAAACCGCCAATTTTGTTAGTCCATGTCGTGACATTCAACGGATTGAGGAGGTCGGTGCTATCGCCATTGTTTAAAGAACCATAGTCATTGGTGCATGCACTGCAAGAGTTCTGGCTAGAAGTATACGTGCCGCCGGGCAATTTCTTATCGCAATGGGTGTGAGTGTCGCCCATGGCGATGATATAGTTTTTTTGGCAGGAAAACAGTTGGGGGTCATCCCATGCAGTGATGACTGGGAACTGATCACTGTTACTGCTGGTCACCCCACTATAATAACCCGTATCAGGGGCGCGGTTCCGAATATAGGACAGGGCTTCATAGTAGAGTTTCCCGACATTGTCATACTTTTTATATCGGGATGTTGTACTTCCCAAGCTGCCAAACTTATTAATGTAATTGATGACACCCGAATTGTTGACAGATCCTGTATAAGTGGTGTTGGTAATATTGGGATCAGGGTTTGGGAGTAATGTCCCGTCTGCTTCCAACCATTCGGCATTGTTGTTGACCACCGTGCCAATTGAACTGGCATATTGTTGTGGGGCGACATATTTTAATTTGGAGCGCATCACCGCGTTATCGATACTGTCTGAATTAAAATAGGAAAATACGCCAAACCGCATTTTGTCGCCATTTTCTTGGAGCGTACCGATGGGTTTATAGCTGGTTCCATATTGCTCGCAATTGTTTTCCAGCCCCACATTGGGGTCACACACTTTGACTCGTACAAAAAAGGTAGACCCTGACCATGGATTGGCTGAATACGTTGTATTGTAGGTCAAACAATGGTTGGAACTATTACCGCTCACATAGGTTTTGCAACTGATGCTGGCAAAGGTTTCTCCAGTCTTGCTGGACTTGAATGCCGTACAGACCTTCTTTGAACTGTCAGACCAAGTGGAGCAGGAGATGGTGCTGGCGTAAGGATTGAAGGCTAAGCTAAAGGTTTTGCAGTTGGTGGATGAGCCTGTATTCCAATCGGTGCAGGTAATGGTGGTCGGTGTCGTGGCCTTGACTAGCATTTGTGTCTTCTGGCCTTGGTTGATGATGGTGCCGGTTATGGTATTGAGCGAGAAGGGTACGGCACCTACAAAATCAGAGTCTGACAGGCTAAAGGTTTTGTCGGGGAAGTTGGCGACTCCGCCTTGTCCGTCTTGGTAAGTCCTTTCCAGTACCGTCAAACTTTCCGTATCGCGATAACGGTTGCCCCCGGTCATGGCAAAACGAAATTCATCCAACCCGGTCATGGATGCCCAATTCAGAAAATTGCCGCTCCAATAAGTGCTGGCACAAACATGCGCTGCAGCCAAGGTGTCAGAAGGGGCGTAAAACCAACTATTGGAAGTATCATAATCATAGCATTTATCCGGGTCGAACAAACCAAGATATTCGCTGGTAGGTTTATAGTCATTGACCCCTTGGTAGGCGGCGGTGTTGGCGGTCGGATATTCCACCGATAAGGCGAACAATACATTGGGCGGCACGGTGGCTTTCAGGCTCAAAGGCGTGTCGGACAAGGTTCCAGACATTGCCATGCCTAGATGAAATAATCCGCATAATAGCGCCGAAATCAAAATTAAAAGCCGAAACATGGTCATACTCCTTCATGGGATGAATTCTTCTTGCAGGGTTACTTGGGTAGTAGTACTACGCCCCCAGCCTACTGCGGTGATCCGATAATACGACGACACCAAAGAGGCTGATTCGCCGGGCATGGCGGAAGGCAGTTCTTCGATCAGGTAGCAAGGTTGCACGGCATTCGTCACCCCCCCGATCAAAATGAGTGGCGAGCCAGTCACTGCGCCAGTCACTTGGGTGTTTCCGCCGCAGACATTGCCGCCTAGGGCGACGGCGGGGCTAGAAATCATGGTATAGACCGCATAGATGGGTTGACTGGCCGACAGTGTGACCGTCTGGTTGCAAAGCCCGTTGGTGCAGTTTTCGTCAAAAATGCCGTTCAAGCGCGTGGGAGGGTCGGTGTAATATCCCGTCAGCCGAATTTCCGCGTCCCGCAGCGCTGCTTCGGCAGCATCTAGTGCCACCAAGCTGTCGCGGAAATTGCGTGACATCTTTTCTTCGCTAGTCGTAGTCCCAACCACGCTTACGCCTAGCATGGTCAAAATCAACAAAAACACCAGCGAAAACACTAACACTACGCCTCGTTGCTGTCCTAGAGTGATTAATTCGACATTATGGTCTTGGGGGCAACAGTCGAAAACTTCGATGAATTGAATATATGACATGGCAATCACTGGCAGGTGGGAAAGTTGCGCAATGCAACCACGGATGCAAAATGAATCCGAAGGCGTTTATCAGTGGGAGCAGTGAAAATGCTGGCGGCATCGCCATTCGGAGCAGTGTTTGAGGCTGCGTAGTCCGGGCCAAAATGATTGAAAACCCGTTGGGTGGAACTGATTTCCACAGAGTTTTGGCTGCGAATGATCATGGAGACCATGACGTTCAATATGTTGAAGGTCGATGTCAGGTTTGCCGCTGTGACATAACGGTCAACTTGGGAATCACTGTTGGTGTCTTCGCCAAACAAAAACTGCAAGCTCTCGACTCCGGGCACCAAGGCGACGCTTGCTGTGCGGGTGGCCGTGCCGTTAACCCAAAACGTGTTGCTGCAAAACAATGACGGTTCATTGGCATTGTCGGGGTCGGGAGCAACATAAAGCGTTTCTTCCACCATCGTTGCTTGACCGGCAAAATTGGACACGCTGGCCAACGATGCGAGCCCTACGACATTGCCCAAGCAATCCACGATGGCCGGGTCGGGTGTGGGGGCGTATTCCGGGACACCCGACACAATGTCGTTGCCATAATAACGCACAAAAAGGCTGTCACTCCTATTTGAGACTGCCACCGAACTGCTTAGCACGGTTCCGTTTGTCTGTTTCATGTTGGCCTGGACTGTCGTTGGGTCGTTTTGCGGCAACAAGGGTGCTCCGGCATAGCCAAGTGCGTTTTCAATGCAAAAGGGTATGGGCGGCACACCCGTGGTGGCATTGGGGAAGCTATTGGGATTTCGATACCCTGATTTTTTCAATTCTTTGGCAATCAGCAGATAGGCAAACCGTGCAGACTCCTGCAAGCGGGTCATGTCAGATTGGGAGCGTTGCGTGGCAATTCCCCCTAGGTATGCGGCGGTAATGACGAGGGTAATGAGCATGCTGATGCCCAAAGCCACCATCATTTCCACCAAGCTGAAGCCGTTCTGTTTCATGGCAATCAAATATGGCTTTGCACACAGGCGATGGCGGGTGAGGAAGGTATGCGCGATTCATTCCAGCATACTTTCACCACGAATTGGCTATCGGCGGCATTGTCACAAGCCCAATTACTGGGTGTCCCGCTGGTTTGCCCGGTGGGAGTGCTGTCCCGGCATATCATGCCATCGCCGGAAGGCAGCATCGTGGCCAAGCGGTCCAGCCAAAGTGAAAACTCCGTCTGGACTCTTGATTCCGAGCTGGAGCAGCCTGATGACGTAAAGCAACTGCTACTCGGAGAATCTGTGGGTACGTTGTACAGGCTTAAATTTCTCGCGTTCGCCCTGACCAGGTCGGCCATGGCTTGTGATTCAATATTGGCGATGTTTCGATAATTGGAGCTTGAAGTCAGCTTCAGTCCGTTTATCAACAAACCCAACATGCCTAACATGCCAAACGATAGCACAGTGATGGCGACGAGCACTTCGAGCAGGGTCATTCCATTAGGAGTGGGTTTTCGGTTGGAAAAATGGAGTGTTGGCATGATGGCATCCTCATGGGCAGTTAACCTTGGTTGAGAGCGGTTGGCCAGTTGCAGCCACCGCGATGCGGTAGCCTGCGGAATTGGCGGTCGAACAGACTTTGAAACTTCCTGCGGTGGTCGGCGTCAAGCCGCCAAATGTGCTGAAAGTGAGGTGGGCGGTATCGGCAAAACCCGTCACCGTCAGCGAATATCCCGCAGGCAAAGCGAACACTTTCTTTAATAGCAAATCATGGGTGGCAGCATTATTGGTGACATCCCTGATGCCATTGCCATTCATGTCCACAAAAATGATTCTCCCGGTTGCCCAAGCACTGGTTCCATTCGCGGCGCAAGTTGACCGGTTAGTCCCCGTTTCCGAACTTTTCACGTTTTGACTCACACACATCGAGACTCTCCGCCCTCGGGTGGCGGCTTCGTTTCGGGAATAAACGATGTCGGCGACAAGGTCATTGGCTTGGGTCACCAATCGAATATTGGCGCCAAATTTGAGCATGGCCGGGACTCCTATGGACAGCAAGATGCCCATCAACGTCAAGGTGATCATCAACTCTAACAGCGTCATACCCTCTTGGATGAGTTTTCCTGTAAAATTCATACATGCCCCTTAGCGATGTGTCTAGGGAAAAATTCCCGGATAAAGTCCGTATCCTTCCCAACAATGGAAATCACTTATGAGCTAAATACTGCGTTAATAATTTGCATTCAGAGCAAGCTAGGAATGTAGGAATGTGCGTTGCAAGCAGTAAAAAGCCCGGCAAAACAGTACTTAAGTATTTCCGATCTGCACATTTCCTGATTCAATTAGGGTTTATATAAGAAGCATAGCACAGAACGATTAAAACGATTATATCGATGTAATCGTTTTGGCAATTGTTTTATATTTTTTTTAGATAACAACAAGAAAATGCAACAAATTATCAATAAAGCTTATTTAACACCCAATGAAGTGGCTGCCATGCTAATGGTTTCACCCATCACGGTAAGAGGTTGGACCAACAGGGGCCTATTAAAAGCTGAACTGACACCGGGAGGGCATCGGCGGTTTTTAGTGTCGGAAGTGGAAAGATTCATTCGGGAACGTCCCCTGCTATCCCGTAAAAAGGGCTTGCGGGTGTTGATTGTAGACGACGACCCTGCGCTTGGGCGTTTCCTGTCCGCTTGGTTGTCGGGGCTAGGGGTGATCGTTGAGATTGCCAGCGACGGGTTTGATGCCGGGAGCAAAGTAGTTGATTTTGAACCCGATATCATGTTGTTGGACTTGATGATGCCCGGATTGGACGGATTTGATGTTTGTAAAAGGATCAAGCAAAATCCAGCGACGGGGGGTCTTCGCATCATCGCGATGACTGGCTATCCCTCGCCGGAGAATGAACAACGCATCATCGAGTCAGGGGCCGAGCGAATGTTGGTCAAACCTTTGGACACCTCGAAACTGGCCTTACTGCTCGGAATCCCCGTTGATTGATAATGCCACATCCACTGGTTTTTCCCCTTTCATCGAATGAAGCCTTTGACTGCCAAGCCAGCAATTCTCATTATGAGGCAAAGCGTTGATGTATA
This sequence comes from uncultured Methylococcaceae bacterium, assembly GCA_903859815.1. GTDB lineage: Bacteria > Pseudomonadota > Gammaproteobacteria > Methylococcales > Methylococcaceae > Methylumidiphilus. The sequence continues at coordinate 19,708 of CAIOOA010000006.1, read as the reverse complement.
ACCCGTCATTCCTGCCGGGAAGCAGGAATCCAGTAACAGGGACGTGAAACTAGGATTTGCCAGTCATGTTTAATCAGACACTTATGAACCGACAAGTTACCGTCCATGGCACTGGATTCCGGCAGTCCATGCCGGAATGACGGCGTTTTAGCCATAATGAGAATTGCTACTACCAAGCCGGATCATTTGACGACTGAAGATGTTTCGGCAAATCAACTGTGTGCCGCCCATTTCAGCGATTGTTTTGCCTTGATGCCGCAAGCCTGTGCTTTTTGCAAAGTGCTTTATCAGGGAAACGAAGCGGTTAACTTCATTTATTTGGAGGTGAATCCTGCCTTTGCGAAACTGACCGGGTTGCAGGATGTCATTGGCAAAAGGGCCACCGATGTCATACCCGGTTCATTCCACAGCAATCCGCAATTATTAGCCTTGCTAGGCAAGGTGGCATTGACGCAAGGTTCGCAAACCTTAGAGTCCTACATTGCCGCTTTGGATATGACGGTTTCCGTCATGGTATTCAGCCCCCTCCCGGAACATTTTATCGCCATTTTTGACAAAGTCACTCCCAAGGCCAAGACTGATTTTGCCGATGACGCCAACGAGGTGTTCTACGCTTCGGTATTCCATAATAGCCCCTTAGGCATTGTCATTTCCCGCCCTGACAGCGGCATTATCGTGAATGCCAATGAATCCTTTCTCGCCATGCATGGTTTGACTCGCTTGGAAGCCCTAGGCAGAAGTTCATTGGCCTTAGGGATTTGGGCTTACCCAGAGCAAAGGGAGGAAATGCTCAATGCAATTGCCGGGACGGGCCGCATTAAAAACTACCGGATGACTTTTCGTCGCAAGAGCGGAACCACGGGTGTGGCGCTGGTTTCTGCCGAGTTGATGGAGTTAAACGGTCAAACTTTCTTGCTCGGTACCTTGTCCGACATTAGCGAGTTAATCTTGCTGGAGGAAGAGCGTAGCCAACTGGCGGAGATCATTGAAAAAACCAGCGATATGGTGTCCATCGCAGATCGTGAAGGGCGCATTCGCTATATGAATTTGGCTGGTCGACGAATGTTGGGGTTATCGCCCGACGAAGACTTGACGGATGCATCCATTTTCAAGTTTCATCCCGAATGGTCTTACCGGATGGTTTCTGGGCAAGGAATTCCTCATGCCGTTCGTTATGGCTCCTGGGCAGGCAACACTGCACTGGTCAATCAAGATGGCATTGAGTTTCCCATTTCACTAGTCATCATTGGGCATGAAAGTCAGGGTAGTAAGGAGATCGATTTAATTTCCACTATCGCCCGCGATATGTCGGAGCAGGTTAGCGAAGAGAAAGCCCGCAAAGAAGCTTATGCTTTGTTGAGAACTTTTTTTGACAGCGCCACGGTGGGCATGGCCTACCATGATCGGCAATTGCGCTTCTTGAGGATTAACAAAGTGCTTGCAGATCTGAATGGCAAACCGATAGATGACCATTTAGGACTGACGATCAGTGAAGTTTTGCCTGAACTTTCCGAGCATCTATTGCCTTTTTTTCATCAAGTGTTGTCCAAAGGCGAGATCATCAGCAACCAACAAATACGAGCCCCCATGCCTTCCGATCCAGAACGCATGGGAGATTGGCTGGTGAGTTACTACCCGGTGCGCGATAAATCCGGTGAAATCCTAGGGATAGGGGTCATCGTATTGGAAGTGACGGAATTGAAGGAGGCGGAGCGAAAATTAAGGGCGAGTGAAGAACGATATCGGTTGATAGTCCAGTCTAGCCACGAAGGCATCGTGGCGCTGGATATCCGGCATCGCATCACCTTCGTCAATCCCGCCATGGTCGAGTTATTGGGTCATGCCCCTGAAGAAATGCTAGGTAAACCCATTGATGAGTTTATCGTCGAGGAAGAATTGAGCGACCACTGGAAACGCATATCGGCTGCCAACCATGAGAAGTTTGAGCGTTATGAGCGGCGTTTGCGCCGGAAAGACGGTAGCGAATGCATCTTCGTGTTTTCCGTTGCCTCGTTGCGTGACGGGCAAGGACAGTTGCTGGGCTCGTTTGTCTTTTTGTACAACATCACCCATCTGCGAAAGGCCGAAAAAGAGATGCGGTTAATCGAAAACCAGTTGATGCAAAATCAGAAAATGGAAGCCTTGGGCCAATTGACCGGGGGCATAGCGCATGATTTCAACAATTTGCTTGCCGCGATATTGGGTTTTGCCGAGCTTGCAGCAAAGCGCTATGCCAACGAAACGGATGGGAAACTTTCCGAATATCTGGGCGAAATCATTCGCGCCGGTGAGAGGGGCCGTGATTTAGTCTTGAAAATGATGGATTACAGCCGCAATCGACCCGACCGTCAGCCTCCCATCATCAAGCCTCAACATGCCGTGCAAGACATGTTGAAAATGTTGGCATCGACTTTGCCGGCCAACATGGAACTGATTAGCCAAATCGATGCCGATGCGCCCCCATTGAAAATCGAACCTATCGACTTGTATCAAATGCTGGTCAACTTAGTCATCAATGCTCGTGATGCCATTGGTGTGCATGGGAGGATCGAAGTCTGCTTGAAGCGAATTTACAAACCCCCCAGCCAATGTACCATCTGCCTTGGGTACATTGAGGGGATCTATGCGGCACTGGAAGTGGCCGACAATGGTGAGGGCATTCCCAAAGAATCATTTTCGAAAATATTCGATCCCTTCTACACCACTAAGGAGGTCGGCAAGGGCAGCGGCTTGGGGCTTTCCATTGTTTTGAGCATTCTGCACCGGGTGGGTGGGCATATTGAGGTCGAGTCGGAGTTGGGCAAGGGAACTCAGTTCCGCCTGTTGTTGCCCGAAAGCTTGGAACCGGTTGTCGATAAAGCGGCGCAAGTCAATGCTCAACATACAAACCTAGCTTGGCAACCGGGGGGGCGTGTGTGGGTGGTGGACGACGAGCTGGCAATCGTCCGGTATTTGTCTGAACTGCTTGAGAAAGAAGGCTATAGTGTGACTGGATTCTCAGATTCACTGTCGGCCTTGCGCTCATTCTGGGCGAATCCCGATAGTGTGGACTGCGTGGTGACTGACCAAGCCATGCCCAGACTGACCGGCTTGGAATTGGCCAGTGCCATTGCCGAAGTCCGCCAAGACCTCCCAGTCATTCTTTGCACGGGTTACGGGGAGGGATTGGACGAGGCTGATTTACAGGCTTTAGGCATCAACGCCTGTCTGCGCAAGCCGATCAATACTGATGCGCTTTTCACCACCTTGGAGTGTGTTTTGAAGGAATCCCGCGAGGGCTTGACTTAACGGCAGTCGCCTTAGTTGGGTTCCACGAGAATTGCACTTAAGCTTCCAATTTATGTGTCTCCAACTCACAGCCTTGCTGTTTGTAAACCATATAGCGTTTGCGGCCCTCGGTACGAATAGTTTCGTCTTGGTCCACCAGTTCCGCGACTCGTTGGTATTCCGCAAATAGGGGCGGTGGGTCCAAGCTTAGATTGATGACTACGTCACGAAAATTTTCCGGTGGGTTGCCATGACCAACCAACACTGACATATCCTCACGCTCTGCGGGTGAGGCGGTGGATTTTTCATGAGGGATGAAACTCCCTTGGCGGAAGGTCCACAATAGTTTGTCCACAATCCCCGTTTCGGTGTCCGAACCGGTATGGATGTAAACGTTCATGCCTTGCCGCCAGGCTTTTTCGGTGAGCTTGCAAGCCAGCACCCGGCGGTCATGCGGGGTGCTGGTGGGTAGCACATAAAAATCGACTCGTGTCATGTCGAAATCAAATCAAAAACATAGAATGAATTCGCCTCTACGCAGCGTCGGCTTGGTCGATCAAGTATTGGCACAGCAGCGGAACGGGTCGGCCGGTTGCGCCTTTTTCGTTACCAGTCTTCCAAGCCGTGCCGGCAACATCCACATGCGCCCATTTATAGTCTTTGGTGAACCGGGCCAGGAAACAGGCGGCGGTGATGGACCCTCCGTCCGGGCCGCCAATGTTGGCGACATCGGCAAAGTTGGATTTTAATTGCTCTTGGTAGTCTTCCCAAATGGGCAAACGCCAAACCCGGTCATGGGTGCTTTCCCCTGCTTTAATCAGGCTTTCGCATAATGCATCGTCATTTCCCATCAAGCCGCTAGGATGGCGGCCCAAAGCAGTGATGATTGCACCCGTGAGGGTACCGGTGTCAATGACGGCAACCGGGTCGTAGCGCTTGGCATAGGTCAATGCATCGCACAAAATCAACCGGCCTTCGGCATCGGTGTTCAAGATTTCGATGGTGATGCCGGCCATGCTGGTGACGATGTCGCCCGGTTTGTTGGCGGCCCCGTCCGGGAGGTTCTCAGACGCTGGCACAATGCCGATGACATTCAGGGGAAGGCCGAGTTCGGCTGCAACCCCCAAGGTGGCGATCACGGCCGCACCGCCGCACATGTCATATTTCATTTCGTCCATGCCGCCGGCTTGCTTCAGCGAAATGCCGCCGGCATCGAAGGTCAGCCCTTTGCCGACTAAGACATGCGGCTTGACCTTGGCAGGAAGACCATGGTATTCAAGGATGATGAGCTTGGCGGGTTCACGGCTACCCTTGGAAACCGAGAGGAATGAACCCATGCCGAGTTCTTCCAAGCCTGCTTCGTCAAGGATTTTCACTTTGAGCTTTTTGTGATGCTTGCCCAGCTTATGTGCCTGTTCGGCCAAATAGGTCGGGGTGCAGATGTTGCCGGGGAGATTGCCCAAATCACGCGCTAGTTTCATGCCACTGGCAATGGCTTGTGCTTGTTTGATGGCCGATTCCGCAGCCTCCACATCACTCTCCGCATCCAGCAAGAATTGCAGTTGTTCCAAGCGGGGTGGTTTAGGTTGGTCTTTCTCGGATTTGGTCTGGGTATACCGATACAGTGCCGATTCGGTGAGTTCGACCGCTTGACGGATTTTCCATGCCAAGGGCTTGTCTTGGATATCGGCCTCGTGCAATACGCTGACCGCTTGCTTGGCTCCGGTGGCTTTCAAGGCATTGGCTGCGGCAGCCAGGGCTTTGCGGTAGCTGGAGACTGTCAACTCGTCTTTCTTGCCCATGCCAACCAAGATCAAGCGTTCGATCTTGCCTTCGGGCAGAAGGTTGACGGTCAGAATCTCTCCGGGTTTGCCTTCAGGGTCATCGCGCTTGAGCAGTCGTGTAATGACTCCGCCCAAGGCTTCGTCGATAGCGCTGGCGGTGGGCCCTAGTTTGCGTTTGGGATGGAAGCCCAGTAGCAAACATTCGGTGGAGAGCTTTTCGGGTGAATCGCTTTTTATGGAGTAGTCCATGATAATATCCTTGTCATTAATTTAAGTGTTAAGTCGGAAATCACACAAAGCATATTATGAATTCGACCGTTTTTAAACCGTCTTTTATCAAACAATGGGTGAAGTTGCCTGTTCTGGATCGAATGTTGATCTTGGAACTGTCGAAAACGGTGTTAGCAGTGCTGACAGTATTGGTGACTATCATTGTAAGCCGCAAGTTCCTCAGCATCCTAACCAAAGCGATAGATGGGGAAATCGCTGCGGGCACCTTGATGACCCTGCTAGGCTTGAAGTTTCTCGGAACATTGATTATTTTCTTGCCGGCTGCCCAGTTTTTAGGGATTTTAATGGTTTTCGGGCGCATGTACCGGGATCAGGAAATGTCTGTGCTGGCATCCAGCGGTGTCGGCTACGGTAGGCTTTATCGTGCCGTTGCTTGGTTTGTCATCCCGCTATGCTTGCTATCGGCCTACATGTCTCTGAAAACACTGCCCTGGTCTGAGGCAAAAGTACAATCTTTGCTGAGGCAGGACGAAAAGACCGCCGACCTGCGAGGCATCAAGCCCGGACGCTTCAATGAATTCAGCCGGGGTGATGTCGTGCTGTATACAGAATCGGTGGACGAGGAAAACGGCCTGATGAAGAAGGTTTTCGTGCAAAGCCGCAGCGGTGAAAAGAATGGGGTGACTGTCGCCGATAGCGGTTATCTTAAGCAAACCGTCACCGGTTCGCATTTTGTCGTTTTGAACAAAGGCGTCCGCTATCAAGGCACACCCGGACATGTCGATTATATCATCAGCGAATTTGACGAATACGCCGTGAAAATCGATGACGATAATGAAGACGAAGATAGCCTGATCAAACGTGAATCCACCATCCCCACGGCAATGTTGTTTAAATCTCAAAACCCTCGCGAATTGGCAGAGTTGCAACGCCGATTTGCCGTGCCGTTTGGGGTGTTGATGTTGGGCATGTTAGCCATCCCCATCTCCCGCGTGGCGCCTCGAAGCGGTGTGTACGGTAATGTTGTCACTGCATTTCTCATTTTCATCGTTTATTTTAATCTGCAAAGCGTTTCCCAAGGCTTGGTAATCAACGGAAAAGCCCCGCTTTGGCTGGCTTTTTCCGGTGTGTACATCCTAATGTTGTTGGCCATAGCCATAAATTTGATTAAATCAGTCGGTCTGCGCTGGTGTTGGCAGATACTCAGGGGTAGGACGGCACTATGAATTTGCTGAATCGCTATATTGCCAAGGAGGTGTTGAAAGGCTCCTTAGTCGCTTCGGTGGTATTACTCAGCCTGTTGAATTTCTTCACATTCACCGACGAATTAAGCGACATGGACGAGGGGACTTACGGCATCAAGGACATTTTCATCTACCTGAGCATGACTTCCCCTCGTGACTTTTACGAGCTATTGCCATCGGCGGCATTGCTGGGGAGCTTGGTGACGCTAGGCGGTTTGAGCAGCAATCGCGAGTTGATTGCCATGCAGGCAGCCGGTGCATCGAAGGGAAGGATCATCTGGGCGGTCATCCGGGCTGGGCTGATTTTGGCAGTATTTTCATCCTTCATAGGCGAATACATAGCCCCGCCGTCCGAGCGGGAGGCAGTGGCCTACAAATCCGCCGCCACTAAGCAACAAGTCGCATCGCGCTCCAAGTACGGTTTCTGGTTGCGTGATAAGAATACTTACATCAATATTAGGCAAATCAAGAGTCAAGATGAGTTGGGGGACATCAGCATTTTTGAATTTGACGAAAATCGTCGTTTGAAACTGGAATCCCATGCCGACAAGGCTATTTATGATGGCAATAAATGGAAGTTGCTGGATATTAAAATCACCCATATCAAAGATAATACAGCGAGTAGCGAGTCAAAAGCCTCGGTCGATTGGGCTTCCGTCTTGGCCCCTGAATTGCTGAATGTCTTTGTCGTGCAGCCAAAAAACCTTTCTGCTTATGAGTTGTGGAAGTACATGGAATACTTGAGAAATAATGGACAGAAAAACCTGAATGTGGAACTGGCATTCTGGGGGCGTATCGTCAATCCCTTCGTGACCTTGGTGATGTTGCTGGTTTCAGTGCCGCTGGTGATGACGTACAGTCGCGAAACCAGCGTGGGCAGTCGAATCGTCGTGGGTGTGGTGATTGGGCTAGGTTTTTACGTGTTTGACAATATCTTCGGCAATTTTGGCTTGATCAATCAAATGAACCCCATTGTTGCGGCCAGTTTCCCGACGGTGATGGTGTTTAGCATCTCGATGACCCTTATCTTGATGAAGCGTTAATTCACTGAGATGAAGCCGCAGGGCTTTTGGCTTCTTTAATATGCACCATTCGGGTGGAGGCGATTAAATCATGCAGGCAGCGTTTTTCTCTGTCTACCAAAGCCCAACAGAAATCCAGCGCAAACAAACCCAAGCATAGCAAGCCGATGGGTTTCGCCGCACTAGGCAGTAGTGCTTCCCCCAGTTTTGCCAGGCCGATAAACAGCAAACCCGGTACGAACCTTAAGCCAGCTTGTCTCCAACTGACCAACCCCCCGGTTGATGAGACTAAGCGAATTTTCCAAGCCCTCATGCCCAAAGTCTGACCGTCCCGGGTCCAGAACCAAGCAAAAAAGAGAAAAACCACCAGTAATAGATAAACCCCATAGCCCCATTCATGGGATTGAAACTGACCCCCACGAAACGGCATCAAGATTGCCGTGGCTATGAATAACAGCGCCAAGACTAGCAGTCCATCGTAAAGCAATGACCCTAGTCGGCGGAACAGACTGGACGGTAATACTAAAGGGGATTCGGCAGTGGGCATAATAGTAATGTTCTGCAGCGAAATAAGGGGCCAAAGCTATAGCCTTAGCCCCCTCTGTTGATTATTTCGCCGTTTGCGTCTCGTGGAGCTTCACCCCAAAGAACATTGACAGATAGACCAGTCCGGCAACCAAAAAGATGCTGATGAAGACCGGAAAACGTATCAAGGGGGTGAACAACAACATGGAGAAATCCATGACAAACAGGCTAGTCAATAGCGGGTAAGCCATGAAGATTTCTTTGTCGAATTTAAAATTTAACACAGTTCTTTCCTCCAAAAGTGAGCGGGAATTTGAGCTTATTGGCCTATCCCCTGTTTTAATAAAGGTGGTTATTGGAATATTGCTCCCTATCGTGCAGCCAATCCCAAGAACTTCAAGTTTTTTGGGCCTTGCTCTTGGTCAGATCCTATCTTGAGTGAATCTTAGCATAAGCTTACCTGTTTCGTGCATGGTCTATTTCAAACGAGCCATTCTCAATTCGTCGAAACGGCTGTATTGAAATGCTGTCCAACCGCCCCCCGCTGCTTCGTGGTATCCTAAGCAACCAAATTCTTTTACACTATTTTTCCATGCGTCTTCCTAATTTCCAATCCGCCAGCGTCTTGGTCGTCGGTGACTTGATGTTAGATCGTTACTGGCAAGGCAGCGCCACGCGCATTTCGCCTGAAGCGCCGGTTCCCATCGTGCATATCCAAGGTAGCGAAGAACGTGTCGGCGGGGCCGGCAACGTCGCGCTCAATATAGCGACTTTGGGCGGTAGGGTTGAGGTCATGGGATATTGTGGATTGGATGCGGCAGGGGATACGCTGATTGGACTATTGCATCAGGCGGGGATTGTCTGCTCAGTGCTGCGTAGGGATGATTTCCCGACCATCACCAAGCTTCGCGTATTGAGCCGGCATCAACAGTTGATCCGATTGGATTTTGAGCAATCCTTGCATAATGTGGATTCGACTTCTCTGTTGGAGTCTTTTCGACATCGTCTTGCGGAGGCGGGTATTGTGGTTCTTTCCGATTATGGCAAAGGCACCTTGGCATCCGTCCAAGCAATGATCGACTTTTGCAAAGCCGCCGGCAAGCCCGTCTTGGTGGACCCGAAAGGCAATCAATTTGACAAATACCGTCGCGCCGATCTGCTCACCCCCAATTTGGCTGAGTTTGAAAACGTGGTGGGTCACTGTGCCAACCAGAAGGATTTGGAGGAAAAGGGCATGGCTTTGTTGCAGCGCTTGGAACTGGGGGCTTTGTTGGTCACTCGGGGAGAACAAGGCATGAGTCTGCTGCGGCCGAGGCTCGCCCCTTTGCACTTGCCCACCAAAGCCGTGGAGGTATTCGATGTGACGGGGGCCGGCGATACGGTTATTTCGGTGCTTGCAGCCGCTTTGGGGGCGGGATGCCCATTGCCGGAAGCCACCCTGTTATCGAATTTTGCTGCCGGAATTGTCGTGGGCAAGCTGGGGACGGCAAGTGTCAGCAGGCAGGAATTGGAATATGCCTTGGGCGGGTTCAAGGCACTGCGCCGTGGTGTCAGTGACTTGGAAGGGCTTATGGAAAGCTTGCGTTTGGCTCGACAAGAGGGTGAAAAGGTGGTGTTGACCAATGGCTGCTTTGACATCCTCCATCCGGGCCATGTGCATTATCTCCAACAAGCCAAGGAACTCGGCAACCGCCTGGTCGTGCTGGTCAATACCGATGCCTCGGTCAAGCGTTTGAAAGGGCAGGGTAGGCCGGTCAACACCTTGGAGCATCGCATGGCGATGTTGGCCGCTTTAGAATGTGTGGATTGGGTCGCCCCCTTTGACGAAGACACCCCTAGGGAGGCTATCTGCAAACTGCTGCCTGACGTGCTTGTGAAAGGCGGCGATTATGCCGACATCACCACGATTGCAGGTCATGACTGTGTCATCAGTAATGGTGGCGAGGTCAAGGTGTTGAATTTTGTCGAAGGTTTTTCAACCACTGGAATCATTGAATCAATACGCAATGGCTGAACCTGAATTTTTCCCCGACTACGAATTGGAAGTGCCTTATTTTGAGGATCGCCAACTTGCGTCCATGAAAGTCCCGCCTTACTCCGTCCAAGCCGAACAATCTGTCCTGGGTGGATTGATGCTGGACAATGAGACTTGGGAAAAGATTGCCGACCGGTTGGTTGAAAATGACTTCTACCGGCATGACCATAAGCTGATTTTCCGTGCCATCAGCATATTGGCGGATAGACAACTGCCGTTCGACGTGGTGACTTTGGCGGAAGTTTTGGAAAAGAACAAATGGCTGGGCGATGCCGGTGGTTTTTCCTATCTTGGGGCACTGGCAAAAGACACGCCGAGTGCCACCAATATCGTCGCCTATGCCGACATTGTGCGTGAGCGTTCGGTATTGCGCCAATTGATCCATGCGGCCACCGAGGTTGCCGATTCGGCTTACCATACCAAAGGGCGTGAACTGGGTGCCTTGGTTGAAGAGGCCGAGCAAAAAATCTTTCAAATTGCCGATCAACGCCGTCGTACTCACAGCGGCTTCAAGGACATTAGAAGCCTATTGGCAGGCGCGGTGAACCGCATTGAGGAGTTATTCCAAAAAAAGGGCCATATCACCGGCATTAGCACGGGTTTTGAAGATTTGGACGAAATGACCTCCGGTCTGCAACGCGGTGATTTGATCATCGTGGCGGGTAGGCCGTCGATGGGCAAGACGACATTTGCGATGAACATCGCCGAAAATGTAGCCATCAAGAACAAAGAAGAGAATCTGCCCGTCGCCGTGTTCAGCATGGAAATGCCGGGCGAACAACTGGCGATGCGCATGATGTCTTCATTGGGACGAATCGATCAGCACCGGGTGCGGACTGGCCAACTGCATGACGACGAATGGCCGCGCATGACCTCAGCCATCAACATGTTGGCGGAAACCAAGCTCTTCATCGACGATACGCCGGCCTTGACACCCACTGAGGTGCGCGCCCGCTGTCGGCGCTTGTCACGGGAATATGGTCAACTGGGGCTAGTCGTGCTGGATTATTTGCAACTCATGCAAACCTCAGGCAATGCCGAAAACCGGGTCAACGAGATTTCCGAGATTTCCCGGTCGCTCAAAGCACTTGCCAAGGAAATGAATGTGCCCGTCATTGCCTTGTCGCAGCTTAACCGCAACTTGGAGCAGCGCACCAACAAACGTCCCATGCCGTCGGATTTGCGGGAATCCGGCGCGATTGAACAAGATGCAGACATCATCATGTTCATTTATCGTGATGAAGTCTATAACCCGGATAGCCCGGACAAAGGCAAGGCCGAGATCATCATCGCCAAGCAGCGCAATGGACCCATCGGCATGGTTCCGCTGACGTTCATGGGCCAATTCACCCGTTTTGAGAACCACATGCATGATCTCTATGCCGAAGCGTACCGACCCCCCAGCCAAGACTACGGTGATTTTACGATTAGCGATGATGTGGCGCATCATCTGCCGTCCTTTTTGGCCTCCGTCAACCCGGTGTTGCGTGGCAAATGAGCAAGGGAAGAATTGCGTCAGGAGTGCAAGGCTTGCCTTGCTAGGAACTTCCCTCGCAAGTACATAGGCATCCATACAAATTGTAAGTCTATGCAAGGCAAGCCTTGAACTCCTGCATCATTTTTATACATCCTACTGGAGGAACCCATTGACACAACCAGCGGCCCATGCCTTGCTCGATTTGCAAGCATTGACTCATAACCTCCGCCGCATCCGCACAGCCGCCCCGCAGTCCAAAATCATGGCCGTCATCAAGGCCAATGCCTACGGTCACGGAGCCGTGGACATTGCCCATGCCTTGGTGGAAGCCGATGCCTTTGCCGTTGCCCGTGTGGATGAGGGCGTGAACTTGCGCGAGGCCGGTATAGGCCAACGCATCGCAGTATTGCAAGGTTTCATCAATGCCGAGGAATTGGCCTTGCACTCGCGGTATGGTTTGGAACCCATCGTTCATCATCCCAAGCAAGTGGAAATCTTGGAATCTGCCAGCTTGGATCAGCCAGTGAAGGCTTGGCTCAAGCTGGATAGTGGCATGCACCGCCTAGGTTTGAGTGTCGATGAGTTTGCCGACTGTCATGCGCGATTGAGCCGCTGTCCGGCCATTCGCCAACCCTTATGCACGATTACCCATCTTGCCAATGCCGACGATGTGGAAGATTCCGTGACTGAGCAACAACTCGGTTTGTTTGGCGGTCAGGTTTCAGCCATGTCGGGCGAGCGTAGCATCGCCAACTCGGCGGGGCTTTTGGCCTGGGAGAATGCGTTGGCAGAATGGGTGCGGCCTGGCCTTGCCCTGTATGGCGTGTCGCCTTTCCCCAATCGCACGGCGGAGCAGGATGGACTTAAGCCGGTGATGACCTTGCGTACCCGCTTGATCGCCATCAAGCCACTCAATGTTGGCGATGCCGTTGGTTATGGCGGGGATTGGGTTTGCCAACGCCCCACCCGCATGGGGGTCGCTGCGATTGGTTATGGCGATGGTTATCCTCGCCATGCCCATTCGGGGACTCCCGTGCTGGTGCGAGACCATCAAGTCAATCTGATTGGGCGGGTTTCCATGGACATGATTACGCTAGACTTGACCGATTGCCCCTCGGCAGCCATTGGGGATGAAGTGACTTTGTGGGGCGAGGGCTTGCCCGTCGAGGAAATTGCCCGCCATGCCGACACCATCCCCTATGTATTGCTATGCAATGTCACGCCTAGGGTGAAGCGGATCATCAGGTGAATCTGAGCCGTTAATTTAAGTTATTGGATTGGAGCGTCAAAGCTTGCTTTGACTGGTGTTCGGAGCGTCAAAGCTTGCTTTGACTTGGGTTCGGAGCGTCAAAGCTTGCTTTGACTGGTGTTCGGAGCATCAAAGCTTGCTTTATACACAAGTCCAGCCAAGACGTAGTGCCGTCATTTCAGCAGGGATGCAGGAATCCAGAGCCATGCCTGTCCTGAGCGAAGCCGAAGGGGACGGTAACTCGCCGTTATGTAAGTGTTTGATTCAAGATGCACACCAACCCGCAGATTCACCTCCCTGTGACTGGATTCCGGCAGTCCATGCCGGAATGACGGGCTTCAACCACTTGTGTATAACGATGAGAGCAAGAGCTTAGGAACCAGCAAATAATGATAGCCGATAAAATCACGATTGGAATCCGCAAAGTGAAATCGTAAGCCGCCAAACTTATTTTTCCAGCACACTGACAAAATTTGTAAGCCGCTAAACTGAGTCAGTAGCCCACCAGACAAAGATTGTAAGCTAGTAATCTTATTCAGTTGACCGCCAGACAAACATTCTCAGCCAGTAAAGTGATTCAGTTGACCGATAACGTCTAGTTATGTCCAAAAATAAATGTAGAAAACTGACCGATGACGCTGCCAAGCACCAGAAAAAATGTGACAAACCGCAATGCGCGGGTATTTGCAGAAGGATCGGTTGTTATTATATTTATTATAATCTCCGCTTTCAGTCCGGTTGTTCGTCATGCTTAACGACCCCGTTCATCCTAGGGGCCAGAATGAAAACGGCAAACGTCCACGCGGGTTGACTTGAACGGCGGGTTAGGCGGGCGTGCAGGGAGACAAAGCCGGGTATTCATGGACTTTGCTCTTTCACCCTTGTTTTTCATTCGGCGGAACCCGTCCATGGTTCCGACTTACGGCCTTAGACCCCATACAGTTCCCCCTGCAATTTTCGGAACTCGGCCTTGAATTCTGCTTCGGCCTCTACTGGAAATGGATATCCCTCGGGTCCGACAAAGACGAAGTCCGCCTCATCCGCTTTCAATGGATCTCCGCGAATACGATCATACGCTTCAAGCCATGAATCATAATGCTCGACTAGGCTTACAGCGTGTTGCATCAGATGCGGAGGGATTAGATGACCCTTCGACAGAAGAAGGTCACGGATCGCGAGGTTGCCCTCTCGAATTACCTTCCCTTCCAAATGAAGATTTCTGTTGTCCCAACGGTTATATGCGCGCTTTGTTCGCTCCAACTGCATCTGAATCGGCCCGAGCAATTGCGACAGGGCTTGTTCTTTCCAAGAGCGCGTTGATTCAAAAACTTTTAAATTCTCGCCAAATTTGGTGCCAATCTGCGCTTCGATCGTCTTGTTGTGCCTGAGAAACAAGGCTCCCAAGATCGCGGTAGTGACACTACTACCTAGGAGTCCACCCAGCGTCGCGTCGAGAAATCCAGGCATTTAAACGTTCTCCTCTAAATGTTGTGGCCTAACGACCCCGTTCAGCCGCCCGCGTGAAAGGAGCCAGAATGAACACACCAAACGTCCACCACTTGGGTCGGCTGGAACGGCGGGTTAGGCCGGTGGGCAGGGAGACAAGGCCGAGGGTTCATGGCTCTTGCTCTTCGCTCTTTTCGTCGGGCAACAAAAAGACTTTGCCCGACCTACCCGGCTACGACAACGGCGGAAAATCAGCTTTTGTTGGTCCAGGTTTAGGTGTGCGGCTATCGGCTTCTTCTTGATCCGTCATCAAAAAACTATCGCGAATCTTGTAGATGCGATTCTCAGTTAATTCTAGCCATTGATCGCAGTTACTGCAGGGGGGCTTCAAAAGATGACCATCAACCGCCTTTTGTATTCGAATGTTCGAGAGCTTCGAATTGCCTTGCGTTAGTAAATGTACCGCGTTAACCTCTGCGCATGCAAAGACAGGCCATGCCTCTACTTGCCGTATACGTCTCAGTTTTTGGAAAAAATTATTACTGCTTAATCTGAGCCCCGCCCAATTTATCGTGGTCCGACTGGAATAGCCCGTGATGCGTGGATTGCGTGGATCAAGTATTCTGCTTGAATCCCAAGCATCTACTTGTGTCATTCCCATGGTTGTAGCCTCGCTAGAGTTTGAATTGCAAATGAAAAATAGGCAAGTTACGCAGAGAAGAGTCACCAGACAGAAGATCAGGATGACGAAAACACCACCTGCGACGCCTAACGCCCCCGTTCAGCCGCCCGCGCGGAAGGAGCCAGAACAATGAAGCCAAACGTCCACGCGGGTCGGCTGGAACGGCGGGTTAGGCGGATGGGCAGAGAGATAAGGCCGGGGTTTCATGGGTTTTTTTTCTTTGCTTGTTAAATTATCTTGAAAACAGGTAGGGCGGAATAGCGGTTTAGCGTATTCCGCCGAATGTTTCAACTTTCCCATGCGGCGCAATACGAGGCGGAGCCGCGATTGCGCCCTACGGCCCTTATCCGTGCACACTGATCCAAGTGATAGCCGAGTAATCTCGACTGGCGGCTTGGTTCAAGGCGGAGAGGGACGTATAGTTTGCTCCATGATTGAGCCATGTGCCAGCAGAAGATCGAAAGGTCCAGTGCGCGAGATTTCCCCAATTGTTAGTTGGTGCGCCTGAGCGCGTTAAGCCGATGATGGCGTCCCCAGGCACGTCCTTGTCAGACCGGACACCTCGCAAGCCTAGGAACTCTAGCAACGCCAATATCCCGTTCGGAGTCAAGGCCATGGCATAGCGCCCACCCTTGAGGTCCTCTTCGCGTCGCCCTCGAGTGAGGTACCCCGTGACGGTCCAACTCGAATAGACACCTCCGAAGGACTTCGTGATAGCCTCCGTCTCCTGAATGACTTCCTTGTCACCGTTTTCTTCTAGGTAGGACAAGAAGCCGCAGATGATGTCGTACACGTAGGTCAAGGCATCACTGCTTTCACTCGTTTGGATGTTCACAGAATGTTGCACTCCTGGCCGCATTGAATAAACGGCAGCCAAGGTGCTCACCACGCCGCATATACCGATCGAAGTATTCAAGCGGCTAATGTCCAATACAGGCATATTAATCTCCTCATTGATTGATTCAGCGAAATCGCGTTGACAGATGATGTAATGAAGTGGGGCCTAACTCCTCCGTTCAGCCGCCCGCGCCCAAGGCGGAACCCGAACCCAACACGGCAAGCGATGGGCGCGGGTCGGCTGGAACGGCGGGTTAGGCGGGTGGATAGAGATACAGTGTCCGGCATTCATGGATTTTGCTCTCTTTTCCCATTCGGCGCAATACGCGGCGGGGCCGCTATTGCGCCTTACCGCGTTGATTAAGATGATCGTCCCCTCGACCGATGAATTAGCCATTTTGTCCAAAAACGAAATTTTTCTAATGCAGATTTTATATATCTCCCCGTCAAATATTTTCTGTAAATATCACGCGTTATCCAATTCTTTATGCTGCCGTTTCTGAGATATTCTTCGCGATTTGTCGGAAATTTGTATGGCTTTCTTGGATGTATATTTGGATCGAATGCAGAATTAACGGAGTGAATAATTTGATCTAATTTATTTACTGTCTCTTCAAACTGCTGCAGTGCTATTAGTTCACGGGCATGATGATTTTGCACTGTGGTATCAAATTTTGATTGGACTTGATAGAGTTCAATATCTTGCATTTCTGAATTAATTATGCTCAGAAGCAATGCTTTCGATTTATTAGCATCGTCTATTCGTGAAGTATAGATATGAGTAACTTCTCGCCATTTACTTTGATCTTTTGTTGATAACTCTATATCTGCTGGCAGAACAAGAGATGGATTTTTATTTGTAACGTCAAGATCAATATTGATTCGAGCAAAAATTCTTGAAATTAATTGCGAACAAAAACTTTTTCGTGTTCTTTTGGTGATGTACCACGGTTCTGGAATATTGAAGGCATAATTGTATTTTTGTAAAAAAAAATACATGGATGCTTCGTTAATTTTTTTATGTGCTGATAAAAAATCTTCTTTTGTAAAATTTTCAATTTCTAAATTTCTATATATTTTCCAAGAGTTTTTGTATTCTGATGTGCATAGTAAATCATAAAGACCTATAAAGCTTACACCGCCAACTGGTGTTGCGTGTATAGCAAATGTATTGGTACACATAAGTAGAACATGTGTATAGGATGCTCCGATTTTTGGACGAAATATTCTTTGCCAAAGCAAATTCTTGCTTTTTGTATTGTGAGACCTACAGAGAATAAGGTCTCCAGTAAGTGGCTGATCAAGTGAGTACATAGGTTGCCTAACGACCCCGTTCAGCCGCCCGCGCGGAAGGAGCCAGAAAAATAAAGCCAAACGTCCACGCGGGTCGGCTGGAACGGCGGGTTAGGCGCGTGGATAAAAAGACAATGCCGGATTTTCATGGATCTTGCACTTTTTTACATTCGGCGCGATATGCGGCGGAACCGCTATTGCGCCCTACGGCCCTATAACATTTAATTCGTATGTGACCCCGATTATCCTATTTTTTCTTTCTTCGTGTTCCTACGAGACAGGCTAAGCCTGTGCCTAGAAGGAGCATGGTAGCAGGTTCTGGAACAGAAGCCGTTTGATACTCTACAATATACCTAGCTGATCCGCTTTCATCGTTCCAGCGAGATGCAATATTCCAATTAAAAGCAAGATAATTAGCCCCGACACCACCATTTGGCTCTCCATATAAATTATCCCAATTTGTATAGTTCCATGTTTCGTCTGTTACCCATGTCCAGGTTCCTTCATGTGACTGGTCTGTAGCACCAAGCCAAATACTGATTCCGGCTAGGCCAACATTACTAAAGACCCAGTCATTTTCCTCTGCACTGGTAATGGTAGCGAGGTGTCCGGGCATGCCATTGTATGTTGAAGCCTGCGCATTTGCGTTAGCGGTATCCCAAGTAACAATAGAAGACACAAACTCATACCAATGACCGTTTCCACCACCTGCGACTGTCCATTGGAAAGGAGTCGCACTTACCGGACCCGATATTCCAAGTATCAACGCCCCAATTGCCAAATTTGCCAATAATTTCATCTTCATTTTTTTGCTCTTATACGGTTACGTCCGGGGAGCCTCCCACGCCTAACGACCCCGTTCAGCCGCCCGCGCGGAAGGAGCCAGACTGAACACGCCAAACTTCCACGCGGGTCGGCTGGAACGGCGGGTTAGGCGGGTGGGTAGCGAAACAATGCCGGTCATTCATGGATTTTGCTCTTTTTATCCATTCGGCGCAATACGCGGAGTACCGCTATTGCGCCTTACCGCGTTACGCTGGCTACGGCCCTACTTGGCTCACTGCTCAATTTCTGATAACAACTGTGTTCCATTTCTGTTGCTTAATGCCATCCATCCAATCAATTCGGCTTTAACCCATTCATAATTGCCGTTGTCTTGTGATTCACTAATTCGTATAGACGTATTGGTATAGACCTTTGCGATGCGAGTAGTAGATATGTTTGGCCGAGCTTTTAACGCTATGAAATTATCGCTTTCATCATCACCGCCATCCCATGCGACATATGCAAGATTGCCTTGGACAGGCAAAATATATGGATATTCCTTGTCATGTCGTTTTTTCGCCATCCACCCGACTAACTTAACTTTAACCCAAGGAATATTATCAACAAAATATGGCTTATAAGATAAGCCATGTATTGCGATAACGCTTTGTTTGTAGGCTGTCGCTATAATATCTTTGCTACCTGGTGCTGATCTCAAATTTACACCATCGCTTCCCCCGTAGACAACTTGATAGCTAATATTTGATGGGAGGGAGTTAGAGTCCATAAAATATGATGCACGATTTGACTTTTTCAAAATAACAGTCCAGTCGTTGCTATCATTTGGATTGGCCCAAACATATCCTTCAGCAGGTCTCCAAGTATTGGGAGAATTATCTGCTATTACATTAGGATAGCGTGGGTGAGCCGCACCCTGATACCATTTCAATTGTGATTTAGGGGACTTCACCATATTATCAATAATAGCCCCCATTAATCTGCCGCCTATTTCGTAGGCCATGCCTTTGACGAAGCTACCCATAACGGTATCTTCTGCAACTGTGCTTGTATTATAAAAACAAGCTATTAGAAGTAAAGCTTGTGTGTGAGTGGGTGATATTTTCAAGATGCCTACTCAAAAACTAAGGATAACCGAGAACGGAAGCAGTTGCTGTTCTGTACTGCCTAACGGCTACGGCCCTTAGCAGACGTGCCCGCCGCGAAACCGGAACCGCTGAACATAAAACGGAACTTGAAAGACACAAAAAAGGCGCGGCCGGCTGGAGTGCCTTGTTAGGCAACACAAGATCACCAAATTGGATACTGAGCAGTTATCTTTTTACCGCTCTTGAAGATTAACTTTTGAGATTCTAAATTGACTTTAAATTTCCTATCATCGCAGGTTCCCGCATCAACCGGCTTGTAAGATTTGCTCAGTTTATTAAAGAGCCAATGATTGCCGGCAGCGCAAGAAGTGCCTGCATCTTGGCGAACAACAAAGTGCTTGGCCGTTTCTGCTTCCACGCTGTCCAAGCTACCTGCTGTATAATCTTCGCCCCGCACTTCCGCTTTCCAATGTTCTAGCTGTGTAAAGTCAGGTGCCGAAAAGGTTGGCATTGAAACCGTTATGAGCAACGCAGTGGTAAATATCAATGTTTTCATTGCAATAACTCCTTTACTGAAGCGGTAAATGACGGCGATACCGCAACACCTAACGCCCGCATTGACCGGCGCGGGCGGACGAAGGTTGAAAAATGAGCCAAAGCTTAACCCCGCGTCCGGTCGAATAGTGGGTTAGGCGGTCGGGCAAGGGACGATTGGCCGGGAAACCACAGACCAGATTTTGCTCTT
>CAIOOA010000005.1 GCA_903859815.1 uncultured Methylococcaceae bacterium | reverse complement strand
TCGACAAACCGGTCTACAAACGGCAATGGCTGGTTAAAAATGGCTGTCCACCAGAATAGTCAATCTTCGGAAAATGACGATTATACTTTCCGTCTGATTTCAAGTGGGTGAAACCCTCTAAAAACTTGAAGATCGAGTTAAACGGAAAAAATAATGAAGCCACCGCCATAGCATACTTTCAGAAAACTCAGTTATGCCTTATGCTGTGCGTGTTTCAAACCCATCAATAAAACAGGGTGAAACGCTTGGTAAATCCTTTCAAGGAGTCGATATGAATCTCGTCTACAAGCATGAACGACCATTATTCGTCATTTCTCTAGTCATTTCGATCATTTTCTGGACATTGATCATCGTGGGAACTGTGGGTGCGGCACTGCTTTGGCTTTTTTTCCTGTGGATTCTCTATCTGTTTGCGCAATCGGGGCTGATATCGTATTTAAAAGGCACTGCCGTTCAGGTTGGTTCTAGGCAATTCCCCGACTTATACAACCGGGTTGTGTCATCTTGCCGGAAGCTTGGTGTCAAGGAAATTCCAGACATCTATCTGCTACACGGGGATGGCATTTTCAATGCTTTCGCCACGCGATTTCGGGGTAGAAATTTCATGGTTTTATTTTCCGATGTCGTCGATGCATTGGATGCCCACCCTAACGCCATCAATTTCTATATCGGCCACGAGCTTGGCCACATTCACCGCAAGCATTTGTTTTGGGCTCCTGTGCTGGCGCCTGGCAATTTTTTGCCGATATTGGGCGCTGCTTATTCTAGGGCGCGCGAATATAGCTCAGACTTGCATGGTTTGGCCTGCTGCCCCAATGTGGAAGACGCTTGCCGGGGTTTGTCCGCACTGGCTGCTGGCGGTAAGCGATTTGAAACCTTAGACATAGACGAATATGTCTATCAAACCACCGCAACGGGTGGATTTTGGATGTCGTTTCATGAGTTGACTGCCAGTTATCCTTGGCTAGTCAAACGCATGGAAAGACTAAGGGCAACAACGGAAGGCCGGGAGCCGAATTTCCCGCGCCGAAGGCTAAGGGCTTGGCTACTGGCTTTGTTCACCCCAAGTATGGGCGTGGGATCTGGGGCAGCGCTACCGCTGATGATGATCGCCATCATAGGCATCCTCGCGGCAGTTGCCATCCCGGCCTATCAAGATTTCGAGGCGCGCAGAACGGTGGCAGAGGGCTTGAGTTCCTCCGAGCCGATTAAACAAAAAGTAATTGAATACGCCAGCCAATCCCAAAAATGGCCATCGAAGAATAAAGACATTGGAGTCACTGAAAACATGGGCGCACCTAATCTGCAATCCATCCAAGTTGGGCCGAATGGTGCAATCACGTTGACCTTTGATGGCCCCCCTCCTGGTTTAACGGGCAAAACCATTACCCTGCATCCGCAAGTGAATGGTGAGCAGGTCACGTGGTCATGCGGTGAAGGGAGTCTTGAACCCAAGTACCTCCCTCCACAGTGCCGCCCGTAACGTATTGAATCTATAGTCCGGCTTGCCCCCTATTGCAGCGGAACCACAATAGACCGGGCAAGCCACTGGCAAACAACCACAGGGATTCAGGTTCAGGAGTGAAATATAGAATAAATTTGTAATGGTTTAGCATGACTCACATCCGTAGTTTCCCCCCCATCGAAAATCCTCAAGCCACGGTGCTGATACTCGGGAGTATGCCAGGCAAGGCATCCCTTAAAGCCTATGAATATTATGCCCACCCTCGTAATGCCTTCTGGTCGATTATGGGTGAACTAGTAGGTGCTAACCCAAACCTGGCTTATCAGGCGAGAATGGAAAAGTTGAAATCGGCTGGAATTGCACTCTGGGATGTGTTGGCTTGCTGTGCGCGTGATGGCAGCCTTGATGCCGACATTGTCGAAGACAGCATCTTACCCAATGATTTCAAGACATTCTTTTTGACACACCGGAATATTTCGCATGTCTTCTTCAATGGGACGATGGCGGAAAAGTGCTTCTTTAAATATGTATTGCCTAGCCTTGAAACCAATGCGATGAACTTCCACCGACTCCCTTCCACCAGCCCTGCCCACGCGGGTAAAAACTATCAGCAGAAACTCGAAGCTTGGAAAACTATCATCCAAGCCCGCTGCTGCCCAGAGATTTATGAAAATTCATCGCTAATTGGTTAAAACATAACAAAAATATGAGCATCAAAGGAGACCGGCTTGCGCTGCGACCAGACCGTCCAGGTTGACCACACCCAAAAGCAGCCACGGTTGCCCCGGCCCGCTGCGCCGGGTGAAGTTCTACGACGCCGAACACGACAAACGGCCTTCACAAACCCTCAGCAATCTCCTTGATCAAATCCGGCCCACGATAAATAAACCCGGTGTATATCTGCACTAAACTCGCCCCGGCATCCAATTTGGCTTTGGCATCGGCTGCGCTGAAAATACCGCCACATGCGATGATGGGCATTTCGCCTTGTAATACTTCTGCGAAACGGGCGACCGTTTCCGTGGCTCGTTCAAACAAAGGCTTGCCGCTCAATCCGCCGGCTTCCGAGGAGTAAGGCGAGCCTTCAACCCCAACCCGTGATAACGTGGTATTGGTGGCGATGACGGCATCGGCTTTGTGCTTGAGCAGCTTATCCACCAGCGGGGCGATTTCATCCAACTCAAGGTCGGGGGCAATTTTAACTGCCATCGGAACGCGCTTGCCATGTTCTTGCGCGAGTTTTTCCCGTTCCAATTCCAACCCTCCCAATAACTCACCCAAATACTCTGCGGTTTGCAGTTTGCGCAAATCCGGCGTGTTCGGCGAGGAGATATTGACGGCGATGTAATCGGCATGGAGATACACTTTGCGTAAACCCATTAAATAATCATCCAAAGCGTTTTCCACTGCCGTAGTCAAATTCTTGCCGATATTGATACCCAAGCGAATATTGGACCGTCGTGCCTTGACCTGTTCAACCAAATAATCCACGCCCTTATTATTGAAGCCCAAGCGGTTGATGACGGCTTGTTGTTCGACTAAACGAAACATACGCGGTTTGGGGTTGCCCGGTTGTGGGCGCGGCGTGACCGTGCCGATTTCGAGAAACCCGAATCCAAGCGCGGCCATGCCTTCAATGCAATCGCCATTCTTGTCCATGCCGGCGGCAAGGCCGACCGGATTGGGGAATTCCAACCCCATGACCGTTCTAGGCTTCCCAGCCGGGTTTTGCTGCATTGGATTTAACGGGCCAAGCTTCGCGGCCAATCTCAGTGAAGTCAAACCAAGATTATGCGCGGTTTCTGCGTCGAATTGAAAAAGTACGGGGCGGATGAGTTCGTATAGCATAATGTGTCAGTGATAGATTGGAATAATTTCTTTGCACCACGCGAGGCGTGGTGTAAAGAAATTAGTACTTCAACGATAGATAAGCTCCACCAGCTTATTGCCTTCTGCTAACGAAGATATGATAGTGGGTAAAAGTGGTTCAAACCAAACGAGCAAGGCTTGTTTCGTCGTATTACCTAGACGAACCCAGACAATTGGCGGGCCATTGGAATCAAAACTGGCAAGCACGATAAAATCCTCATCCTTGGTGATGATTATTGCGTTTGATTGTTTGGCGTAAGCCCAAATCTTGTTATCTTCCGCTTCGCCAAGCTCTACATCATACACATGTTCCGCATTAAATCCTTTGGCTGCAAGCATTCTCGCCAATGCAGGCGGTAACTCCGCATCCACCAAAAAGCGCATCAGGCAACCTTCAACACAGGATGGTCGAATTGACTTGCCGCATATTCCAAGACCGCCGTAATATCCTCATCTTCAAGATAAGGATAATCCTCAAGGATTTCCATCCTTGATGCCCCCGCTGCGAGCAAGTCAAGGACATCTTTGACCCGAATCCTCATGCCACGGATACAGGGCCTACCACCACATTGCAGCGGATTGACGGTGATTCTTTGTAGATAACTCATTATATTTCCAAAAATATCTGATAAATTGAATGATGGGCGTGCCGAGGATGGATGCGCTTCTAACAAACGGTCAAAAGGGTCGCGATGATGAAAGGGCAACGCCATCGTCTGCACGATATGACCCAGTCCAATCGGTAACAATTCAATCTGATTGCGTTCCAACTGTTGGTGGATAAATTCTGCTAACGGTTGTTGTAGATCGAACTTGCCCAAACGTATTTTGATTGCCATTTCCCAAACACTCGCCAAACTCAAAAAGGACATGGAGTCATCGGCTAAAAATAAATCAACCGCCGCTTTGCCCCGCAACGAAGCATAATCATCATTGATGAGCCATAGAAATGCATGAGTATCCTATAACAATTTCATTGGTAATCTGTAAAATCAGCTAATGGTGCATCAAAATCCTCGTTGAGTTTGAATAAACCTGTTGCTGAACCAAGCTTGCGTTTAGGGCATGAGTTAAGTGGGGTAATTTTAGCTATTGGGTTATCATGCAAAAGCAATACAATCTCTTGGCCTTGTTGAATCAGTTTCAAAAGTTCAGGTTGTTTTTCAATATTTAGACTGAGCATGTCATACCTTTTTAGTGATTTAATCTGCGTTCTCCTGCCAAAGTGAGGGAACGATTATATAACGTGAGATGCACCAGCAGATTGCAGTTTTCCTCCGTGCCTAGCAATGCCTTGAATACGCAATCTATCTTGGGGTCTATGCGGTGTTACATGGTGGTTAATTTTAGCAAATTGTTGGATGGGCAAGCGATTTAGCTTGCCCACCCTTGCCAAGGTTAAGGCTCCGTTCCGAGTGGACAAGCGATAAAACCGTTTGCTCACACTTACCTGGCTACGCAGTGCTTGGAAAATCTGATGGAATGGACTATATTCAGGTCTGAATTTTAGTTTGATTAGATGCCATAACCATGAATGAACTACAAGTTGCCGAAGACATCTTACCGCTAGGTCACTTCAAGGCCCATGCTTCTGCTTTGCTTAAGGGCATTAACCAAAGTAACCGACCCATTGTGATCACCCAAAATGGCAAACCAGCCGCCGTCGTGCTGTCCCCTGCCGAGTTTGACCGGCTTAATGAAAGCGCCCGCTTCAGTTTCGCTGTAAGACAAGGCTTGAATGATGAAAAAGAGGGAAGGCTGGTTGATGACGAAGACTTGGACAGCTTGTTGGAGGAAGCAATACCGACATGAGCTTGAGTTGGACTTCACGCGCAATTGATGATTTGATAGCCATTCAGCGTAATATTGCCCGTGATAAACCCGTGGCAGCTAAGGAATGGGTGAAAAAGCTTCGCCTTCGTGCAAAGAATGCCGCCTTGGTTCCAACTGCTGGGCGCATTGTCCCGGAGTTTGGGCGAGATGATTTGCGTGAGGTTTTCTTAGGTTCTTATCGCATCGTTTACCGGGTGCGAGAAGGAGGGATAACCGTACTGACCGTCTTTGAAGGGCATCGGTTATTGGCTGAAAATCCAAGCGATTAAGGCTAATAGATATGCCAACGACAGAGATACCCCCTCAACTTTAATTAAAACAAGCTTCATCGCAATTGATGAGCTTCGCAAGTACATACCACACTACTGGCTTGGATACTCTGCTTCAATCGTCTCACGTTTAATTGCTTTTCCTTCAATAAATAATTCTCGCCTTTCCTGGATTTCTTTCGCGTTGAGTTCCTTCTCTGTTGTCCAGTCTCCAGGCTCAAAGTATATTAAATCGTGAGATCGTCCTTGGTTACCAAAATCTGTCTCAGTGGCAATGCCTATTATCTTCTTTATATCCTTGTGCATACATCCAAAAACAATACAATATTCTTGAAGGTATAGCTTGCGAAACTCACGGTATTGACTATGATCCATAGATACTTCAAATGGGTAGAGTATATATACATAACCAATTTCTGGTTGACTTGGTGATTGCATACTAATACATCCTATATAGTCACGATTCACTCTTTGAATATTTTGTAAAATCTCTCTTCCCAAAATTCGACGGGCTACACGACATTCTTTTGCCATTATGCGTAAGGCTAATTCATGATCTTGTATATTTGAGGAACCATCGGTAAGTAAAGTCGCATCGAAAACATGCTGAGAAAATTCTTCGATAATTGAATCCCAGATTATGCTATCTTCATCGGCAATACACTTGGCTTGATAACTAGAACTATTACATAAGGTTGACCAAGAACCTTCATCGACTACTAAGCGTTGGTTTGACACTAATTTTGGGAAATCGTGTTTACCTACTTCATTAATGTTGTTGAGATAAATAGCCAAAAGATCCTCTTCGCCTGGTGCCCAATGCAATTTACCCGAAGTTATATACTCCACTTTCTTGTCAAGATAATCTACAAAGTCTGTCACTGTATCTAAAACCGTCAGCAGAATTTCGAGTGTGATATCATCAAGTACATGGACATAGCCTAGCTTAGGATCAATCCACCCCACAGAGAAAGGCTGGTAGTTTTCTTCGGCTGGCTTTATATGATACTCTCCGACAATATTTGGGTCTATTAATAAGCTTCCAGTTCCACCAATTTCTTTACGGCATCGATCAGCAGCATTGAGTGCGACCGCTATTCGATGGACAGTAAATTGATTCCAAGGTTGTAGTTTAAATGGAAATTGTTGCTGACATTGCTCATCGAGAAATATAAGATTAGGAAAATCTCGTAACCATCTTTCAGCGCCAGCAATTTGCTTAGCTGAACCTTGAATGGATCGCTTATACCATCTGCTCCAATCCTTATCTATGTTTCCTGAATCTGGAAATACGCACGATTTATCTGAAAAGATTATCAGATGTTTGTCACACACCACCAATAAGTCACATAATTCCTTGCCTATTCGACTAGTTGAAGATGATCGCTGATCGCGATATAGATTGGGAAAAGACCAAAGCTGGAGAAAAGTCTTTGCACACAACCGTGCCAGTGACCGTTCTGTTGGAGTCGTGCCACTTGCAGGCTTAATTGGCTCCCACATCGTCATAGTTCGTTGACTGCTAATCAAGGATACTAATTAAAATTGAAATTAAGCCGCTTCCCTCACATCCACCACCAAACGCTTACCGAAAATGGCTAATGCGTTTTCGATTTGTTCAATCCGACTTTTGTAGCGTAGAGATACTAATCTCTCAGCCATCGCTGGAGTGATATTCAAACGCCGAGCCAAATCATCGGTATTCATATTTACAGCCAGCATTGTGTTATATAGCGCGATTTTTCCTGCAAGTATTACCGGAAGGACTACGCAAGCTTGCCCATGAACAGGGGAGGCTTCTGGTATCGCTTGCCGGTCATGCATATAAGCATCAAACATCGTGATTAAAGCATCTTGCGCCATCGTTAAGGCTTCGGTTTCATCATCCCCTTGGGTTATCGCTTCGGGTACATCGGGAAAAGTAACTACGAAACCGCCTTCCTCGGCAGGATCGAGTATAACTGGGTAGATCAACATAAGTTTCACCTCACTTCAAACCAAGTTGTTTTTTCACAGCTTCAACCAATCCCTTTTTCAATTCCTTGGCTGCTCCGTGCATTGGAATCTCGGATTTTTTGTCACCGAGCCTTACGATAATATGCCCGGAACCACTTTTTTTCGTTTCGAAAGTGCAGCCTTTGGATGCCAACCATCTTTTGAATTCACTACTGTTCATGAGGCTACGGCTTCCCCATCTTGCTTCACCTATTTCATTGCAATAATATGCGTTCCCACCAATTCCTCTGGAGCTAGGTTAGTCAGTTTATTGTCAGCTAATGCATTATTGATATTCGAGATAGTGTATCCATACGAAGATAATAAACCAATCACTTGATCTGACGATTCTCCTAGGTGGGTGTGCAGTTCACAGATTATGATTGGATGGTGCTTATTCAATAGTTTCTGCATCCCCTCCAAAACCATGCCTTCGTTTCCCTCAACATCAATTTTCATTATATCGGGTGTTCGATACCCTTCTTGATATACTACCTCATCAATACTTATGGTTTCGACAAGCTTGATATTAGTTGTCGTTTGATAGTGTCCATGACCAATCAACCGACCTGAAAACGCACCCCCCCTTCGATCAAACTCTTCCATGCTTTTCGCTTTCCCAACGGCCCTTTTATCCAGAATGATATTTTTATTTTCATACTGGCTCAATGATTTCTCAAAACACTGATAATTAATCTCTTCAGGTTCAAATGCGTAGACAATTCCATTATGACCGACCACTGATGAAAACAGAAATGAAAAAACCCCAACATTTGCACCAATGTCATAGGCTACCATACCCGGTTTTGTGTATTTCATCAGTATTTTTCTAATTTCGGGTTCATAGCCAATCAGCCCGCCTGATTGAATTAAATTGGAATGAAACAGCGGATTGATTAATAAACCACCCCCTTCAGGTGTTGAAATGGTCATTAGATCGCCCCTAGATAGATTTTCGAAAATCTTTAGAAAAAACCTAGAATCGGCTATGCTGCGCTGAAGTCGCTTTGGTATGAGTCGGCCTATACGATTAATTGAAGTTAGTAGTAAGTTGCGTAATCTGTTCATGGTTTTTTACGGTAACGAAAAAACAAAGGGCTATTTCCATAGTTTTGCCGTATTTCGGCAGATCACATACTTGTTTCCATATTTCGCATTACTTCCCTCGCCACGCACCTTTAGCTTTTGACTTCCCATCGGCCTTATCCGGCAATCCATTATGCTGAGTCCTAAATGGCTGCGCCTTGCGGTGGATGCGCTTGCCTTCGACGGCATCGCCAGTGCCGGCGGGTTGGTAGTTGGGGATCAGATGGTGTTTGCCATTACCTATTAAATCCACCCGCCCCATGCGTTTCAATGCGTCGCGCAACATCGGCCAATTGTTGGCATCGTGGTAACGTAAAAATGCCTTGTGCAAACGACGCTGCTTCATCGGTTTGGGTATGTAGACGGTTTCACTGTCACGGCTGACTTTGCGCAAGGGGTTTTTGCCAGTGTGGTACATCGCGGTGGCGGTTGCCATCGGCGAGGGCAGGAAAGCCTGTACTTGGTCGGCGCGGAAGCCATTGCGCTTCAGCCATAAGGCCAAGTTCAACATGTCCTCGTCGGTAGTGCCGGGATGGGCGGCAATAAAATACGGGATCAGGTACTGCTCCTTGCCCGCTTCCTTGGAATATTTGTCAAACATTGCCTTGAATTTGTCATAAGTGCCGATGCCGGGTTTCATCATTTTTGACAATGGGCCGGTTTCGATGTGTTCCGGGGCGATTTTCAAATACCCACCAACATGGTGGGTTGCCAGTTCTTTGACATATTCCGGCGACAGCACGGCTAAGTCATAGCGCAAACCCGATGCGATAAAAATCCGTTTGATGCCGGGCAAGGCACGGGCGCGGCGGTACAGTTTTATCAGCGGGGCATGGTCGGTGTTCAGGTTCTTGCACACGCCGGGGAATACACAGGAAGGTCGTCGGCAAGCCGCCTCAATTTCCGGGCTTTTACAGGCCAGCCGATACATATTGGCAGTCGGTCCGCCAAGATCGGAAATAATGCCGGTAAACGCCGGGGAGGTGTCACGAATGGCTTCAATTTCCTTGATGATGGAATCTTCCGAGCGGTTTTGGATGATGCGCCCTTCATGCTCGGTGATGGAGCAAAACGTGCAGCCGCCAAAACAACCGCGCATGATGGTGACGGAGTGCTGGATCATTTCAAAGGCGGGTATCTTCGCATCCCGGTAAGCATGATGCGGCAAACGGCTGTAAGGCAAGTCGTAAACCCCGTCCATTTCTTGGGTGGTCAGCGGGATGGGCGGCGGATTCAGCCACAATTCGCGATTGCCATGGCGTTGAACCAATGCACGGGCATTGCCGGGATTGGTTTCTTGGTGCAACACACGGGAAGCATGGGCATACAGCACCGGGTCGGATTTGACTTGCTCGAAAGACGGGAGACGAATCACCGTCTTTTCGCGGTCAGTCTTGGCGGTGATGCGATTGAAAAGGATGGGTTTCTCAGAAGCCGAATTGGCGCAAGGAGGCGACTCGGAATTCGCACCCACCGAGGGTGATACTGCATAAGGATCGGGCGGCGGAGCCAGTTCGCCAGGCTCGTCAACTGAGGTGGAATCCAATAAAGCCCATCCTATTGGCAATTCCTTGCGTAAAAATGCCGTGCCGCGAATATCGGTCAATTGGGAAACGGGTTCGCCTGCCGCCAAACGATGGGCAATTTCGACGACTTGGCGCTCCCCGTTCCCATAAACTAACAAATCGCCCTTGGCATCCAATAACACCGAACGGCGCACTAGGTCGGACCAATAATCATAATGGGCGATGCGGCGCAAGCTGGCTTCAATGCCGCCCAAAATCACCGGCACATCATTGAACGCCTCACGGCAGCGTTGCGCATACACCGTCACGCAGTGGTCAGGCCGTTTGCCAGCTTCCCCGCCGGGGGTGTAGGCATCGTTGGAGCGTATGCGGCGGTCGGAGGTGTAGCGGTTCACCATCGAGTCCATGTTCCCACCCGTGACACCCCAGAACAGGTTAGGCCGGCCTAATTGAGTAAAAGCGTCTGCCGAAGTCCAGTCGGGTTGTGAGATAATGCCCACGCGAAAGCCTTGTGCCTCCAACAACCGCCCAACCAAGGCCATGCCAAAGCTGGGATGGTCTACATAGGCATCGCCTGTCACCAGTATAATATCGCAGGAATCCCAACCCAAGGTGTCCATCTCTTCGCGAGACATGGGCAATTGTGAGGCAATGCCAAAACGGGAAGCCCAGTATTTGCGTCGGGAGAAAAGCGGAGTGGCGGTATGCATAAGGGGATGTAAGGGGCTAAACAAAATCCTATTCTAATCCATACGGGCAATGGTCTGCATGGATTCCGTTAAAATTCATGATCTCATGACAAAATTAAACAATTGAATTAAAATGCTTTTATTGCCTTCACCCAAGCGTGACGAAAGATTTTCCAAAGCTTTCAAGCATGGCCGGTTTGCACCAACATGGATAATCACTTATTTTTTGCAAAATCAGGCCACCCTAGCATGAAATTTTATGCTTTAAAGGCTTGGATATTGACGCAAAAACTCCTATCCTTATGGGTTGTAACCAAGAGGGTTACCGTATTTCCAAATTACTACCATGAATAAGTCTACCGCACTCTTACAGGACTCCTCTGCATTCTCCGATGGGAATGCCCGTTTCGTCGAAGACCTCTACGAACAGTATCTTCATGACCCGAATTCCGTTGACCCTTCATGGGTTAGGGAGTTCGCCAAACTCAGTGTCAGCGTACCTGAGCCACCGCCAAGGCTTGCCTCTGTCCCGCCCATACCCAATGCGGTTGGGTTGGAGCTCAGTATGCGCAAACAAGCGGGGGTCAGCAGACTGATTGACCACTACCGCATGAGAGGTCATCAGGCAGCCGATAACAACCCTTTAAAACAGGGGGAAGCTCCGCTGATTCGAGATTTCGACCCTCGCACTTTCGGCTTGACTGAACAAGACATGGACATACCGTTCTTCGTCGATATTTTGAAAAGCACTGAACAACGACCGTTGCGCCAAATCATCTCAGACTTGCACACCGTTTATTGCGGAAGCACGGGCTTTGAGTACGGTCATATTGTCGATACAGAAATTCGTGAATGGATTCAAAACCGGGTGGAGTCGACAAAATCTCGCCCAGAACTCAGCCAAGATAAAAAGCGTTGGTTGCTGAAACTGCTGACCGCTTCCGAGAGCATGGAAAAATATCTGCATCGAAAATATGTAGGCCAGAAGCGCTTCTCCTTAGAGGGTGGTGAGAGCCTCATCCCCTTATTGGATGAGCTGATTCAACATGCGGGGGCGAAAGGGGTCAAGGAAATCGTCATCGGCATGGCCCATCGAGGCCGCTTGAATGTGCTGGTGAACATCTTGGGCAAAAAGCCTGAATTGTTATTCCTCGAATTTGAGGAAAAGGGCAGTGCCGAACCCATACCCGGAGGCGCGGGTGATGTGAAATATCACCTTGGCTTTTCCTCGGATGTGCAGACCCCCGGTGGGCCCGTGCATCTTGCCTTGGCTTTCAACCCGTCGCATCTGGAAAGTGTCAACTCCGTTGTTGAAGGCTCGGTGCGCGCCCGCCAAGACCGTTTTGGCCGGGATGGCGAGTCGGGCGTGTTGCCGGTGGTCATCCATGGCGACGCGGCCTTTGCCGGTCAAGGCGTAGTGATGGAAACTTTCAATATGGCGGAAACTCCGGCTTATACGACCGGAGGCACGGTTCATGTGGTCATCAACAACCAAATCGGCTTTACCATCAGCAATCCGTTTGAAGCCCGTTCCACCTTATATTGCACCGATGTGGCCAATATGATCCAAGCGCCGGTGTTCCATGTGAATGGAGACGACCCGGAAGCTGTGATGTTCGTCACCTCGTTGGCCCTAGATTTCCGCATGAAATTCAAGCGGGATGTGGTCATTGACCTCATCTGCTTCCGCCGCCATGGTCATAACGAAGTGGACGAGCCGGCTGTGACCCAGCCCCTCATGTATCGCTTTATCCGCAATCACCCTGGCATCCCAAAGATTTATTCAGACCGCCTTGCGAAAGAAGGTGTGGTCGAAGCGGGCGAGTCGGCACGATTGGATGCCGAATGCCAACAATTGCTCGGTCAGGGCGAACCGATCACCCGGCCTACCTTGCGCGATGCCTCCAATTACACCAAAACCCGTTGGGATCATTATCTCGGCACCAGTTGGAATCAAGCCTGCGATACTTCCGTACCATTAGATTCTCTGGGCGAGAGTGCGGCGTTGATGCTGCGCCTGCCGTCGGGATTCAAACTTCATTCCCGGACTGCCGCCATCATGGATAATCGCCAAAAGATGGCATCGGGCGAGCAATTGCTGGATTGGGGTTTTGCCGAAAATCTGGCTTATGCCACTTTGTTAATGGAGGGCCGCAACATTCGCATGTCCGGGCAGGATGTAGGGCGCGGGACGTTCTTCCATCGTCATGCCGTTGTTTATGACCAGAATACAGGCGAAGCCTTGACACCTTTGCAACATCTTTCCGCCAAACAGGGCCGTTTTCAAATTTACGACTCGCTATTGTCCGAAGAAGGCGTGTTAGGGTTTGAGTACGGCTATAGCACCACGGAACCGGATACCTTGGTGATTTGGGAGGCGCAATTCGGTGATTTCGCCAATGGTGCGCAAGTGATGATCGATCAATTCATCACTTCCGGTGAAACCAAGTGGGGAAGGCAAAGCGGTTTGGTCATGCTGCTTCCTCATGGTCAGGAAGGGCAAGGCCCGGAACACTCCTCGGCGCGGTTGGAGCGTTATTTGCAGTTGTGCGCGGAACAAAACATCCAAGTTTGCGTACCTAGCACACCCGCCCAAATTTTCCATTTGTTGCGCAGGCAAGTCATACGCGCCTATCGTAAGCCGTTGATCGCCTTGACCCCAAAAAGCTTATTGCGGCATCGCTTGGCAGTGTCATCCTTGGAAGAACTCAGTTCAGGCGGATTCATGCCGATCTTAGGCGAAATCGACCCCATCGCGGTCGCCGATGTCACCCGAATCGTGCTTTGCACTGGCAAAGTCTATTATGAATTGCTGGAAGCCCGCCGCCAGTCCAATCTTCACCATATCGCCATCATTCGCATCGAACAATTCTATCCCTTCCCGATGGAGGATTTTTGCCGGGAGTTGGGGCTTTACCCAAACTTGAAGGAGGTCATCTGGTGTCAGGAAGAACCGGCCAACCAAGGCGCATGGCATCAAATCAGGCATCGGTTCCTCCGCCGCCTGCTCGACAAGAATATCGTACTCACTTACGCAGGCCGCCCGAGTTCGGCAGCGCCAGCCGTGGGTAAATTCAAGCGGCATTTGGAACAGCAGAAAAAAGTCGTTGATGACGCGCTGTTTGCAGAGCCTTCTTATAGCCGATAGGAATCTAGCATGTCTATCCAAGTTACTGTTCCAAACCTTCCCGAATCTGTGCAAAACGCCACCTTGTCGGAATGGCGCAAACAACCCGGCGATTCTATTACCCAAGGGGAAACCCTGGTGGAATTGGAAACCGATAAAGTGGTGCTGGATGTTCCAGCCCCGGAGTCCGGGGTGATGGGGCAACACTTACGCCGCCAAGGTGATGTCGTCACCAGCGGTGAATTGCTTGCCATCATAGAATCCGCTGCTTCGACAGTGTCACCCTTGCCGCAAATCACCCCAACCCTGCAAGAGTCGGCGGCTGCTGACACAGAGGAGGAAGAAACCCTGCATGTTTACGCCCAACCCGTCAGTCCTGCGGTGCGACGCTTATTGAGTGAACACTGCTTGGATGCTGCACAAATCAAAGGCACTGGCAAAGACGGCAAGCTCACCAAGCAAGACATCATCGATTATGTGGAAGCCCATAAACCTCAGCCAGAGGTTGCATCCGTTGCCGCGCAACCTACCGCCTCAGTCACAGCGCCACAGCCAGTTCTGCCAGCCGCAAACACGGCAAGGCCGAGTTTTGCCACGCCTTTTGCATCAACGCCTCCCATCGTTGAAAAACAAGGCGAGCGTCGTGTGCCGATGACCCGGCTACGGGCAAGGATTGCCGAACGTTTGCTTGAATCCCAACGCAGCACCGCCACCTTGACCACCTTCAATGAGGTCGATATGCACAAGGTGTTTGAGGTTCGCAATCAATACAAAGCTAAATTCGAGCAAGAATACAAAGTGAAGCTCGGCTTCATGTCGTTTTTCGTCAAAGCCGCCGTCGAAGCCCTGAAGCGCTTCCCATCGGTCAATGCCAGCATCGAAGGCAACGACATTGTCTATCATGACTACTACGACATTGGTATTGCGGTTTCCACGGAACGGGGGCTAGTCGTACCCGTCCTGCGTGGCGCTGACAAATTGGATTTCGGAGCCATCGAAAAATCGGTGATAGACTTTTCGGTTAAGGCTAGGGACGGCAAGCTTAGCTTGGAAGATTTGACTGGCGGCACGTTCACCATCACCAATGGCGGCACTTATGGCTCCCTGTTGTCCACACCCATCCTCAACCCGCCACAAAGTGGCATTTTAGGGATGCATGCGATCAAAGAACGCCCTATCGTGGAAAATGGTCAGATTGTCATCCGTCCGATGATTTATCTTGCCTTTTCCTACGATCACCGGCTGATCGACGGACGTGAGGCGGTCTTGTTCCTATACACCATCAAAGAATTACTGGAAGATCCGGTTAGGTTGCTGCTGAAGGTTTGATGGGTTCAGAATGCTTTGTAACGAATGAATTATGGGTGGTTAAGCTAGGCGGCAGCTTGGCAGCTTCCACCCATCTCACTTCATGGCTTAAAGCTTTAAGCCTAACCAATGTCATCATCGTGCCGGGAGGTGGATCATTTGCCGATGCAGTACGGAAGGCTCAGCAATATTGGCATTTCGACGACCGCACCGCACACGATATGGCCATCCTCGCGATGCATCAATACGGCAGGATGTTGGTCGGGCTTTGCCCTAAGCTTCTCGCCACACTGAACTTGGAAGATTTATCGCAACCCACGGGCGGGGCTAAAGTCTGGTTGCCGAGGCCCGAAGCGCTGGATGAGGCGGGTGTACCCGCGACTTGGGACATCACTTCCGACAGCCTTGCCGCGTGGTTGGCAAGTAAACTGACAGCGAAGCATCTACTGTTGGTCAAGTCATTGATAGAACTTGACAATATGGCAGGCAAAGCGAGAGAAGTTTGCTTCACACTAGCGGCAGATTCGGGGTGGGTCGATCCTGCCTTCGACCGATATGCCATCACCCAAGATTTTCAAAGCTGGCTTTGCGGGCCGGAGGCTCACGCAAGCCTACCCCAAGCATTCTCCGAACCCATTAAAACGTTCACTCGATTACGCCAATAGAAACGTCAACCAAAGTCAGGTGTAGCCGCCTCAGCCTAAGCTTGTCATTTTTATCGATAACTGACAGATGTTTAGCAGGCACTCCACACTACAAACGGAAAGGGAGAAAATATGCCATAATGAACATCATCGGCAATATCATCGGATAATCGAGCCAGTATTTTGCGCATTCTAATTTTAGGCGGTGCCCGTTCGGGCAAGAGTCGTTATGCTGAAAGGCTTGCCCAGGATTCCGGGAAAGAAGTGGTATACATTGCCACTGGTTGGGCTGGTGATGAGGAAATGTCAAAGCGAATAGCCCATCATCAACAACAAAGGCCGTCTGAATGGCTGACTGTTGAAGAACGCTTTGCCTTGGGCAGTGCGTTGCAAACCCATGCCGCCTCCAATCGCTGTCTCATCGTTGATTGCCTAACGCTATGGCTTAGCAATTGCTTGGAAGAAGGTGAAGACCTATTTCAACGAGAGAGGAAAGCTTTGCAGGAAATACTGCCCATCCTTCCTGGCACAATTTGTATGGTCAGCAATGAAGTTGGGCAGGGCATTGTTCCAATCAATCCACTGGCTCGCCGTTTTGTGGACGAAGCCGGGTGGTTACATCAGGATTTGACGACTTGTTGTGATCGAGTGGTTTGGATTATTGCCGGTTTGCCCTTACTAGTCAAAAATATCCTATGAAATGGATAGTCCCAAACATACTCCCGCCTTGTTCTGCCACCCGGCTACGCGTTTTGCGGCGTCAGAACCAACTCACCAAGCCACCCGGTTCGCTAGGGAGGTTGGAGGAACTGGTGATCAACCTAGCATCCATGCAACGCAAGCTAACACCCGCCGTGGATAGGGTTTGGATCAGCGTATTCGCCTCCGACCATGGCATTGCCGAAGAAGGGGTGTCAGCCTATCCTCAAATCGTCACACGCTTGATGGTACGCAATTTCATGCAAGGCGGTGCGGCTATTAGCGTATTGGCCCGTCATTTTGATGCCCAGCTTGAAGTGGTGGATGTGGGGATTGCCGAACCAATGGACGATTGCCTAGGGATTGTGCTTGCGAGGGCAGGCAATGGCACGGCCAATTTTGCCAAACAAGCGGCGATGACCGAAACCCAATTGGCAATCGCGCTGTCTGCCGGGGCTGATGCGGCCCTAAGGGCTCAGGCTTATGGTGCGGAGATATTTTTGGGTGGCGAAATGGGCATCGCCAACACGACTTCATCAACAGCCTTGGCTTGTGCATTGCTTGGCGTTGAGCCAATTTTACTTGCGGGTCCTGGAACCGGGTTGGATTCATTGGGAATAGCCCACAAATGCAACGTGATAGAACGTGCTTTACGACTACATGCAACTGAATTGTCGGAACCTTTGGACATCCTCAAACAATTGGGAGGCTTTGAAATCGCCGCCTTAGTCGGCGCTTATTTACAAGCAGCCTCCTTGGGCTTGCCAGTGTTAATCGATGGCTTCATCACCAGTGTCGCCGCATTGCTGGCCACACGCTTGCATCCAACCTGTGCGGATTGGATGATATTTGCCCACCGTTCCGCCGAGCCAGGTCATCGACTTGTACTGGAAGCATTGGCAGCCCTGCCCATTCTGGACCTTGCCATGCGCTTGGGTGAGGGCAGTGGCGCAGCGATGGCATTGCCTATTTTACGCGCCGCCTGTGTGCTGCATCAGGATATGGCAACTTTCGTTGAAGCAGGGATTCCCACTCGATGACTACGATTGATTTGATACGCCACGGCGATGCGTCCCCCGGGGTTTGCTTGGGTTCCAACTACGACCCTCCATTGACGGAGAAAGGATGGTCGCAAATGCGAGGCGTGTTGGCTTGGGTGCAACCCCCTTGGGATGGGGTTGTCAGCTCCCCTTTGCTCAGATGCGCCAGTTTCGCCGAAGAACTCGCCGAGCATTACAGCCTTTCTTTAAGGGTTGAATCGCGCTTTCGCGAATTGGGTTTCGGTGAATGGGAAGGGCGAAGCTGGAGCGACTTATATCGGCAAGAAGGCGGAAAACTGCTGGAATTCCAGCGCTGCCCAAGTTACAACCCCGCACCAGGGGGTGAGGATTATCAAGAATTCGAAGCCCGCGTTGCCGCAGCGTGGTATGAGTTGCTCATTCAATCGCATGGAAACCATAGTCTTGTGGTCACCCATGCCGGTGTCATACGCACTATTTTGCGGCTAGTGTTGGGTTTTCCTGAACAACGGCTGTTTTCGCTTCATGTTCCCCACGCCGGCCTGACCCGGATTCAGCAGAAGGGGGATGTCCTGCAAGCCCGGTTGGTTTTTCATGGGGGGCGGCTCTGACCTATTTACATGCCTTGGCACTCGCACTGCAATTTCTAACCCGCCTACCCGTTCCACTTAATGTTCGATTCACTCCTGAAACACAGGCATGGTCGGTGGTGTTTTATCCACTGGTGGGTTTGCTGATTGGAGGCTTGTTATGGCTGACCCGAGGAGTCTTGGGGGAGGCGGGGGCAATGTTGACATCTGCTTTGTTGCTAACGGTTTGGGTATTGGTGACGGGTGGAATGCATCTTGATGGTTTGGCGGATAGCGCCGATGCTTGGGTAGGAGGTCAAGGTGATCGTGAACACAGCTTGAGAATTATGAAAGACCCTTGTTCCGGACCCATCGCCGTGACCGTGATCGTATTGCTAATGTTGCTGAAATTTTCTGCGCTGACGGAGTTGATGGCTCATTCTAATGCCACGCCTTTGTTGTGGACCCCCGTGATGGGTCGTAGCCTCGTCCTCGTTCTCATGTTGAACACCCCGTATGTCCGGCCCAATGGTCTAGGCATTCCTTTGGTGGAAAAATTGCCAAGGCTGCCCGTTGGTTTGTCGGCTTTGCTTGCCTTCCTATTGACAGGGTATATGTTAGGGCCATGGCCGCTGTTGTTTGCAGCATTGACTTTCGGCTGGTTGAGGTTTCAGATGGTTCAAAGATTGGGCGGCTGTACCGGCGACACCTTGGGCGCGACGGTCGAGATTGGCGAGGCGGTGGTGTTGGTGGCTTGTGCGTTGAATTGATTTCAACATTCGCCCCTAAGGTTTTTTGTTTCCCGCCCAGTCATCACCCGTGCTGCCCGCCGCATACACCAAAGTAGCCAAGGAATTTAATAAAGATGTCCGGCTTTCTATCTCGGTATAACGGGCGCTTGCCAAATTGCGTTCCGCTGTCAGCAGTTCAATGACAGTGGATAAGCCGTTGGCATAACTTTCCCTGAGTGCATCAAAGGATTCTTCAGAAGCTTTGAGTAAAGCCAAGGCATACTCTCGTTTTCTGATCGCCGTTTTCACGTCAGCATAACTTTTCCAAACTTCTTTGATGATTTGCAGTTGAAGCGCATCGAATTCAGCTTGCGCGGCTTCACGCTTTGCCATCGCTTGGTTGACTGCATTAGCCGTGGCAAACCCTTCAAACAAATTCCATTCAAAAGTGAACCCAGCCCCATAATCCAAATAATTTTTATGCAGTTCGCTGAGGTTATTGCTATTAGGCAAATTGGGAATTTGCATCGTACCCGGACCCGACCAATAATTATAATCAAACGTGGTGGTTCCGGCCTTGGCGCCTAACGAAACCTTGGGCCAATAGCCTGCCTTGGCTTTTCTGATTTCGGCTTCTTTAGCGCGAAGCTCGGCCAAACGCGCAGACAGATCGGGGCGTTGGCTAAGCGCCTCATCTATCAGTTGGTCAGCGGGGGCCTCAATCGATTCAGGCAGCGGGATGTCGGTAAGCGCGACCGTCTTGACTTCGATGTTAGGCGTGATGCCTAAGCTTTCCGCCAATTCGGCTTTGGCATCCGCCACCTTCCCCCGTGCTGACTGGAGTTCATAATCTGCCTTGGCTTGATCTTGCAAGGCTAAGAGCAATTCTGGTTTAGTCGCGACCCCTTGCACCCGTTGGGCATCGACCGATTCCGAATTTTTATGAGTCTGTTTGACCGTGACTTCGGCAGCCGTCACTTGGGCCAAGGCCGCGTTGTAGGCGAAAAATGCACGTTGCACCTCATAAGCGACCTTTTGATGGGTACGATTAAAGCTATAATTGGCAGCCAGCAGTTGTTGCGTGGCTTGATCGATCTGAGCAGGCCGCTTCACGTCGAAAAGCGCCCAGGAAAGCTCTAAATAAGGCTGGAAGGTAGTGCCGCGAAACATGAAAATGCCCGAAGCTTGTTGAGCGTAATTGTAATTGCCTTTGGCGGTCAGCGCTGGCAACCAACTGGATTCGGCAATGCCCAGGCCCGCAGCAGCGGATCTTGCCTGTTCCCATGCCGTTCGAGTCGCTGGATTGGAACGCAATCCAAGGTCAACCAAATCTGCCAAATGGTAGGTTTTATTCGCTTCCACCAAGGCATTCCCCTCTGGCAAGGCGTTGACCCTGCTCAATTCGATAGATTGGCCTTGGATAGGTTTAGGGCCCCACGCTTTTGATTGCTTAAAGGGTGCGGCAAGCTGCGGGTCCAGCGCTTCGGCAATCGAAGGCTTTTTTATGGGGTGTTGGCAACCGCAAAGAAACAGGAGGATACTGATCGTCCCTATGCGACAAACCGAGAGGATTTTCCAATCAAGCATTGCGACAGTGACTTAGGTGGGCTATTTTTATCATTTAATTTATCATACAACATTATGCCACGGTCCTTACACATCAGTTTTACGATCTTGCTGGTTTTGCCGCTTACCGCTTGCGATCCTCTGCTGAGTATACAAGGTTCTTTCTGGCCACCTTGGATTGTTTGCATGGTCACTGGGGTGTTTCTGACTGTCCTTGCCTCCCAGATTTTTTATTGGTTGAAGCTTGATCCTTATCTAGGCCATCCATTGCTCATTTACACCAGCCTCTGGGCGCTGCTAACCTTCGCCACTTGGCTATTGGGCTTTGCCGAATGAACCTATGCCTTTGTCAGATACCCAGACTATGAATGAACGCAGCAGACAGATTGTAGGCCAAGTACTCGGGATATTGATTATAGCCGGGGCGGTGGTGACGGGTTTGCGGGTTTGGGAGGACAATATTTCACATCCCCGCACCAATGATGCGATGGTGCGTGCCAACATCGTGGACATCATGCCCCAGCATGTCAGTGGCCGCATCATTAAGCTCAATGTGGCCGACAACCAATGGGTGAAGCAGGGTGATTTACTCTATGTGATCGATCCCAGACCCTACCAAGCCAAACTTGCCCAAGCCAAAGCCCGGCATCAGTTGGCAGAAAAGGAGGTCGAAGCCAACAAGGCTCAGATTGGTGCCGCAACCGCCAAAATCGCCCAGATGGAACATCAACAAGCCGCCGCAAATGCAGAGATTGCCCGACTGGAAGCCAAGGCCGCTTACGACCAAAGCTATCTTGACCGGATAAAGCCTCTGTTGGAAAAGGAGTTTGTCACTGCGAACAAGGTCAACGAGGCCACTGCGGCCCGCGATGCCTCGGCGGCGGCGGTCAGGGATGCCAAAGCCAAGCATCAAGCCGCCATCATGACTGTTAATTATGCCCATAAGGAACATGCCAAGGCGGAAGCTGATTTGGCCCAGTTCGGCGACCTTTATGCCGGGATTGAAGCATCCCGCGCCGAAGTGCAGAATGCCGAACTGGATGTGGAGTATTGTTCGGTTTACGCCCCCTTTGATGCCTATGTGACTAATCTGAATATTGCCGTTGGAGAATATGTCCAGCCTGGACAAAAATTATTCGCTCTGGTGGATGACCGTGTTTGGTTCGTCATGGCCAATTATAAAGAGACCTATCTTCGATCCATTCAACCCGGCATGGCGGTCGATGTGTTCCTTGCCCCTTATCCCGGCAAGCATTTTCGGGGTGAAGTGCAGGGCATAGGTTGGGCTAACTCCCCTGACAACATGAAAGAGCAAGGTTCGCTCCCCGCTGTGGAGCGGACCTTGAACTGGGTCGTGCTGGCTTCGCGGTTTCCAGTACGCATCAAACTACTGGATCGTGACCCAGCTTATCCGTTTCGCATGGGCATGACCGCATTCACCACTATCTTGGGAAAACCGGCAACAGCCCCGCCACAACAATCTGGCCTTAAGTCTGGTACATGAATCCAAATACAATGTCCAGATAAAGATGCACGGCTTCTGGCAAAACTTTTGGTTTGGGATGACACCGGCGGAGTTCCTCCGCACCGAATTGCATTTGACGCCGGCTCGTCGCATTCTGGCGATAAGGCTATTCATCACCTTGATGATCGTTGCCTTTTTAAGTGTGACCTTGCGCCCTCCCTCAATCGTCGCATTGAGCTTTTCCTTTGTGATGATGCTAGGGCCAACCATGATGGATTACACCATGACGTTGGTCAGCGCTTGGAAGTTGATGAAATTGGAAGTGGTCGCCATCGTCTTAAGCATTATCAGCCTAGCCATGTGGGGAGACCAGCCATGGTTTTTAGTGCCTTGGTCCTATGCGATGATAACGGTGCTGCTGTTCATATCACGAGTGACCGGCACACCCACTATCCCACCCATGCTCTATGTCTTTGCGGTTCTTTATAATCCTGAACACCCCGATCAGAATGTGTATGGTGCATTGTGGATGTTGCCCACCTTGGGCTTACTGGCCTTTGGCACTTCCATTATTGCCCAACTAGTACTCTGGCCCCAAGACCCTGAAAAGCTGTTGATGCAAACCTTGGACGAACGCTTGGAGGTCATCACCCGTATGCTTGATCGCTTGGCGAAGCCAGTTGAACGGGGTGACAGCGCCGTGCTTTCCAAAACCGACGAAACGCCCACTTTGGGAAACGTGTCCCGCCAATTCACCTTGCTATCCCATGCCGAGATGGCCCATGCGACATTGAAAAGCAAACATGCCGAATGGATTGATTTCATCGTGGAGATCGATACCTGGTTTAACATCGCAGCCAAATTAAACCACCTTGTGTGGGAGGCCAATCCCAAGCTGACCTTGACCGGGACAGACCGGGCAAGGATTCAAGCCATCGCCGAAGAATGCCGTCAGTTGCAAAGGGCATTCCTCGCAAATCAAGCCCCTAGCGCGCCATTGCCATGCAATCATCCCAGTGTTGACGTTCCAAGTCCATCCTCCAATGACTCATTGTCTTTGCTGCTGCATCGATTGGAGCATTCAAGCCTTAGGGCAAGCAGTTCCCTGGCCTTGTTATCCGGTCCTGTCACCTTGTCAAACCTTCGTGAATCAGAGCCTGAAGCAAAGAAGGGACAAACCCCGCCATTGTTTTGGCTCTCGAAACAATTCTGGCTCGATAACATGGATGCATTGCATTATGGCATGAAGTTTTCGCTAGGAGTCATGATTTGCCTGTTTCTGGTTCAAGCTTTTCGATGGCCGGGAATCGACACGGCCATATTGACCTGTGTGATCGTTGCCCAAACTAGCATGGGGGCCGATTATAGGAAGTCGGTGATGCGGATCATGGGCGCAAGTCTGGGAGGGTTTTTGGCTTATGTCTTCATCATTGTGTTGGAGCCAGCCTTGGATACCATTGCCGGTTTCATGTTGACGATTGCCCCGGTCATGTGGCTTTCGGCTTGGGTAGGGTCGGGTAGCCCACGCATTGCCTATGTGGGAACCCAAATAGGCTATGCATTTGCCCATGCGGTGCTGCCCGGTTATGGCCCGGTCACCGATCTTGAAAGTGCTAGGGACCGGGTATTGGGCATTCTGTTGGGGATTACGGTCGTCGGTGTCATTAATTATGTCATATGGCCGCAGCGCTCAGAACGCATGGTGACGAAAAAGCTGGCAGCGAGTATGCGTACCATGGGGAAATTCTTAAAGATGGGGGTGGCATCACCACCCGACCGGCAGTCATCCGCTGCGATGTTGAAGTCAATCGATAGCGGTCTGCAAAGTGTGCTGACATTTTTGGAAAATGCCCAAATCGAACCGGGCTCAAACCAAGCTGATGCAAGCACGAGACTAAACACCTTAGGGTTGATGGTTGGCACTCTACATACCATTGCCAGACTGGTGCAAGCCCGACACCATTATCATGTCGGCAAGCAATTTAGGGATCAAATTGGACCTTTGGTTGAATTACAGACGGCGCTAGATGATTCTTTCTCACAAGCATTGCTGGGTTTTGCAGATAGATTGGAAAATAAATCCCATGATTCTACTGCTTTCATGCAATCTTCCTATAAAATGCTTGAAGAATTAACCCGTCAAGCCAGAGCGGGCAATGTCATCAAAGCCGATGAAGCCCATTTGCTCAATGCCTATCTCGATCTGGATAAAATATTGATTGATGCCATTGATGAACTGGGGTCTATGCTTGCCGGCATTGAAAGCCATTAACCCATCCCTACTCGAAAGCTTAAAAGGTATGACAATGAGTACACTAACTAAATTTGCACTCAGCTTGATAGGGCGAAATAGACCAAAACCTCCGAAAGGGGAGGCAACAAACCCCATCACGCTTCCCCCGCCCAACACCAACGGTGGCCTACCTTTGATGGATGCCTTGCAGAAGCGCAGTTCCTCTCGCCAATTTGCCAATACCGCCCTGCCTTCACAGATGCTTTCCGACTTGCTCTGGGCAGCTTTCGGGGTCAACCGGCCCAATGGCAGTAGAACCGCACCCTCCGCCCTCAATGCACAAGAAGTCGATGTTTATGTGGCCATGCCTTCCGGGGCCTATCGCTACGATGCGACGACGCACACGTTGCATTTGGTCGCGGCGAGCGATCTGCGGCATGTGACTGGTTATCAAGATTTTGTCGATGATGCGCCCATGGATTTGGTGTATGTGGCCGATCCTGAGCGTATGGCTTTGATGCCAGCCGAACAACGGGTCTTTTTTGCCGCGGCCTCAGCCGGTGCGATAGCCCAAAACGTCTATTTGTTTAGTGCCAGCAATGGGCTATCCACGGTGATTCGCGCTTGGCTAGACCGCAAGGCCATCGCGGCTGCTTTAGGCTTGAACCCCGACCATCAGGTGTTGCTGTCGCAGACGGTGGGTTTTCCATCGGACAATACCAAGGCTTGACATAAGTGCAAACCTATCTCTCTTGTGCTAGGGTATGGGGGATGATTGTGTCAACAGCATTGCCTCTATACCTCCTCCTATAATACCCCAATACTTGCTCTTCATACGCATTCAAACCCAGCCGACTTAACCATTGTAAAGGCGTTTCCCCAAGATTGCGTGGCGG
Source organism: uncultured Methylococcaceae bacterium (assembly GCA_903859815.1). Classification (GTDB taxonomy): domain Bacteria; phylum Pseudomonadota; class Gammaproteobacteria; order Methylococcales; family Methylococcaceae; genus Methylumidiphilus. Next base: position 29,274 of record CAIOOA010000005.1, on the reverse strand, counting down.
ATGGCCTTCTGCCAATAGTTGTTCCACCAAACGGGCATACTCAGGGTCTTCAAACTGATCCGTGCTATTATCGCCATGCTGGAGCCCTTGGAGGGATGCCACTCGTTTGCGACTTTGATACAACCGCCAGCCCAACCAAGCCGATAACGGAATGACCAACCACCCCCACCACGGGATGGCTTCCTTTTTATCTTGCTTCGCTCGTTCCCATTGCCAGACTTTAAAATGAATCGCCCAATTTGACCACAGGTCGGACATGGCTTGCCACCAAGGGTCGGCTTTGGCTTCTTCCTCGGCCCAACGTGACGGGGTATTGTCCAAGGTTTGCCAAGCACCGTTGACATAAGCTTCGGTCCACGCATGGGCATGGCGTTGGCGGACTCGATAAGTCTTGCCAGCAGAATCCGGTTCTTGCACAGAATACCCGACCACATAACGGGCGGGAACCCCGGCCACTCGCAACAACAGGGCCGTGGCGGTGGCAAAATATTCACAGTGTCCGGCATGGCGGCGAAACAAAAAATCTGCCAGCGCTTCTTTTTCATCGCGGCTATTGCCTAAGTCCAGGGTATAAGCGAAACGGGTGGCGAAAAAATTGGCTACGCTGGCGACGGCCTGTTCAGGTGTCAATCGACTCAAGCCTAGCTCTTGCTTCAAGGGTTCCAGCATCTTGGCTGTAAATGGGATCAATTGGGTGTCAAACGGGGTTGGGGCGCTTGAGTCCTTGTCAGTGGCAACATAGGTTATCTGGTAACGGACTACGGGCGGGGTTTCCAGCCATTTGACGGTGCCAAGTTTGTTACGGAGTAAATTTTCCTCCGGCGGACCTTGCAAACTCAGCATACCATTAGGCAAGGCCAGTAATACACTATGTTGGGCAAGCAGGTGTAACACGGTGATGTGGTTTAGGGCTGTTGCTGTGGGAATAAGAGGTTCGGTATTGGTCTGATGAAGCTGGGTATAAGTTTGGAATGTACTATTGCCTGTCGTCCAATATTGACCGGAATAACGGTCATAAGTGGCTTCCTTCAATAACAATGGATGTTTTAATGGAAAGTCATCGGGGGAAACTTGTAGTATCACCCGGCTGGAAAGTTTGAGTTTGCCTCTGTCGCCAATGGCTGTTCGGGTTTTGAAGGGGTCAGGCTCCCAATCGGCGAACCAATCCACTGCCCATTCCTCAAACACCTCTTGCAATTTGACCAAACCGGTTTGTATGCCATAACCCAACCATCCCGCCAGTAGGAAGCTTAGGAACCATATCACACCCGTATGTCGTCCACTACGGTTGGTCCATAACACCAATAGGGTAAAGGCTGTGACGCCGATGAAATAGCTTTGGTCAGTGGCATTGCCGCTACCAGCGGCAAGGATGCACAGGAATGCATAGGGTAGCCGGATGTCCACCGTGGTGGCAATGCCATAACGACGCATGGAATAAAACAAGGCGCTCAAAGGTAGAAGCTGACCCATGCTGTAAAGCTGCCCCAGCAACAGTGGCAAGGATAGCACTGGTAACCAGCGCAGTATGGAGTAAACCGCCAAGGTGTCACTGTCTGAGGAGTAAAAATAGATGATCGCAAAGCCAAGCAGAACCGCCGTCAGGTCGCCGATACGGTGAAATTCAGCTTTTTCCATTTCCCAACGCCACGGAGTGCGGTGGGATATTAGCACCAGCAATAAAACCGTAGCGGCATACGCCAACATATCACTTTGCCATCCCCAAAAAGCGAGGGCAAGCGATAATTGCAAACTTGGGTATTTCAGTTCCATTGCAGATCTGTGGCGATCTGGCTCGGATGCAGATGGCGCAGGAACAGGTTCGGTTTCGTTTGCCAATCCGGTGCTTGTTCCTGCACCAGTAAGACGGCGACTGGCATTTTGTAAGCCAGTAAATGTTCGATCAAGTGTTGCCGCGCTTGATCCCATGCAAGCAACACGCAGACCACACTACTTAAATGATCGGCCCGCTGCATGACATTCTGAGCCAAGTATTCAAAACTGCCGTCGCCCGCAGGCTGCACACCCGCCAGCACTTCCAACAATTCCATGGTTCCCGCCAATCCGCGTCCGGCGGTAAAGCAATGGGCTTGCTGTTCGACGAACATCAGGTCAAGCAGGCTGTCACGCTGTGTTTCCAGATTGACCATGGAAGCGGCAACGGAAATTGCCGCCTCAAAATCGAGAGGGCGGGGCGAGGTTAAAAATGTATCCAAGACTAGGGCGCTACGTACAAAATATTCATCCTGAAATTCCTTGACCACTAAGCGGCCTAGCTTGGCGGAACTGCGCCAATGAATATTGCGAGGCACATCGCCCGAACGGAATTCGCGTAAGGACAAAAATTCTTCCGATTCGCCCACTGCGTTGGCCAAGGCTACGCCGCCACGCTGATAACTCCTGCCACCTGAAGACGGTAGCTGAGATGCTGGATAACGTTTGGGCAACACACAGCAGACTTTCGGCAATGGGATGAGGTGTAAGGTGCGGAACAGACCAAATGGTTCAGGTCGGAAAATGCATACCCCTGCGAATTGTAAACGCCCACGCCTCAACGGGGTCAGTTCCATCGATAAACTGATGCGTTGGTTGGGTGGCAAGTCGGGTAAAGGCCGCTCGACGATACTGGCCCCACGCTTGCTCCGCATCAGGTTTTGCCAACGGTGAAAGCCTACATAACGGTCAAATGGATTGCGACGGGTGGCGTCGGTGGTCGCGGCAAATTCATCCCAAGCGGGAAAGTTGACAGCCAGTTGATCCATCATGCTCAAACCGCGCTCGGTTCGCTTGCCAGTGTTGCGTAGCGTAATTTGATAGCGCATAGGTTCGTCCACCGTCCCGTGCAAGGGAATCAAACGCTCCACGGACAATGCCAAACGGGACTTTCGCCCAATAAAACTCCACAATAACCCCATGCCAAACAGGCCAGCCAATAACGCGGCCAATTGATAGGTGGTGGCAGCGCGGGTGTTGGCACCAAATGCGGCAGACACCATCAACAAGCCCAACAGGAAGTGGCCTAGTGGGCTAAAGTGGCGGCTGAACCAAACGCTGATTCGGTATACAAGGCCGAACTGATGGAACAACAGCCGACGGAGCATGGTTTTTAAGCCGGCACGGGTGTCTGGGCGAGTATCGCCTCCACCACCGATGTCGCACATTGACCGCCAAACCTTGCTTGATGGTCAAGGCTGATGCGGTGGACGATGGCAGGAACGGCAATCTCTTGGATGGCATCGGGGGTGACGAAATCAAAGCCATTCAGCAAAGCCAAGCTTTGGGCGCATTTCATCAATGTCAACGCTGCACGGGGGCTGGCACCTAGGCGCACGCCCTCAGCCTCGCGAGTGGCCCGGACTAGACTTACAATATAACGCTTTAGCTCATCTGATACCGTGACGGTTTGGACAGTGGCTTGCAAATGACGAATGGCGTCAAGATCGACACAGGCTTGAAGTTGTTGCAGGGGGTGGGACAATTGTTGATCTGAAATAATCGACACCTCCAATTCCTCACTCACATACCCTAAGCTTAAACGCAGGGCAAAGCGATCCAATTCAGCTTCGGGCAAGGGGTAGGTTCCATGGAACTCCACGGGATTTTGTGTCGCGACGACAAAGAAGGGCGATTCTAGTTTATATTTTTGTCGCTCAATGCTGACTTGGGATTCTGCCATGGCTTCCAATAGGGCGGATTGGGTGCGCGGCGACGCCCGATTGATTTCATCAGCCAATAAGATGTGGCAAAAGATTGGCCCTGACACAAAACGGAATTCCCGGCTGCTTGGGTCCAATACCGAAACACCCAAAATGTCACTGGGTAAAAGATCCGGTGTAAATTGCACCCTTTGAAAATCGGCCCGGCAAGATAGCGCCAATGCCTTGGCAAGCGTGGTCTTGCCCGTACCCGGCACATCTTCAAGCAACACATGCCCGCCACTGGCAAATGCCGCCAGCAAATGGCGGATGGCAATTTCTTGGCCCTTCATCACCCGGCATAGGTTATCGGCTAGGCTTTGCAGGGTAATTCTAGCTCGCTGAAAATCTTCGTTCACAGAAAAGTCGTTAAGTCCCTGATTTGTGGAAAAGGCTAAGGTTACGGGGTTTCAGTCTCAGCCGATAAAGCCAAGGCATTGATGAGTCGGTTGGTGGCAACAGCCCGCATAAATTGCCAAGCACACAGTATAAACATCCCTAAAAAGCACAAGCCGACCCAAAAGGGCATACTCAGGCCAAGAAAACTCCAAACGACTTGCGTACAATCGCCCGTACCCGTCAAAAATTGCCGGACGATATCGGCCAACGGGTAATGCTCCAAAATATAAGACGCGCCAGGGCCGCAGCTTGATAGCTCATCATGAGGCAGTATTTGAATCGCAAAATGGTAAGCTGCCACGGACGTTCCTGCCAAGGAGACGAATGCGGCCAGTCCCGCATAATTGCGTACCCCTGCAGGACCTGGATTGTGCAAAGCTCCGCTGAGGAAAATCAGGGCCAAGCTAATCAAAATCAAGCGTTGGGTGATGCAAAGCGGGCAGGGTTCGAGCAATAGTACAAATTGAAAATACATAGCCGCCAGTTCCAAGGCTATGCAGGATAAAAAGCCGAACAAAAACCATGTTCGCGCAGGCAGTTCATTTGCCCTTTGATAAAATCTATGAAAATTGTTCATGATGAATTCCAGTGAGAATGTTGCTTGACTGAGACTCTGAAGGGATATTGTGTCAGTCGTTATTGGATAGTAAGGCCATGGGACTCACACCTCAATTCCTCATTATTATAAATATCGTAAACAGTGTATTTTTGCGGCTGCCATCACCCCTTTAGTCCAAAGTGATCTAGCGTCATATTGACGGTAAGGGCGTGAGGGGGAACATTCAGCACAACCCATTTTCGCTTAGTTAACTGTGTTCATGCTAGCACCAAGATGGGCTGTTAGTCTTTCTCAAAAACACGACCTTACCACCCCACCATCTACTCGCAACGCTGCGCCGGTGATGGCTGAGGCAAGTGGGCTGCACACAAAAGCCACCAAGTTGGCAACTTCCTCGGCGGTGGCGAAGCGTTGAATCAGGGAACTGGGTCTAGCACTGGCAATGAAATCTTTTTCAAACGCTTGGAACGACTGGCCTCCGCTGAGTTGCATAACGAACTCCTCCACCCCTTCTGTGCGCGTCGGTCCTGGCAGGACGGCATTCACCGTGACCCCGGTTCCGGCGCAATGCTCCGCCAATCCGCGTGAGACCGCAAGTTGGGCTGTCTTGGTCGTGCCGTAGTGAATCATCTCGACGGGGATTTGAATGCCGCTTTCGCTGCTGACAAATACGATCCGCCCCCAATTCCGTTGCTTCATGCCCGCGAGATAAGCCCGACTGAGGCGCACACCGCTTAACACATTGATCTCGAAGAATCGCCGCCAATCCTCGTCGGTAATTTCCTCGAAGGACTTGGGTTCAAAAATCCCTAAGCTGTTGACCAGAATGTCCAAGGCTGGAAAGCGCTTGAGTAATGCCTCAACGGCTTCTTGGGTGGACAAATCTCCGGCAAAGCCGTCCAACTTGGCTTCAGGGATTGTTTGGCGAATCTGTCCCAAGGCAGTGGCGACGGCATGATCGGAACGGCCATTTACAATGACATGCGCACCTTCTGCGGCAAGCTGGCGAGCGATGGCAAAGCCAATGCCTTTGGTAGAGCCGGAAACGAGAGCAGTTTTATCAGTTAGTTGTAGATTCATAGATTTAACTTTAAGATTTTTGATGAATGGTGGAAGACACTTTTCAAGTTTTAATGGTTCGCTGGCTGCGCCCAAGAAACTACTTGATTACGGCCTTGAGCTTTAGCTTGATAAAGTGCATTATCAGCCCGGTCTAACAAGTCTATGGCATTTGTTTCACCCAGTTTTGTCTCGGCGATACCAATGGAAACTGTTACTTTCAAAATTTGCCCATCCCGGTGGAGAACCTGAAGTTGTTCAACATTCTGGCGAAAATGTTCGAGACGTTGGTGGGCGTCAATTAAGGAGGAGGCTGGCATGACGACTGTGAATTCTTCTCCGCCGTAACGACAGGGTATGTCACTGGAACGCAAGAATCTTAGTAGTAAATTTCCGACATTCTTTAGCACGGTGTCTCCTGCTTCGTGTCCATGAAGATCGTTGAATTTCTTAAAATTGTCTAAGTCCAACATAGCAACGGACATTAATTCGTTGTTTCGTTGGTTGCGACGAAGTTCCCTAGGCAAGGTTACATCAAGATAACGACGATTGAACATGCCGGTAAGCGGATCGCGAATCGCCTGTTCAAGCAGAGCTTCGTGCAATTGCAAATTTGAAAGAGCCAATTTGATGGCTTCGCCTACTGCGGTGGCTAGAGTTTTTACTTCTTGGAAAGACTGTTCGTCAAGGTAACTAGTGCCATTACTAACGTGTATAAGACCTAAGGTTTGCCCCCGTACAATCATAGGCAGGCAAAAATATGAGCAGTTTGGCCTTCCCGGAAAAAACTGGCATTCCAAGCTATTGCCATGTTCGATAGACGAAAACGGAGTTCCTTGACGTGTGGCCCAACAATCGGATAATTGGCTATTCTGGCAGCTATAGTCTCCCTCGCCCCAAGAAGCCACTATTTTCAAGTCGGTTGATTCATCGTTTTTTCGTACAGCAATAACTCCACTGAAAGGGGTGAACATCTCTTTTACGCTATAGGTAATGATTGAATAGGCTTCGTTTCTATTGTTACACGATAATAATAGTTCATTCATTCGATTGAGGGCGACCATCTGGTTATCATGACGTTGAATTTCTTTTAAGCTCCTATTTAAGTTATCTTCGATACGGCGGCGTTCAGTGACATCAAACGCCGTGCCAAGGATGGCGGGTTGACCGGAATAAAGGATTTCCACTGAATTGATGTTTAACCACCTTACCTCCCCTTGCTTAGTCAGTATCTTAACTTCATAGCGAGTATTAGATAATTTGCCGTCAAGTCGCATTGATCTTATTTGAGCCACCATTTCCCTATGTTCTGGATGAACAGTATCCATCACATCCATGCCAATCAATTCATCACTAGAATATCCAGAAACCTCCAGCAATGCCTTATTTACTTCAAGAAACTTCCCATTCCGCTGTATGAATATACCAGAGGTTGTATTTTCTATTAATGTTCGATAAAGAGCTTCACTTTCGGCTAATTGCTTTTCAGCATGTTGGCGTTCTTCTATATCTGTTTCAAGATTTTTAAGTGCTTGTAAATAATCGTATTCAAGCCTTTCTGAATTTAGTAGAATTTTACCAGTGGATATTAAAACATCGCTCAAAATTGTGATTAAATAGGTTATTCCTTCTAATTGCGAATCAGCTTTGACATCTTCCAATGGTAAAATATTAATTATAGTGTAAATGGCTCGTCCCAAAAAAAACAAGGCTGTCATTATCCAATTGGCTGCCAAAAGTATATCGCAAGAGCCAAAATAGGCGGGACGGTTTCTAATTAATATGAATAGCGCCCAAGCTTGAAATAAACTAATATATAGGCAAGTGATGACAGTGTGTGCGAGTAGATCAAATGCAAAATAATCTAAATATGAAACAACAATAAGGAAGGCTAATAACAGCCAAATAATCAACCGGTAGCTAGGCTTAAGTCCACGAAATATTTGAAGTCCCAATATATTAATAGCAACACCAGTTATTATTGTAAAATGTGAAATATTGATGTTGAATGAGTTCGGTGGTTGGGTATTGATAAAATAATGGATTGATGTTGCAATTGTTACTATAAATGCTCCAAGTGTCCAATAACCAAATCCAGAATAAGTTTTACGTGTCCATAGCACTGTAGCCATCCCAATATCTGTGGCTAGAGATGAAACTATGGCTCTTTGGGAATTCGCATGGTAAACGGCTCTTGGAAAGTGGCTACGCATTTAAAAACAATGGCATGTGAGCAGCCTGCTGCTGGTCACCATGCGAATTCCCAAAGAACCGAAACTATTGTAAAGTAGAGTAGAGTGGTATTATCCATATTAATTTAAAGTCTAATAATTATGCAATAAAATATGTTATACAGACATGCCAGCCATTGGAAAATAGGTTTATTTCGACCCATTTAAAGAGGTTCTTCTGAAGTAGGATTTTAATCCTTGAATATCCCCTGCTGCAATGCCAATCTAGCCATTTCCGCCGAAGTGTTCACGCCTAGCTTGGCTTTAATCAAAGAGCTATAGTTTGCCGTAGTTTTATAACTTAAGCGGAGTTCCTCGGCGATTTCACGGGGGGTGCGGCCTTGGGCGAGCAAACAAAACACATCAAACTCCCTAGCCGAAAGGGTTTGTAAATTGGCGGCGGCATCTTTGCCGGCCACCCGTTGCAAGGCCAAGCGTTGTGCAATTTCGCGTTCGATATAATGTTCGTTGCGAGCGACGGCCAACACGGCTTCCACCAAAATTTCCGGGGCACAACTTTTGGTGATGTAGCCGATTGCACCGGCTTCTAAGGCCCGTTCGGCATAGACTGATTCGTCGTGAATGCTAAAGGCAAGGATGCGGGCTTCGGGGTCGCGTCCGCAGATACGGCGAATGGCGGCCAAACCGCCGATACCCGGCATGGACAAGTCCATGACGACCACGTCAGGATTGCTTTCGGCATAAAATTGGCAAGCCTCTTCGCCACATTCGGCTTCGCGGACGATTTCGATGTGGCTCGATTGGCTCAATAGCAAACGGTATCCAGCCCGAACCACAGCGTGGTCATCCACCAGCATGACGGTTATTTTTCTGTTCATGTCTTTATCTTATCGCAAGGGATTTTAATTTCCAGTCTGACGCCTTGGTTCGGGGCGGCTTGCAAGTGCCAAGATGCCTCCATGCTCAACACGCGCTCATGGATTCCATGCAAACCAAAGCCATTCCTAGGCAAGGTGGTGTCAAAGCCTTTGCCATCATCGACAATCAAGAGACGAATGCAATCGTCTTCTGTCAGACTCAATTCGATACGGGCATTTTTAGCCTCTGCATGTTTGGACACATTGGTCAGGCTTTCCTGCACAATGCGATAAAGGTGTATCTTCGCATTTCCAACCATTTCTTCCACATCATTCTCGAGATCAGACACAATCTGAATGTTTGGATGCCGAGTGCGCCAGTTGTCGATCATGTCATGCAAAGAAGGGATCAGCCCTAATTCGTCCAGCATCATCGGGCGCAGGCGACGCATCATCCCCCGCACCACGCCAAACAAACGGTCGCACTGATTCATGATGGTTTGGGCGGCTTCCATCTTGGCTGAGGGCTTATCAGGGTCAGAGGCTAACACCAATCCGTTATTATGCCGCAAGGAGGCCGCCATGGCTTTGATGGCACTCAAGGATTGGCCCAACTCGTCATGCAGTTCTTGGGCAAGAAACTGCCTTTCTTCCTCCTGAACTCTTAGCGAATGCCTAGTTAAAGCGCGATTTTCGTCGCGGGATTTTGCCAAAGCCTGAGCCATGTGGTTGAAGGCTGCCGAAATACGGTCAAACTCTTGCAAATCGAAACGGGGGAGGCGCTTGCCATAGTCCCCTTGCTCGATGTCTTCCATGCCCCGAAGGATGTGACCCACCGACTTGAATGCCCGACCAAGGGAGATATGGACCAAGGCGGACACAGCCGATGCCAAGGCGACCATGAAGATCAGGAAGCTTCGTGCTTCGATCCAAGCCTCAGCAATTTCATCGGCCGGGTTGGCTTCAATCAGAATGTGGACGGGTTTGCCATCACTATCGGTTAATTCCCTTTCCCCCATGATCAAAGTCGGTGTCACCGCCCAGACGAACCAAGCGGGAACGGGGCTAGATGCTTGTTGGCTAATGTTGTTGGACAGGTCAATCAAAGATTGCGGCGGTTGCTGCATTTGGATATGCAAGCGACGGATCTTCTCCATTTTTGCCAATTCGGCCAGCCAAGCCACCAGGGTTTGTCGACGGGCTTCACTCCGCGCCAAGCCAGCATCCACCAATTGCAAAGCCATGTTGACGGAGGATCGCACCTCTTCCGACACCGAGCGTCGAGCATTATGGACCACAAACAACGTGCCAACACCGACGATAATCAGCATGGTCAGCGCAATCATCAAATTCAGGCGAAATCGCAAGCTCAAGGCGTTTCTCTATTGGCTAGTGGCCTTATAGTGTCCCGTAATTAGGGCTTTAGGGATAGGGGAGTTTTTCCCATGACGCTTTGGGGGCTACAATAGCATCAATTCAATGTTGACTTGATTCAAAATTGAATTAATCTGTTATCAAAACGATTTTAGTTTGGAAGTTGCTGTGAACAATTGAACTGGCAGCTAACCTGAAACCGAAAACATTTTTGTCTACGTCTTTCTCCAACAATATTGATTGAAGTGTCAGCCGACGATGAAAATCATTCCAGGCAGCTTCGCCCAAGGTGCGAACTTTACAACCATATATGGCTAGATAACCCATGAAAATGTTCAACGAATTGCACGGCAACACCAGCTTTTTCCCGTTAGTAAATCGACGGGGAAAGGCATTTATGTCAAGGCACTTAATAGCATTTGCCAAGGAACGAACCTACCTGTTGCAAATGTGGAGATTAGAGAAATAACCCATGCAAAGCCCACAACCTATAACCGCTGATGTATTGATCGTGACTTTCTCGCGCTCTGAAAGTAAGGCGGTGTTGGAAGCATTTGATCGAAAAACTGACAATCGATTGCAAGCTTTAGCCACGGGGGACCAGTTTTACCGTGATCTCGGGGTACACAATGGCGTGAAACTGATGATGGTCGCTTTGCCAGTGATGGAAGATGGAGTAATGAGTAAAGCTTGCAATGCTTTGGATGAGGCGATCGGGTTCTTGAAACCTCATGCCGTGATTTTGCTTGGACATGCTTTCGGCAATGACGTAAGGCATAGTATAGGCGATATTTTGGTTTCTAATAAATTAGTCTTGCTTGAAAATAATATTGATATATTTTTTTACATCCGTACTCAAGCCAAGATGCCAAATCCAGCTTCCCGGCTAGTGAATTTCCTTCATAGCGCCCATCTGGACTGGGAAGGCGAAACCGTGCACTTCCGGCCAATATTGACCGGTGATCCACTGGTTTATGGGAAAATTTACTATATTCAAAATGATAACATGAGCCTATCAGTCGAGATGGAAGGTACTGCACCACTCATAGAGGTTTGCGAAGCTAGAAAGGTTGATTGGATTTTAGTCAAGACCATTAGCTGCTACTGGGCAGAAGTTGAAAAAGGGCCACATGGTTTGTTTTCACCGGAAATATCTGCGAAAAATGTTGTCGAGTTCCTTATTCATGCACTGCGTCATGCCCCCTTGGAGCGGCCACAAATCCAGAACACAATAACCAATCAACCGAGTCAACACATCAATAACGGACAGGAAAACCCCTCCACTCTGCTTGAGAACCTAGAACCTAAAGCTTCGTTAAAGATACCTCAAGATTTAATCGATGCTTGTCTTAAAGAAGAATGCGTAGCGTTTATTGGTTCTGGTCTGAGTGCCAAGGCGGGTTTGCCCACGTGGCGGGGGTTTGTCGAAGGCTTGATTAACGAGGCGGTGGACCTTAATTTAATGACGACAAAAGAAGCCGCATTGCAAAGGAGCGCATTACAAGAAGGTGAAATTAATGATGTCGCCGATAATGTTGTGAGTGCCTTCTGCCAGCAACGTGAGCAATTGTTGGAATATTATCGGCGTACTTCGACCACTGATGCGGCATTGCCTTACGCTTATGAACTACTACGCGAGATTCCGTTTGCGGGGATTCTAACCTCCAATTATGACACATTGATCGACCGTGCTTATACCGGTACGAAATACTTGCCCATTCTTACCCCTCAAGATTCAGAAACCTTGTTGGAATTGCTTTCCGCCCGTGAAAAGCAATTTGTATTAAAACTCTATGGCGACTTCGATAGACCGGACACTTTGATTCTTGGTCCTACCGATTATCAAAACCTAGTCCGTAGTAATGCCGCTTTTTCCCGTTTTATGGAAGGCTTGTTTTTCTCGCGTACACTGTTGTTTCTAGGCGTCAGTATTGAAGGATTAGCTGATTATCTCGCTACTTTCATTTTTCCAAGCGGAATACCACGTCAACATTATGCATTAGTAGGCGTATCGGGCGGTAGTTGGCAAGCGAGAGCGTTAGTTTTGGAACGTCGATACAATATTAAGGTGCTGCCATTACCAATCACACTGGATTACCCCAAGGTTGATTCATTTTTAGGGGAATTAGCCAGCAAAACAAAGCAACAGGAAGAAACTTTTGCCTTATCAAATATCCCAATCGTTGGCCCTAGGCTACAAAAGATTATTCTCCGCAATATTGGTCCTTTTCGTGAGCTTGAACTGGAGTTTTCCGATTATTGGAAAATCCTGCTAGGCGATAATGGCGTGGGGAAATCCACCATTCTAAAAGCCATCGGCGTCGCCATAGTCGGTTCCGATGCTCGCCATTTTGCAGGGAGGCTTTTGCGGGTGGGGCAAACCATAGGCAGCATCACCTTGATCACCGCCCGAAACCCATCAGGCTATATCGCCGAAATTCAGAAAGTTGGCTCATCTGCGGAAGTGGTTAGTCATGGAGGTAGGGCGCTTGAAGCGGAAGGATGGGTTGCCCTAGGGTTTCCCCCCTTGCGCAGCTTGAGTTGGAAATTCTCGCAAGGCCCACAAGGGATGGGTGTAAAACGGCCTAGTGCGGATGATATGTTACCCATACTTCAAGGCGATGCCGATTCTCGCATGGACGACCTTAAACAATGGTTGGTCAATATTGATGGACTTAGCCGCAAAGAAGGTTTTCCAGAGCTAGATCGCAAACGCGCAACGGAGATACGCGACAAGTTTTTCGAGATTGTCGGCGCACTGACCGAAGGTATTGGCATAGCATTTAAAGAGGTGACATCTGATTTTCGCGTGATGATAAAAACTCATGATGGCATTGTTCCGATTGAGGCTCTAAGCCAAGGGATGACTTCACTGTTGAGCTGGGTCGGAATTCTCTTGCAACGCTTGTATGAAGTTCATTATGGCAACAACGGTGTTTCCGATCCCACTCAAGAATATGCATTGGTATTAATGGATGAAATCGATGCCCATATGCACCCAATTTGGCAACAAAGTTTGGTTGGCAAATTAAAAAGTATCTTTCCTAATATCCAAGTCATTGCTTCAACACATTCGCCGTTAGTCGTTGGTGGACTACCCATTACTGAAGTGCTACGCTTGGTGCGTGACGAACAAGGTACTGTAGTTGTGGCACAAATCGACGAGAAAATGAGCTATGGTCGTGCAGATCAGGTACTTACTGGGGATTTATTTGGTCTCAATACTTCGCTAGATACCACCACTATGCAGGAAACTCAACGCTACCAGGCACTATTGGGCAAGCGCAAGCGAACAACAGAGGAAGAGGAAGAGTTTCGTCGTCTGCGGCAGGTCATTCGTGTACGGGTTCCAATGTCGGCATCTATGCCAGCAGAACGTTTGGCACAGGAAGTGGTCAGCGCTATTTTGAAGGAACAACTAGGTGAAGCAGATGAGTTTGCGGAAGCGCGGAAGACTGTGGAGGATCGTGTGGCGGAACTCTTGACAGAGATTCAGAAACAGCAGCAACGGCATCCAAAATGATTCGGGTTCGATTCAATCCTGATAAGTTGACCGGGCAAGATAAAATTGGCTGGGAAAAGTGGCAACAGGAAGCGCAGGAGGCAACGATGAAGGTGATTGCAGCCTATGAGCAATGGCAAGCACAAAATAACAACAAAAAGTTTACCTATCCTTGGGAAGATGAGATATGGAAATGGTTAAAGGATTTTTTGCTAGAGCGAGTTTTCCATGGAAAATGTGCATATTGCGAAACCAAAGAAGTACGTTCGCCCTACCATGCCGAACATTTTCGACCCAAGGGGATGGTTCAGTACAAAAAACTCGATGATTCGAAGTTGCATAAGGCGTTATGCAGCCGAGAAGATAGTTCTCAAATCGAGCATCCAGGGTATTTCTGGCTTGCCTATGATTACAAAAACTTGCTGCCATCTTGCGCATTTTGTAATAGTCATGAAGGCAAGAAAAATCAATTTCCTGTAGCTAGACAGTATCTGTTTAGGTTTCGCCTAGATGAAGCCGAATTGCCGAATTTGAAAAGACCGCCTTTCGTTAGTCCAACACAGCAAGGTATCTATTACTTATTGTCCGAAGATATTGATGATCTTGAATCCTCACTTTTATTGAATCCACTGACGGATGATCCGCACGAGCATATTTGTTTCGGCGATCGGGGCATTGTGGCAGAAGTTGATAACAGTGCCAAAGGGCTCCACTCCATCTCAGTTTACAACCTGTCTGATGACGGTTTGCGGCAAGCACGTCAACAAGCCCAAGAGTCGGGTGAGAACCGCTTTTTAGCAGCCAAGATAAATCGCCACAATGCATCTATAGTAGAGCGGACTCAAGCAGGATTGGATGCCATTCAATCATTCATTGATGGAAAGGAAGCCTATTCAGCGGCAGTACTCGACTATTTGTGCCTAGCCGGACGGATCAACGCCGAGCAATTAGAAAAGAGGCTACCATAATGCACATGAACTCCCATGAGGGCAAGGCGATTCTAGCCTTGATTCGTGACGGCGACTTTGCCCATGCCGGTGAAGAAGAATCCATCCGGCTGGTGCTGGATCATATTCCTCAGGGCCAACCCGGCCCAATACTTGATGTCGGTTGTGGACGCGGCGGGACGGCAGACTTTATCCGTCGCCAAGGTTGGAGTCCGATGGTGGGCATTGATATTGATGTGGCTTCCATCGACGAAGCCAGTCAGCGCTACCCGCAAGTCCGATTTAAAACAGCCAATGTCGAACTTCTTGTCGATTGTATTACTGGGAAGTTCGGTATGTTCGTCCTGTTCAATTCATTTTATGCTTTTCCCGATCAAGCTCTCGCCTTGGGGCAATTGCGGAAAATTGCGAATGATTCAGCCCTGTTGGTGATATTTGATTACACCGACCCTGCTGGCATGTTTGAACACAAGGACATTAAAGTTGCTCGGTATGACTATTGGCAACCGCTCAAATTGGCTCAATTGCCTGCCCAACTGAAACAAACCGGCTGGGCATTGCATTCAGTTGAGGATTTGACGCTACACTATGCCCAGTGGTATCGCCAATTGGTCAATAAAATTCATGCAAAACGAGAAGCGATAGTCGGGCAATATGGCAAAGACTGGTATGACTTCGTGGAACGCGACTATTCCGAGATGTTGCAATGCATTGAGCACTCATGGCTAGGTGGCGCTATTGTGCTAGCTAAAGCCATCTGAAACTTCTATGATGGGCGAATGAAATCCATCAATGCAAAGTTAGATTTGCTGGTCGTCGGTGCGGGCTTTGCCGGTAGCGTCATTGCCGAACGACTCGCCAGTGCGGGTATGCAGGTCATGCTCATTGACCGGCGTGAACATGTCGGTGGCAATGCTTTTGACGAGTTGGACGAGCATGGCGTTTTGATCCATCGCTATGGGCCGCATATATTCCATACCAATGCCCCCCGGGTCGTCGAGTATTTGTCACAATTCACCGAGTGGATTCCCTACGAACATCGAGTCCTTGCCCATGTAGACGGGCAACTTTTACCGATCCCGATCAATCGCTTGACCGTAAATCGCCTGTACGGTTTGAATCTTGATGAAGCCGGTGTTAGAGCGTTTTTCGATGTGGTTCGCGAACCACGGGAACCATTGTCAACCAGTGAGGATGTCGTGTTGAACGCGGTGGGGCGTGATT
Organism: uncultured Methylococcaceae bacterium; assembly: GCA_903859815.1. GTDB lineage: Bacteria > Pseudomonadota > Gammaproteobacteria > Methylococcales > Methylococcaceae > Methylumidiphilus. The sequence continues at coordinate 13,466 of CAIOOA010000005.1, read as the reverse complement.
TGTATGAAAAATTCTTCCGTGGCTACACCCGCAAGCAATGGGGGTTGGACCCTTCGGAGCTAAGTGCCAGTGTCACGTCCCGCATACCTGTGCGCATCAATGATGACTGCCGCTATTTCACTGATGAATTCCAAATCATGCCTAAAGAAGGCTATGGCGCATTATTCGAGCGGATGCTTGCCCATCCCAATATCACGCTTGAGTTGGGAGTGGAGTTTATGGCTGAAAAGTGGCGCTACCCTGTGCGACACGTCGTTTATACAGGCCCAATCGATGCCTATTTTAATTATTGCTTTGGGAGACTGCCTTATCGCTCATTGCGTTTCGAGTGTGAGCATATCGCGAATCGCCCTTGGTTCCAGTCGGTGGGTGTGGTCAATTATCCAAACGATCATCAATTCACCCGCATCACCGAGTACAAGCACCTGACCGGACAGAGCCATCCGGGTACGACAATCATGCGGGAATATCCTCAAAATGAGGGGGACCCCTACTATCCAGTGCCAAGACCGGAAAATGAAACTTTGTATCATTGTTACAAATCACGAGCTGAAAGCGAGGAAAACACAAGCTTTGTAGGTCGGTTGGCACAGTACCGATACTACAATATGGATCAAGTGGTGGCAGCCGCATTAAAGCTTGCCGACAAGCTGATAGACAAATTGAACAGAAATTAAACGCCATGCGGATCGCCTTTCTGTGTAAACGACAATACATGCGCAAGGATGTCATCGTCGACCGCTATGCTCGGCTTTATGAACAACCGCGCCAACTGGCCTTGCTCGGTCACGATGTAATGGGTTTGTGCCTGAGTTACCGGCAAACGGAAGCGCGTGACGAATATCACGAAGCAACCCCAGGCAAGCTGCACTGGATAGGGCTAGCACCTGAAGGGCTGGGCATTGCCGCTTACCCAAGGTGCGCGGAGTCTGCTTTACGGTCGTTTGCCCCTGATTTACTGGTTGGGGCTTCTGACAGTCCGCATATTGTCCTAGGTGATTGGCTGGCAAGGCGATTGAAAATACCTTATGCAGTCGATTTATACGACGATTTTGAGAGTTTTGGCCTCGCACGGATACCGGGGATGCGCACTCTTTATCAAAGAGCGATTCGGCGAGCAGCCGTGGTGAGTTGCGTATCGGACGTGCTGGCCAAGCATATTCGCGACGATTATCAAGCCAAAGGCAGGGTCATCTCATTGCCTAGCACCATTGACCGTGCGATATTCCGCCGTTTGGATAGGGATCAATGTCGGCTATCCCTCGGTCTTCCTGCCGATGCCCAACTGGTGGGTACGGCAGGCGCACTACAACGGGAAAAAGGCATTTCGCCGCTCTATCAGGCTTTCGAGCGATTGTCCCCAAACCACCCACAACTGCATCTGGTGCTTGCGGGGCGGGTTGAACCGAGTTGCCCGCCACCTGCCGGGACGAAAGTTCATTGCCTGGGCGAATTGCCCCATGCGCAAACTGCCGTATTGTTCAACGCATTAGATGTGGGCGTGGTGTATTTACGCGACACGCCATATGGACGTGCCAGCTTTCCACAAAAAGCCTACGAAATGTTTGCTTGCGGGCTTCCCGTGGTGGCAGCTAAGGTGGGGGCAATGGAGGATTTGTTTGGCAATACGCCGAACAGCCTGTATCAAGCTGACAACGTGGACAGTTTGGCGTACTGCATTCAAGCACAGCTTGGCAAACCCACTATTGCCGAGCTTGACATAAGGGATTGGGCAGATTTGGCTCGTGAAATGGAGCTTACTTATTTGAACGTACTTCAGTTGGAGGAACATGATGGGATTAGCCCAACGCGATGACAAATTGCACACTTATGCCGAGTATCTGACTTGGCCCGATGACGTGCGTTATGAATTGATAGATGGAATAGCTTATTTGATGGCTCCTCCTGCTCCTACGCTTGATCATCAGGATTTTGCCGGGGAAATCTATCGACAATTAGGCAACGCCCTCGTAGGCAAGCCTTGCCAAGTATTTATTGCACCGGTGGATGTGCATCTGCCAAAAGCCAATGAGAAGGACGAACTCATTGACACCGTGGTGCAGCCCGACGTGATGGTGGTTTGTGACCAAAGTAAATTGGATCGCAAGCGTGGGGTGCGCGGTGCGCCTGACTTTGCAGTGGAGGTGTTGTCACCTTTCACGGCCAGCCACGATCATGTGCGCAAACGCCGGGTATATGAGCGGGCTGGGGTGCGGGAATATTGGCTGGTTCACCCGACCGACCGAATCCTCACCATTTACCAACTTGAAGATGGCAAGTTTGGCAAACCGGAGGTTTGCGAATTGTCGGGTGAAACCCCAGTCGGTGTGTTGCCTGGTGTTGTCATCGTTTGGGATGATTTGATTCGGCGTATCCCACAACCGGATTGGTAGTCGTTGAAAATTGCGGCAAAATTAAATTTACTTTCTGGAAATCCCTAATGAAAAAAGAGTATTGGTTGATGATTGGAAGCATTATTTTTTCATTGATTACAGGCTTAGGGTTAATTCGGTGGCTCGCTCCTGAGTTATTTGGAATGCCAACAGACGCAAAAATAGTTAAACTTTCAAAGGAACTCCCTGCTTTTTTCGATACTATTTTTCGTAGCCAAGCCGAAAAAGATTCTAATGATTTCTTAATTAACGACCCTATTACTTTAGTGAGAGCCCGTCCTTTAGCAGAGGATAATGTGATGTTTGGTCCACATGATGTATTGGGTTTCCGCAATTATTTCGTACCAAACGTTGCACCTATTGTAACGATCGGAGATAGTCAGACGTATGGAAATAATGTGTCAATTGATTTTAATTGGCCAAACTTAATGTTATCTAAACTCAATTTGCCGACAACAGCAGTCTACAGTATGGCAACGGGCGGTTGGGGTGCTGTTCAATATCTGAATATGTTTGCAATCTCCGGGCGATTTAAACCTCGTGTTATAATAATTGCTTATTATACGGGAAACGATTCGCTGGAGTCGTTTAAAGCTGCCTACTCTATTGATAAATGGAGTTTTCTACGGCCTGACAAAAAACTAAGCTTGGCAGACATGCCGCAAGTTGCTTTTCCCGCCCCAGAAACAGAGTGGTGGACGGTAAAGTTCAATGATGGTTACTCAATGGTCTTTACCCCGCGTTTACGGTATTATTCCAATGACCCAGTTTCCCCATCGGCAGAGGCTGGCTATTTGATCATGAAAGAAGCAGCGCACATCATGGACGAAACAGTCAAAGGCGGTAATGCAAGACTAATCTTCACCATCATACCAACCAAGGAAATGGTTTACTCAAAACGCATCAAAATGGATGGAATAAACTATTCCAAGGACTATAGTAATTTAATTTCAGCAGAAATGAATCACATAGTTGATATGAAAAACTACTTTTCTAAATTGCAAAATTCCCGATACATAGACGTGATCGAACCTCTACAACAAGCTGCAATGGTAGATTCTACTTTATATCCTGAAGATAAAGACGGACATCCATTACAAGGAGGTTATTCCATAATTGGTGAAACACTAGCTAAAGCTCTTTCCGACTTGTCAAAACCTGCCAGTGGCATTGTTGCGGTAATTGGCGGCAATAAAACCTATCAATTGTATTTAATTAACCAAGAGGGGGTTTGGAAAGTGCCATCAGAATCCATGCTTGAAAAAAATGGATGGAATCAAGATTTCGCCCCTCCCCAGGTTACTGCCAGTGAATTGGCTCTGTATCCTCAACAAGGAATGTTGCTAGAAGTCAACCCCAAAAGGTTCGGCCCATCAATTCTTGAACATCATTGATTGTAACCTTGCCAAACGAACTAATACTCGCTGATCGTATCGGAAAAAAATTCCACCGTAGCCTCTCCAGTGCTTTTTTTCAAGGGTTTAAAAAAGCCATCAGGAAAGCCTTGCGTCTTCGACCTAAGGAGACCTTGGGCAAAGATGAGTTTTGGGCGTTGCGAGAGGTTTCTTTTGTCGTTGAGCGTGGCGAATGTTTGGGGGTGATAGGGCCTAATGGGGCGGGTAAAAGCACCTTGTTGAGGCTGCTTCACCGCGAATATCGCCCCGATGCTGGACGCATAGTCACTTTGGGAGTAATGCAATCGCTGCTTCGCATCGACTCAGGGCTGCAACCCTTATTAAGCGGGAGGGAGAATATTTATATCCGCTGCCAGCAAATGGGACTAAACAAGGATGAAACCGATGCCAAGTTGGACGCAATCATTGTCTTCGCGGGTTTGGAAGAGGCAATCGATGCGCAGGTCAAAACTTATTCCGATGGCATGTATGCGCGTTTAGAGTTCTCCATTGCCACCAGTGTACAGTCGGACATATTATTAGTGGACGAAGTATTGGCAGTTGGCGACATCGCTTTTCAAATTAGGGCTTTGGATCGCCTAAACCAACTCAAGCATAACGGTGCGGCCATCGTTTTCGTATCCCATTCTGAAATGAATGTGCGCCATGTTGCTGACCGTTGCTTATTGCTGTTCAACGGCAGGCAAGTGGCCTTGGGCAAACCGGATGCCTTGTTCTACAAATATTACGAGTCGGTCGGTTATCTCAATCACCGGCTACAGCCATTGGGTGATGCGATTCAATCGGTGAAAATTGTCAATGACCAATTGTCAATCACTCGATTGATATCCAATAAGCCGGTGGAGGATGGGCTTTCGGTGAAAACCGGAGGAAGCTTGGACTGGATTGTGGAGTACGAGTCGAAAAATGCAGTGGCTGATGTCACGGTGACGCTCCATTTCATGAATTTAGCCGGAATGCTGGTGGCATCGGTCGATTCAGGCTTAACCTGCCAACCCATCCAGCTCGTTGCAGGCAAGGGGGGAATCCGAGTTCGCCTGCCTTTTGTCGCGCTGACACCCGGCTGGTACCGCGTCGCTGCCGGCTTCTCTGCAAAAGGGGAATGGCTTGCTTACAGCGGATGTCTTTTGGAGCTTTATGTCGTGAAGCATAATATGGAAACTTACCATGGGCTGATGGTGATGGATGCCTTTTTTGACAATAATCATCTTCTCAATCAATAATCCAAGTAAATCATGAAAAACAGGAACCCTACGAAATGACAGCGCCCCCCTCGTTTACCTTGCCGTTCGAACAGTTGCCCGAATCCTTACCGATCTTCCCGCTGCCCCATGCGATAGTGATGCCGGGTTGCCAATTGCCGCTTAACGTTTTCGAGCCACGCTATCTGAACATGGTGCTCGACGCACTGGCCGAGCAACGCTTGATCGGGATGATACAGCCGGAGTTGTCTGCGTCCGACGAAAAGACCTTGGCGCTTTATAAAACCGGGACGGCTGGAAGGATAACTTTTTTCAATGAGACAAACGACAACCGGCTAATGGTGGTGCTGACAGGGGTTTGCCGCTTTGACATCAGGGAAGAAATTCCAACGACACGCGGGTATCGGCGGGTTCGGGTGGACTGGTCAAGGTTCCGCTGCGACACCGTGGAAGACACGGTCACTGAAATGGAGCGGGGGCATTTCTTACAGCAATTGCGCAACTATTGCGATTTCAAGCATTTAGATATCGAATGGCCAGTCTTGGAGCATGTTGGCATGCTTGACCTGATCAATCGCTTGACCTGTGTGTTGCCCTTGGAAGTGGCCGAGCGGCAACTTCTGATCGAGGCCGTCAACCTTCCTGAGCGGTTGGAAATCTTATCAATGCTGTTGCGTTGCGAAACACTGGAAACCACGTCGGACGCTTCGCGTCGGCATTGATAGTGAAATGAAACGCTCTATTCCCGCTGAAACCATTTTGCCATCTCCTGTAACCGGTCCACCGCCAGGCGATTAACCTCATCGGTCGGCCTGCCGGTCAGCAAACTTAATGCCTGCTCCACCGTAGCGACGGCATAAATTGAAAAAAGGCCGTTGCGGACTGCTTCAAGCACCGCGGAATCCAGCATCAAATGGGTGACATTTGCCAAGGGTATGACAACTCCTTGACCCCCCGTCAGAGTACGTGCATGGCAAAGCTTGAAAAAACCTTCAATTTTCTCATTGACGCCACCCACCGCCTGAACTTCGCCGTGCTGGTTGATGGATCCGGTGACCGCCAAGCCTTGACGAACCGGCACACCAGTCAATGCCGAGATCAAAGCCAACAGTTCCGCCAAAGCGGCGCTATCGCCATCCACATAGCCGTAGGATTGCTCCAAGGCGATGGTGGCCGAAATAGCCAAGGGGAAATCCCGGGCGTATTCGTGGGCCAGATAACCGGATAGGATCATCACCCCCTTGGAATGAATGGCCTGACCAAGCTCGACTTCACGCTCAATATCGACAACCCCGCGCCGTCCCGGAGACACGGTTGAGGTGAAGCGGGCGGGCATGCCGAACCGGCTTCCCCCTAGCTCAAGCACGGTGAGTCCGTTGACCCTGCCAACCGCCTCGCCTTCGGTTCCGATGAGGATGGTTCCGTCCAGCATTTCCTCCAGCAAACGACGGCTGATGCGGCCTAGGCGCCGGTCTTTGTGGTCGAGAACGGCAACGATATGCTTCTCCTCGATCAGAGTCGCGCCTGCTTGCCGACGGATCAAATCCGATTCCGCCATCAATTCAAAAATATCGCCGATATGGGCCGACAAACGCTGCTGGTGTTCGGCCAGCCGACCACTGCATTCGATCAGCCGGCTGGCAGCCCCGGCTGTGAAAGGCGCAAACCCGGAGCTTTCGGCATAATCTTTGACTAAACCAATCAGTTGGGCGACGGTGTCGGCATTGCGAGGAAGGTAATCGTCGAAGTCTGCCAGCACCCGAAACAATTCGTTGAAGTCTTCATCCATTTCCTGAAGTAGGTAGTACATGTCGCGATCACCCACCAGAACGATCTTCAGATTCAACGGAATGGGTTGAGGGTTGAGGCTAGGTGCGACGGGCGAAGCTGGGTCTATGGAGGGCGGGTCGATGGTGATTAGCCGGTTTTTCAGAGCGCGTACAAAGGCAGGCCAGACATGAGGCTCCCCTGCCAACTTATCCGCTTCGAGCATCAGATAGCCGCCGTTGGCTTGGTGCAAAGCGCCAGGGCAAATCAACCGGTGATGGGTGTTTAGCAATCCCTGCTCGACTCGATATTCGACTTTGCCAAACAGATTTTGATAGGTCGGGTTGGCCTCAAACACCACGGGAGCGCCCGCCCCCACAGGATTGGTCACCATCAGGCGGGGTGCGTAACGTTCACGCCATTGGTTGCGGGGAGGATGCTCAGATGGCTCCGTTTGCGTTTCCTCCGCAGTCTGCTCAGAGAGTTTTACAATGATATCCGAGCGCATTGCCTCCAGATACTCCTGGACGCCTGCCAACGCGAGAAACTCTTTGTTCAATTTGGACAACAATGGCCCTATGGCTTGGTCAATGGTGTTTTGGTTGAGTTGGCGCAAACGGTCCCTCGTTTCCCTGCGCCATTGGGGCAATTCAGCCAGCACTTCCGCCAAATAATCCTGTAGGCTTAAGCTTTGTCGGTTGAAAGCCTCTTTGTCCGCCTCAGCAAAAGCAGCAAATTCCTCCTCGTTGACCGCTTTACCGTCCAACATTGGGATGAAAGAAATGGTATCGCCGTCGCGGAACAAAGCGATGTTCTGTTCGCAGGCTTGGCTTTCGACCCGTCCAATGGCTTGGTTATAGCGCTCGGTAAACTCCCTTTCGATCTGTGCTTTGACCCTTTGGAAGGCTGGATTTTCAAATGAAGCGGGTATGCTTGCGAACAGACTATCAACTAGATTTTCCATTATAGCCAAGAATTCCTTGCCTTTTCCCGTAGGAAGTGACAAGGCAATGGGTTCCCTTGGTTCGCCAAAATTATTCAGGTATAGCCAATCAGGGGGCGTTTCCTCAGGTTTCGCTGAATCCTCCAAGTATTGCCGGGCCAGCGAAAGCCGCCCGGTGCCGGGTTCGCCGCAGACAAAAATATTGTAGCCGGGACGGGCCATGGCAATGCCAAAGGCGATGGCATCCCTTGCCCCCTGCTGACCGATGACGCCCCGAAATGCCTTGACGCTTTCTTCGGCTGACGTGGAAAACGGCATTGAAGCTGGAGCGATGCGCACTGACAATCGGTCTAGGGGTAAGGGTGAAGGTTGTTCGCTTGAAGTCATGGAAACTCCTGATGAGAGGGTGATTGGCCCATCACCCAAGGAAAATGGCGAGGACTGCCATATTATGCAGCAAACATCCGCCAAAATAAAAGCAATATTCTTGCCAACGTCTATAACGGATCATGTCGCCTGACTGGGTCATCGAAGACCTGGCGCTGGACTCAGCAAGTGCGAGTTTGTTATATTCAACCACATGAAACATCCACACGTTTATTCATTCCCTTTCTGGCTTAACTGTTACGGGGCTGTCCCCGTCTTTTTATGGTCAGTTGGTCAAGATGCTAAACCAGCCGAACAGGTTTCAGCAATAACCCTATGAGTTCCACAAGATTAAGAACAATCCGTTCAGCATAATCAACCGCAACTCAACATTTTTTTCATTACTTCCATTTAGGAGAAAGCTATGACGATTAAAGTCGCAATCAATGGTTACGGACGAATCGGACGCAATATTCTGCGTTCCATCTACGAATATGGTCACACTGACATCAAAGTTGTCGCCATCAACGACTTGGGTGATGCCAAGATCAATGCTCATCTGACCAAGCATGATACGGTTCACGGTCACTTCAAGGCTTCGGTGGAGATCAAAGATGGTGACTTGGTCATCAATGGCGACCACATTAAAGTCTTGTCCGAACGCGATCCTTCCAAGCTGCCTTGGGGCGCACTCGGCGTGGATGTTGTGCTGGAGTGCACTGGCATTTTCCGCACTAAAGCCAAATGCCAGCCACATATTGATGCTGGTGCGAAAAAAGTCATCATCTCCGCGCCTGCCGACAAAAATGAAGCCGACGCCACCATCGTTTTTGGCGTGAACGACAACGTGCTGAAAGCTTCGGACACCGTCATTTCCAACGCTTCTTGCACCACTAACTGCTTGGCACCGATGGTTAAGCCTCTGAACGACAAGCTAGGTGTCGTTTCTGGTTTGATGACCACCATTCACGCTTACACTAATGACCAAGTGCTGACCGACGTATATCACACCGACCTGTACCGTGCCCGCGCTGCCGCACTCAACATGATCCCGACCAAGACGGGTGCCGCCAATGCGGTAGGCTTAGTGTTGCCGGAATTGAATGGCAAACTCTCTGGATTCGCCATCCGCGTACCGACCCCCAACGTTTCCGTTGTGGACCTGACTTTCATCGCCGCACGCGACACGACCAAAGAAGAAGTCAATGCCATTCTGAAAGAAGCTTCAGAGGGCGCATTGAAAGGCATTCTCGGTTACAATGTTGACCCATTAGTTTCCAGTGACTTCAACCATACCACCACGTCCTCCAATTTCGATGCCACACAAACCACGGTCATCGGTGGAAACTTGGTCAAGGTTCTGTCTTGGTATGACAACGAGTGGGGTTTCTCCAACCGCATGTTGGACACCACCCGTGCCCTCATCAATGCGAAATAAACATTAAACCAGCAAAATAATGAGCAAACAGGCTATCCGTCGAACCAAAATCATCGCCACCTTGGGACCGGCTTCGGAATCCCCTGAGGTATTGGAGAAAATTATCCGAGCCGGAACCGATGTCGTGAGACTTAACTTTTCTCATGGCACCGCTGACGAACATCGGGCGAGAGCGGAATTAGTCCGGCAAATCGCAGCCCGACTGAATCGCCATGTGGCTATACTGGCAGATTTGCAAGGGCCGAAAATTCGGATTGCGCGTTTTAAAGACAAGCGCAAAATTCAGTTGGTGGAAGGCCAGGACTTTGATTTGGATATCGCTTTTCCTGCTGATGCGGGCGATGAGACACAAGTGGGCTGTTGTTACGAAGACTTGCCCAGAGATGTCAAGGCGGAAGACACCCTGCTGCTCAATGACGGTTTAATCGAACTGAAGGTCAAGGAAGTCGTCGGCACCCGGGTCAAGTGCGTCGTCACCATCCCCGGCGTGCTGTCCGACCATAAAGGGATCAACAAACTGGGCGGGGGCTTGTCGGCCCCCGCTTTGACCGACAAGGACAAGCAAGATTTGCTAACGGCAGTCAGCATCGGTGCTGATTATTTGGCAATTTCCTTCCCACGCTCTAAGGAGGACATTGTAGAGGCGCGGGAGTTGTTGCGCCAAGCCGGGAGCGATATGGGCATTGTGTCCAAGATTGAACGGGCCGAAGCCATTCTGGATGGCGTCATCGAAGGCATCATTGACGAGTCCGATGTCATCATGGTGGCACGAGGCGACTTAGGTGTGGAGATAGGCGATGCCCAGTTGCCGCACGAACAAAAACGGCTGATCCGTTTGGCTCGTATGCGCAACAAAGTGGTGATCACCGCCACGCAGATGATGGAGTCCATGATCGAGAATCCCCAGCCCACAAGGGCCGAGGTCTCGGACGTGGCAAATGCCGTCATTGACGGCACAGATGCTGTCATGCTTTCCGCCGAAACTGCCGCTGGGAAATTCCCTGATCGGGCCGTGGCGGCCATGGCCAGAGTTTGCATTGAAGCAGAAAAATATCCCAGAATGCGGCAATCCGACCACCGCATGACTGAAGAATTTGGAAAGATTGACGAAGCGATTGCCATGTCGGCAATGTATATCGCCAATCGGTTAAAAGTCAGGTGCATAGGCGCATTGACCGAGACAGGATCAACGCCTTTGTGGATGTCGCGCATCAGTTCCGGCATACCGATATTCGCGCTCACCCATCATGAAAAAACCTGTCGAAAAGTGACTCTCTATCGCGGTGTTTACCCAATCTCGTTCAACGAGAAGGGCATCTCCGATCATGCCGTGCTAAACCGCGCCATTGCCGAAGAGTTCTTGAGGCGTAAATTGGTGACCGAAGACGATATGGTCATTCTCACCAAGGGTGACTTGACAGGGCATACCGGCGGAACCAACGCCCTGAAAATCGCCCGCATTGACGATGTTCTTGCGGCTGCACCAGAGCCCAAGGCATAAGCGTATTTTTCTATATTAGGAGAAAAGAATCATGAAGGGCGTATCCCTGATTCAATTTCTCATCCATGAACAACGCAAAACCCCCCAAGCTAAAGGGGGGTTTACCTTGTTGCTCAATGACATTGCCAGTGCTTGCAAAGCGATTTCCCACGAAGTGCATCGAGGCGCTTTGGCGGGCAATTTAGGCATTGCGGGTTCCGAGAACATTCAAGGCGAAGTGCAGAAGACCCTGGATGTCATCACTAACCATATTTTCATCAAAGCCTTGGAATGGACCGGACATTTGGCGGCATTGGCTTCGGAAGAAAACGATGAAATCATACAAATCCCCAAGGCTTATCCCAAAGGCCACTATTTAATTTGTTTTGACCCTTTGGACGGTTCATCGAATGTCGACTTGAACATGTCCGTGGGTACTATCTTCTCCATCCTACGTGCCCCCGAGGGCGTGGACACCCCTACGACGGCCGATTTCCTGCAACCTGGCACTAAGCAGGTATGTGCAGGGTTTTGCATTTACGGGCCGACCACCATCATGGTGCTGACCACCGGCAATGGTGTCAACGGTTTCACCTTGGACGGCGACATTGGCGAATTCATCCTGACCCATCCCGACATGCGGATTCCCGAAGACACCGCCGAATTTGCCATCAACATGTCCAACCAGCGCTTTTGGGAAGAGCCAGTGCATCGCTATGTGACCGAATGTGTCAAGGGCGTGGACGGCGGACGGGAGAAGAATTTCAACATGCGCTGGATAGCCGCTATGGTCACCGAGATTTACCGCATCCTGACCCGTGGCGGCATCTTCATGTACCCTTACGATACCAAGAACCCCAATTTGGCGGGTAGGCTTAGGCTCATGTACGAAGCCAACCCCATGTCTTTTATTGTTGAGCAAGCTGGCGGGGTGAGTTCCACCGGACGCCAACGCATACTCGACATCCAGCCAAACGACATCCACCAACGTGTGCCGGTGATACTCGGCTCAAAGAATGAAGTTGAACGAGTGGTTGGTTATCACCGTCAGGTTTGATGTAGCTCACGGCCCTTTTCAGCAAAAGGATAGGCGCATCAACAATCCTAGCCGCATCCTCCCAACACTACCCTTACAAATTTTTTTGCGCTGTAGTAATCGTTACCCGATTTAACCATCGCAATCACATTGCAACTTTCGTTCATCTTAATGCGCAATGACACGAAGGGTTCCAAGCTTTTGTCCAGATCAAAACGAGCGGCCAAGGGGGTGGGGTTTTTTTCCACAAAAACCCAAATCGAGTCCACGTTTGTCATCTCAGTGCCTATCGAAATCGGTACAATTGACCCGTCCTCGGCAAGATCGGGAACTTCAAGTTTGATCTGTTCGTTCTCGGTTGGATGTTGTCCACCTGTTTCCATGCCGATGGCAACCTCCAAAGGGCTGGTGGTTTCAGGTTTTGATGCTGCCGGGCGGGTTCTGCCCAGGGTTGGTAGCCAAGACAGCAAGAGTGCGAGTAGGGAGCTTAGGAATGATCGTCTGGAATGAGTCATTGTCTTTCATTTGTCTGTGAGTTTAAATCAACAGGATTGTATTGGCTTTCGCCCGTTAGGAGTTGTCATGTCGTCCATAAAAATAAAGATAAAACCATTGGAATCTGCTTACTTGATTCGAATTCTGATTACTCACCCGATGGAAACCGGGCGTAGGCAGGATAAAGACAGTGGAGCCATTGTTCCTGCCCATTACGTCCAAGAAGTCAAAATAGAGCATAATGACAAGCTTGTCGCAAGCTGCTTGTTTGGCACGGCGGTGTCTCGCGATCCTTACCTTTCATTTAGGTTAAATGATGCCAAACCGAGCGATAGGATAAAAGTCAGTTGGCTGGACAACCTTGGTCAAAGTGGTAGCGAGGAGGCTAAATTGACTTAGGTGACTAAAGTCGGGTGGATGTAAACGAGCCTTCCATTGATAAAATAAGTACAATAGAAAAAATTTAAAATAAGCCGCATGAGCGGCAGTTCCGGCAAAGACGCTTACTTTTCGCATCTCCTTGCCCATCGACCCCAAAGATTTTTTGGCTTAGGAAAGCAATCGACTTGCAACGGGGCAATGGGTGAAAAAGGTGGGTTGGCGTATGCTTTCGCTTTGACCGGATTATCCACCCCCTATTTCCTGTAAGAGGTATCGAGATGTCTTGGAATGCAACGAAATTCGTCAAGCCCGACGATAAAGCTCTTAAGCAAAGATTGGACGAGGAACAATTTCAGGTCACCCAATGCTGTGGAACAGAACCCCCTTTCCATAACGCTTATTGGGATAATCACCAAGAAGGCATTTATGTGGATACAGTTTCTGGCGAGCCACTGTTCAGTTCGCTGGACAAGTTTGACTCTGGCACTGGCTGGCCCAGTTTTCACAGTCCATTGGAAGCCGAAAATGTTGTCGAAAAACGGGATTTTTC
>CAIOOA010000004.1 GCA_903859815.1 uncultured Methylococcaceae bacterium | reverse complement strand
GGCCACTCGACGATACCAGTCACCAAGTTGACGGCACCACTGACGGCCTTGGACGCCATTCCTTTGGCGACGGGAACCTGTTCTTTTTCGGCGCCGAAAGCCGCGCCGGCCAAAGCCATCAACCCCACAGCCAAACATACGGTTACCTGTTTCTTCATGAGGTGATCTCCCTTCTTGGATTTTGACGCCCCCGACTTGCACATCACCCTGCCGGGTTCATGCAACGGTTTCCTACTCTACACTGAAACGCCAAATTGTGCAACAGGACGGCACCAAGCGCGGAACGGTGCCAGCCCCCGCGCCGCACCATTCCCCGCTCAACGCTTCAACGCTCAGTGTGCAAGCGGGTTTGGCTGATCTGCGGAGGGGGGGGCGTTTCATGAAGAATCCATTGGGCGATTTCCCGCACCATCAAAATTGAAATTTTTCGCAACACTCCGCCCTCTGTGCCATTTCCGCCCACCGGACAAAAACGGATTTTTTTCACAGTCATCCCACGGGCTTTGAGTTTTGAGTAGAAAAGGGCCGGTCATGGCGTACTTTCTTTTTACCACAAAAGGAGGCACTGCCATGAAACCGACCCGGCATCAATTTACCGTGCTGAAGCAAATCTGCGACTTGGTTCCGCCGCATTTGGTTTCCAAATTGGCGGTGGAGCATGGCGTGGAGGAGAAGACCCGTTCGTTTACGCCTTGGAGCCATACGGTGGCGCTGATGTTCGCCCAAGTTTCCCATGCACTGAGCTTGAATGACGTCTGCGACACGCTGGACAACCACAGCGGCGTGCTGACGACGGTCCGGCACGCCTCGCCGCCAAGCCGCAACGGTTTTTCCAACGCGAACCGGGAACGCAACGCGGACATGGCAGAGGCTCTTTTCTGGAAGACGCTGGAAGATTTGCAGGGACGCTTCCCTCTGTTTGGGATGGGGCGACGATATGTCGGCTTTCCCCGGCGTTTCAGAAAACGGGTCATCAATGTCATTGATTCGACCACGATCAAGCTTGTCGCTAACTGCATGGACTGGGCCAAGCACCGGCGGCGGAAGGCGGCAGCCAAGTGCCACATGCGGCTGAACCTGGAGACTTTTCTGCCCAGCTTTGCAGTGGTTAAATCTGCCAACTCTCATGACGCCAAGGAGGCGCGCGGTGTTTGTGCTGGCATCAAGGCCGGCGAGATCGTCGTATTCGACAAGGCGTATGTGGATTTCGCCCACTTGGGCGAACTGGACGATCGGGGCGTCTTCTGGGTGTCCCGTGCCAAAACCAACATGCAGTATGAGGTTGTCCGCGAACATTCTCCTGCCGGCGGCAACATCCGCCGGGATGTCGTGGTCCGGTTGACCGGAAACAGAGCCGGCAAGGCGTACGCAAACGGGTTGCGGCTGGTGACAGCCGATGTTGAGGTAAACGGGAAAATGATTGCCCTGACGTTTATCACCAATAACTTTTCCTGGGCTGCCAGTTCGGTCGGCGACCTGTACAAAGCTCGCTGGGGTATTGAAGTTTTCTTCAAGCAGATCAAGCAGACCCTCCAGCTTGGCGACTTCCTCGGTCACAACGAAAACGCCGTGCGCTGGCAGATATGGACGGCACTGCTGGTCTATGTCCTTTTGCGGTTCATCGCCTACATGGGAAAATGGACGCACTCGTTCGCCCGCCTGTTCACGGTTCTTCGCGGGACGTTGTGGGAATGCCTTGACCTGTTCAAGCTGCTGGATCGCTATGGGACAGCATCCCCACCACCGCGATGCTGCGCCGCACCGGAGCAGGCCTACCTGCCGGGATTGAGACTCTGTTGATCTGTGGGACAGCCGCATGTTCGATCGGAGAAATGCAAAATGGGTCAGTTGAAAAAACGTCAGGGGCAAGCTCAAGAATACATCAAAACACGGTGTGTTTTATATGCTGGGGGATGAGTGTG
>CAIOOA010000003.1 GCA_903859815.1 uncultured Methylococcaceae bacterium | reverse complement strand
CAGGTTCCAATGCCGTGCCAGCATTGCCAGGGGCGACGAAAACCTTGTGCACCAAGGGCGATTGCGCTATTTTCCAAGCAAGGGCGTGTTCGCGGCCACCGCCGCCGACGATGAGTACATTCATCCGTTAAAAAACCTTAATTTTGTTCAAGTTTAAAGGGAGGCAGTCTTGCCCCGAAAAGTTTCCTGCTCAGGGTGATTGTTCCGCCGAGCGCTATAGCCTAAAGTATGCCCAAATTGAACCACAAGAAAAACTATTAATTATATGAACAACCAAAGTTTTTGCGAGCGTCGGCAACAGACGCACAAGTTGGCGCATGAATTGATCGAAAAAAGGCGGCAAGTTTGGGCATTGTGCGTGCAACTTGTCAGCTTACAGCCTTACACAGCGGAACAAAACTTGGAGCCCTTGGTGCAGCAATTTTGCCAAGAGTTGATCGATTATATATCGCTGGAGCATTTTGGAATTTTCCATCATTTGGTCAATGGGTGTGAACACCGCGTTCAAGTGTTGGCCTTGGCTGAAGATTTATTTCCACAAATGGTTGAAACAACGGGGGTTGCATTGGATTTCAATGATAAATTTGAAACTATTTCGGAGCAGTCCTTGCGGCTTGAATTACCGGGTGCTTTGAATATGTTGAGCGAAGCATTGGCGCTACGGGTGGAGTTGGAGGACCGCCTGATTGACGGCATGACGGGCCCGAACTCTCTGGTAAGCGAACAATGAAATTTTGTTGCCAATGCGGTTCACCTGTGAGAATGGGCATACCCAAGGGTGATGACCGCTTGCGTCACCTTTGCGAAGCCTGTGGCACTGTCCATTATATCAATCCGAAAGTCATTGTGGGGTGTATCCCGGTCTGGGGCGAGCATGTTTTGCTATGCCGCAGGGCCATTGAGCCACGTGTTGGCTTTTGGACCCTGCCGGCTGGATTCATGGAAATGGACGAGAACCTCCAAGCGGCGGCTTGCCGCGAGGCCATGGAGGAGGCCAATGTGGAGGTGGAAATCGAGTCGCTTTACAATCTATACAGCCTACCGCATATATCCCAAGTGTATGTGTTTTTCCGTGCTCGTATGGTCAATGAAGTTCACTTCCCGGGTTATGAAAGTTTGGAAACCCGTTTATTCCTGCAAAAAGACATTCCTTGGGATGACCTTGCCTTTGAAACCGTCCGCCGTTCTCTAGCTTATTTCTTTGCCGACCGGGAAAATGGCGAGTTTGTCATGCGTATGGAAGATGTCAAGCCGAGCGGAATGTAGAGGTTAAACTCATAACTTTTTCAGAATGGACAGGAATTGCAGGATTAGACTACTGTAAACCCATTGAATCATCTGTGTAAATCCTGTTTATCCTGTCACTCATTGTGAGTGGCAAAGCCGCTCACTGATTAGAGTTGACGTGGAAAGTCATCCCATGAACTCTAGCGCATTCCCGTCAGGGTCGCGGCAGAACAGGGCTTTTCGCCCAGATTTGCTGGCGCTGTAGGGAATGCCGGCCTTTTCCAAGCGGGCAATCAATTCATCAAAATCAGTCACCATCAAGGCCGTATGACGGTCAACCCCGCCATGCTCCGGCCGGACGGCATCCTTGTCCGGGTTCGGCACCACCAGCAGGTGAATCATCGAATCGCCAATGTCGTACCAAATGCCGTCATAGGGCAGCTTGGGGCGGGTGGGGTTGATAGGCAGTTCCAACACGCCCTCGTAAAAGGCACGGGAGGCGGCGAGGTCGGATGCGACCAAGGAAGCATGATGCAAATGTTTAATGAGGCTCATGTTTGGTTTCTTAAGTTAGGCTGGTTGGGACGATGAAAAAAATATTACACCCATGGAAGCTGACTGTCACCCGCTCGTGATGCGATGGGACACCCTTTGGAGTGGTTCAAATCTTAAGCATGAATTTCCCTTATTACAAGATGGGGCCAATTGGGGGCCGGGCTGAAGCACAATTCTCGTCATTCAAACAAGGCGATACAAACAGGTCTCCGCGCCAAGCGCCGCTGACTGTGCGTTTGCCGACGATTAGCCATAGGATGGCTAAAATAATCACCAGCATTCCGCCAAAAACCTTAAATGCGAGGATTGGCAGTAGTGTCGATAATTTTAGGGTGGCAATCGCATAAACCCCTAATGGGAAAGTATATCCCCACCAACCTAGGTTGAAAGGAAACCCCTCATGCAGATAACGCCGCGTGATGAGCAGGGCGATGGAAAACCACCAAAGCCCATAACCCCAGAGTATGGTTCCAGTGATTAAACTAAAGCCCCGCGTACCTTCCGCATAATGCTCCAGATGGTTATTGATGAAGATGTCGGGTGATACATCGCCGAAAACCAACAAACCTAGCGCCCCAGTTCCGATAGGCCCTAACGCGAGCCAGCATGAAGCCGCCATATTAGCTTGCGGTAAATTATATAAAACCATGCGTAACAACAAGATAACCAGTATGCCCATCGCGACGGGCACTGAACAAGCCCAAAGGGCATAGCTGACAATAATGGTAGTCAACTGACTGCTGGCATCGGGCATCAGCGGGGCTAAAAACCCCCCGCTAGTGGCGGCGACTTCAGCCGCGACCACGGGCAGCAGCCAAACTGCCGTCATATGATCGAAGGAATGACTCTGTCGGGTAAACATAAAATAGGGTATGGAAACCCCACAGATAAATGCGAGAACTGCATCGACATACCAAAGATTAATGGCAATTTCTATTGCAATATGTCCCCAGCGTGGCAATCCGAATGCTAATAATCCATTGATTATGGTGGCAAGTCCCATGGGTATGCAGCCGAAGAACATGGATACCACAGAATGACCGAATATTCTCCGCGCACCGTCAAAGAAGAATATCCAGCGAGCAGTATAGATCAGAGAAAACAGGCAAAACAGGAATATGTTAAAAAACCATAAGCCTTCGGCAATAGCCCTTAAACCCGGAATATAAACCGGAAATTGTGTCAAGGCTAAGGAAAGTATTCCTGTCCCCATAGTGGCGGCAAACCAGTTGGGAGTGAATTGGCGGATGACTTCACGTGGATGGGAAAGATGAGACAATGGCTTGAGGCCGGTGGCAATTTCAGCAGCGGTTGATGCAGTCATGATTTGTTTTCCGATGGCAAATTCTCAATAAACGCTATATCAAAATAGTGATGGCAAAAAACCCCTAGTATGCCGCCTATGGCCGCAGCCAAGAATAACGACCATGAATGGGCTACAAAGCCGAAATAGGCTGCCACAACAATCCCTACTGCGAGAATGACCCTAGTGGTTTGCTTCTTATGAGACGGAGCCACCATGGTGGCGATCCCAATCACTGTGATCGAAGATAGCCCAACCGAGACGTGAATCAACCCTGCGAGCATCCATTGAATTTTGGCGTTATGACAGAATCCAGACACCAAATCCTCAGGGGGACAAAAGTACTGCTCCACATAAAAGTGGGTGAATAGTGCGGCGGCAAATATTGCGTACCACCCGGCGATAGTAGCAGGAATCAGTAGCAACCACCTAAGTGCAATCATGTTTTTATTTAACAATGCCACCCTTAACCATTACCCTCCACACTCAACAAGATGACTTCAATTTCTTCGGTGATTTCCTCTTGCCGCAAAGTCCGTGATTTTCTCGCCAAGTTTTCATTCTTTTCCTCCAAACGCTGAATCGCCCCTTCAAGGTGTTGGATACGGCGTTGGTTCTCCGCCATCAAAGAGGTGTAAAAAATTTCATGCAATGCGGCAAATAAATAATGATGAACCAATTCGGCAAAAAAACTCTCTGGTGAGAGGTTCAGCAGGGGAGGGTGGGACAGTGCTGCTTCGGGTTTGCTGCCTTCGGTGAAAGGCGGTAGCAGTGATTTTCGGGCGATGCCCTCAATGCCGCTACGATGGTGCAGAACCGTCAAGCCATGGCAGGCTTGGGTGTCTTGCAAGCGCCCAATGGCTGGTATTAACTGGTTAAGTGTTTTTGGCACATCTTCGGCAACCGCCGGCCCGTCGAATTGACCCATCAAACAGGGGTGTTTATCTAGCCTCGTGCAGAGTTTTCCACCGACGGCTAGAATGGGAGAGTCGGGAGAAGTCTGCGATCCAACCGCATTGAGCAATTCTTCATTAAAATCCCCGCAGAAGCCACGTTCCGAACCCACTAATAAAAAAATTTGATTGCCAGCAATGGCTTGATAATCGATGTTAGGATGGAATTTCAGGAAATCCGCCGCTGCCATTTCAATCATGTGTACGGATTCTTCCTGAGCATCGAGGAAACGTGCCAGTTTGCGGGTTTCCATCAATGCGAGGTTTTTCATCGAGCGCATGATTTCGCCGATTTCACCCAGTTTGCGCAGTCGCTGTTCCAGTTCATGGCGACGGCTCATGGTCGTTCTTGCCCGGATGAAGCGCAGCGGAACTCGGCAATTCGGCTCATTGAAAACCGTACACCATTGAACGTTGCCATCGGGTTGTTGCTTAACCCACTGATTATCAGAGCCATTCCGCCACCGACTGGCTCCACTTGTCGCGGCTGTCCTCCAAAGCCAGGTCAGACTCACTCACATGCAAATAGAGTTGTTCTAACTGGGCGCTAATTTTTTCTGGTTCAAAGGCATCCAGCAAGCCGTCGTTGAAGGCGACTAACCAAGCCATTTGGCTGGTGATGGGCAAGGGGGCAAGCCGGTCTTGCTTTAGAATTTCCCGCAGCAACCGGCCACGGCGCAAGGGCTTTTCCATGGCAGCATCCAATTTGGTGCCAAAACGGGTGAATACTTCCAATTCCAAAAATTGCAGATAGTCCAGCTTCATGCGACCCGCCTCGGCCTTGATGGCCGGGTGCTGCGCCCGTCCGCCAATACGCGAGACAGAGCGGGCTATGTCGATGGCTGGACGAAAGCCGGCGGCGAATAAATCGGCATCCAGATAAATTTGCCCGTCGGTGATCGAAATCAAATTGGTGGGGATGTAACTGGCGATATCGCCTTGCTGGGTCTCAACGATGGGTAGGGCGGTCATGCTGCCCCCGCCATGGGCAGTGTTGAGGCAAGTCGACCGTTCCAACAGACCCGCGTGAATGGAAAAAATATCACCAGGATAGGCTTCGCGGCCCGGGGGTCGCCGTAGCAGCAAGGATAGCTCGCGGTACGTGCGGGCATGGGTGGACAAGTCGTCGTAAACCACCAAGGTGTCGTGTCCGCGCTCCATCCAATATTCGGCAATGGCACAGGCGGCATAGGGTGCGAGGTGTTTCAACCCCGGTAGGGCGCTGGCTTCGGCAACCACGATGCAGGTATAGTCCAGCGCTCCATGCTCCCTCAAAATCTGGATGGTGTTGACTACGGTGGACCGCTTCTGACCAATCAGTGCATAAACACAATAGACATTTTGATCGTGTTGATTGATGACCGCATCAATGCCCAATGCGCTACGCCCCAATCCTTCGTCCCCAATGATGAGTTGACGCTGTCCTTTGCCGACGGGAACCAATGCATCGACAATCTTGATCCCTGTATACAAGGGTCGTTGGACGAAATCGCGGGCGATGATGGCAGGTGAATGGCGTTCCAGTCGCTGATGACCATTATGAGCCAGTGGTGCCAGGCCATCCAATGGCAATCCGAGTGGGTCGACCACCCGTCCAAGCATGACATTTCCGACAGGAATGGATAAGGCATGTTCGGCACGGCGAACCAAGGTGCCAGAAGTCAGCTTTGCTGTGTCGCGCAACAAAATTGCCCCTAGCAAGCCTTGGTTAAGGTCGAAAACCATGGCTTGACTCCCATCGTCAAGAACTAGCACTTCGTCCATGGCTGCCGAGGGCAGGCCGGAAATCCAAGCAATGCCGTCGCCAACAGACACGACGACGCCTTGTTCGGACACCCGCAGGTCCAAACGGTAGTTGTCCACCCAAGCCGCTTGCCGATCCAGCAAGCCGGGCAAAGTATCTGTGTCAGTTGGGTTCATGGGCTGATTCGGCAAAGCTTTTCAATTCTGCTTGCAAATTCGCATGAAACACCCACGGGCCCAAGGTGATGCACAGCCCTGCCAATAGCTCGGAGTCTTCCACGAAATGGCAGTTCACCGGCATATCCAGCAAGCTACTCAGCTTTTCCGCAAGCTGTTGTCTGTGCGTAGGGTTCAGGGGAAAAGCGGTGGCGACCTCGGCTTCTTCGGGGGTCTCTTCGCAGGCCATGCGAATGGCGCTCAAGCGATCAACAGGCAGGGTGTCCAGTTGCCGCAGCGCTAGGTCAAACAGGCGGATTTCCAAGTCCGGGCCGGCCAGATGGGTCAATAGGCGGGCTGTGAAACGCGCACCGAGTTCCAGGCTGGCTTCTTGGTATTTGCGCAAGGTGTCAAAGCGCTCTTTTTCATCGATGACCCTTGCCTTTTCTTTTTCTTGCGCCAAAGCTTCTTGCAAGTTCAGCATTTGGCGTTCCCGTTCTTCAGCCATTTCACGGCGCAGGGTTTCCCTTGCTGTATCGCGTTCTTCATTCCACTGCTTCAACCGACTTTCGTATTGGCTTTGTAAAGCTTCCGCATCAGTCTTGATAGTTTGGGCGTTTGCCAGGGTTTGTTCGATGCCCGCTTGACGTTTGGCGATGGTGTCCAGCACCGGTTGATACAGGAATCGCTTGAGTATCCACAGCAGAATCAGAAAATTTAAGATTTCTAACAGAAAAGTTGACCAGTTAAGCTCCACGGAAAAAGCTCCTCGAAAGAGAGGTTTCAGAATAGCAGAGTTGGGCGAAATAGTGGCTGAATCTGCGACAGCGGCTTGTCTGCCATTATACGCCGTCGGCAGGGGCTAGGGCAGGGGAGGAACCATGCAACCCCGAATTTCACGTGTCATTTAAGATGCGGGGTTCGCTTGTTCGTTCAGGTCCGCTCTCGGTTGTTCGCAAACTCGGCTTCGTCATGTTTTGTCACCCTATGATTTTACTCGGTATTTTAGAGTAAATGCCAAATAAGGAAAAAAATTGGCAAAAGCCTATTTACTATTGACTCGAAACTATGCATCATAATGAAGCGCACATGATGATGTGCGTCTGTATGGTGCGGAGATTTTTTCGTCACGTCTGTCCGCAGCCTGTTTTTTCAACGGTTGTTGAAGCTTTTTTTTGAGGCATGAGGTAACACAATGAGCGCGAATGTTGAGCAAGAGAAAGATTATTTTTGGATTTACTTGGCTGGTTTCACGATAGCCTTAGTGGCTATCATCGCCATGGTCAAGCTGAGCGAGAACGAGAAATATGAACCCATAAAACAACAATTGAGCGAAGAATCTGCCCAAATGAATATTAGGGTCATTAAAGAATACTAATCGCTTAGGCTTGATTTCACATACAACGTTGAGGGTACGCACATGAGAGCAATGTTTTCCCAGTTGGGATTGTTTTTCCTTTTGTCGGTTCTGTCATTGACCCCGGTTATGGGAACGGCGTCGGAATCGGGTTCAGAATACATTTTCAGAGACTTGATGGGCAACACCTTGCCAACTGCTAAATGCTTGGAAAAAACCGAGGCCGAGGCCAATGCGACGGATCAATACCTACTCAAGAAAAAAGAGAAAGTCTTCTGTGAAACCCAAGGCTATGGTTGGCATGTTGCAGAAGTCAAAGATACTGGAAAACTGGTTTGTGGAGAATGTAGCGACGCCAATGTAAAAGGAAAATTTCAGTGCCATCTCGAAGATATCGTCGTTGCGTGCAAGCGACTCAAACCGGGTTCGGTAGGACTGTTTCCAGGCAAGGGGTATAGTGGACCCCACTTTTCGGACAATCATTTAAGGTGGTAGCCTTCTGGAAAACGGGGGTTGTTGTGAGTGAGAAGAAACGCAAGGTTTTCAGCGGCGAGTTCAAGGCGAAGGTCGCGCTTGAGGCGATCAGGAACAT
>CAIOOA010000002.1 GCA_903859815.1 uncultured Methylococcaceae bacterium | reverse complement strand
TGTCGGCTTGCAACTCAATGTTCCGATTTACTCTGGCGGAGGTATTGAGGCTACCGTTAGGGATGCAGTTGCCCGCTTCCAGATTGCCAGGGAAAAGAAGGCAGAGAAGTCCAGGGAAGTCGAACGCCAAACCCGCACGACGTGGTTGGATGCCAAAGCGGGCAGGGCGCGGATCGAATCCACCCGCCGGGAAGTGGAGGCACGGGAAAAAGCAAGGGATGCCCAGCAACGCAGTTACGAACTCGGGGTTGCCACCATCGTGGCGGTGCTGGAATCAAAGAAAAACTTATTGAAGGCGCGATTTGAACATGCCCGCGCACGCTATGTATACATCCGTTCGTTAACCGCCTTGCGCCTGTGGGCCGGTAGTTTGTCGCGGGAGAGTTTGGAGACGATTAATGCATGGTTGGCGAAGGGCAATTAGCGGGATGAAAGTCCCTAGCATGGCTAATCATTGTCAATTTGTGCCAATTCAACGATTATTTGGTCAACTCGTATCGTGTGCCTAGGTTAATAGTAAGTTTTGAATTAATGGAGGAGTTTTTATGATTGAATTCATTGGGCAAGCTTTTAAATATTATAGATTTCATGGTTAAATAGGCTCGCCTTGAAAATAGCTTTTCAAAGAAATAATAAATAATACAAATAAAGGACACAGCCATGGGCGTAAATAAAAACCCAATCACTAAATTGCTGATTATCGATAGCCAAGTCAACGAATGGCAAACTTTGGTCAGTGACGCCAAACCCGATACTGCCGTGCTGGTGATTTATCCAAATGCGGACGGGCTTTCACAAATTACCGACTATCTCACCGCTTGGCAGGCCCGGCCTGAAGCAGAGGGCTTCACTACATTCGATAGCATTCATATTGTCTCTCATGGCAGTGCAGGTAGCTTATTGTTAGGTGCATCCTCTCTCAATAACACAAATCTTGCTAACCACGCTGATGAGTTGGTGGTAATTGGTCAAGCACTAAGTCCAAACGGTGATTTGTTGTTGTATGGCTGCGATGTGGCGCAAGGAGAAACTGGGCAGCAATTTATTCAGACGTTGGCAGAATATACCGGGACGGATGTGGCGGCTTCGGTGAATCTTACAGGGCATTCTGATTTGGGAGGTGACTGGACATTGGAGCAAGCATCCGGGCAAATTGAGGCGACCACACTGCAATATACCGATTATACGGCAACATTTGATATTACACCGCTCGGCTTGGCCCTACAGGATCAAACAATATTTGACGTTGGTCGTTATATTGAATTCGGAAGTCTTTTCTCCATTCTGAGCTATGGCGACGGGGCATTGGCTTTGAATGATGTCGCTGGAAAAAACAAGTACACCTCATTTATTGATGAAGGATTTAATGATGATTACCGAAGTTTTTTTACTGAAAACCAGCAACTTGGAAAATCATGGGAATTGCTATCAGATAAAGCCTCGGCTAATGGCAATTGGAACACAGCTTGGGGAAGCGTTCTAAATAGTTGGCTAGGAGGTAATACCCACGCAGCTTTTACTTCTGGCGGACTTTATAACGCCTATCTTGATAGCACTGGGTCACTTTCTACAGATCAATATATTTCTCAAACCGACTATACAAAATATGTGACGCATGACCCAGATAATGGAGCCACGAATGAATTCCCCAACTCGTACAATTGGCTAGGTGACTCCAACGCCCTTTTGGCTCAGAGCTTTGACTCACCAGATGATGGAACTTTGGTACTGACATTCCGAGGCACCGATGAATTTGACGGTGCTTTTACTGGCGGACAGACTTGGGTAGGCGATGGAGCTTTCCTACATTACGAGGCTTTTCGACCACTCATTGATGCGGCTTACACCTATGCAAGCGATCCCTCCAATTATATAAAACACATCGTAGTTTCTGGTCACAGCCTAGGAGGGGCGATGGCGGATATTTTTACTCTTGTCGATGCAAGTCGTTTCGCCGCTATTGATAATTCAGACCTGACTATCGTTTCTTTGGCATCACCCGGGCTTGATCCAGACACAATATTCGATGGCTTAGCGAATTTTGGCTTTGGTGAAAAATATGACAGGTCTCTCGCGTTTCCAACCAGTGCAATTGATCCTAATCTTGGATTATTCGAAACTAATCTAATTAGTGAGTTTTATCATGGGTTTGCACATGACAAAGATCGAGTATATTTTGCAGAAAAAGGTGAATCCTATTTACTTGGTAACGGACTCGGTGTCATTGATCCTTGGCTTTTTAATGCAAATGGCGTTATTGAAGGAAATACGAATTTTGACGCAACAGTTTTAAATTTACCAACTATCACAAATTGGGATGTGGACTATAAAAATATCTATTACGACTTCAATCTCATTGATCCGTCTAGTTACACACCTTACGCAAAACACGGCTTTGGTGCCGACCATAATGCACAGATTTACTGGCGCGATATTCACGAACTCTACAGTTCGCCCCTGTCTAGTTATTATGTTGATCAAAATCTAGTCTTTGGTCGTGGACTTTTTGCGGCTAATCAATCCTCTTGGTTTAAACCCGATATTCTTCCCTCCCTGCTGGATGATCAGATAGGCTTGGGTGTGGGACCGGTAGAGGATAATGGCCTTTCTTGGAACTTGGGTGGTAATGATTTCTTGCTTGGCTTGGAGGGTAACGATAACCTGCAAGGTAAAGGGGGCGATGACTTACTGGATGGTGGCGCTGGTGACGACACTCTTGACGGTGGTTCGGGAATGGACAGACTCAGTGGCGGCGCAGGCAATGACACCTATATTATAGACGATGATCTCGACCAAATATTTGAGAATGCCAATCAAGGGATTAACACTGTTAAAGCCAGTATCAACTATACGCTTCCCACCAACGTTGAGAATCTGACGCTTGTACTCGATAGCGATATTAATGGCACGGGCAATGACTTATCTAACATCATCACTGGCAACGATGGCCATAATTTCCTGAGAGGATTGCGCGGTGACGATACATTAGTCGCTGGCGGTGGGTTCGACGTGCTGGAAGGGGGAGATGGACTAGATACCCTCATTGCTTGGGATGGTTATGATACATTAAAGGGAGGTAATGCCAGCGATTCTTACCAAGTAACACGACTTGATAATACTCTATCCGACCCGCCATTCTATTCCATCTATGATGAAAGTGGGGGGGGTGATGAGTTGGTCATTAACGACATCGCGGCATTCATTCAACTCAAGTCGATTGCCGATCTGAATTTTCGCATAGTTAATAACGACCTTTGGATTGACCTCGATTTAGTGGGTTCGTTCTCGAATGACAATGATGAAGGGCGAATTATAATTCAGGGGCAAGGGCTTGGGGCAAACCGTATCGAATCACTCCGGCTGGTGAATACTGATGGCGACACTATCGGCATTAGTATTTCACTTCCCTCAGTCTTTGCTGCCGTCGCTTCTTATGGAGATTCGGACTGGCACAGGGTAAGCCTGTCCAACACGGTGGGAGAATATGGGTCGTTAGCCTTGGGCGCAAGGGGTGAAATCGCGGTCGAAAATCCGCCTTTTAACAATGCGCCGACGTTTGGCAAAGGCATTCCATCCCTGACCGAAGTCCCCAATCCGCAGATGTTCCTTGGCCATTCTCAAGGCGAGTGGAGGAATTCCGATGCATTTGCGGTGATCAAAGCTGACGGCTCGGTGGTGACGTGGGGATTTAGTGAAGATGGAGGTGACAGCAGCGCGGTGGCGGATCAAATCGACGGCTCAGTCGATGTCACGCAGATTTATTCAGCAGGCTCTGCCTTCGCCGCGCTGCGCATAGATGGCTCGGTAATAACCTGGGGATATTATTATAGCGGCGGCGACAGCAGCGCAGTGACAAATCAACTCGACGGCACGGTTGATGTCACGCAAATTTTTTCCACATCTAACGCCTTTGCCGCGCTGCGCACCGACGGTTCGGTGGTGACATGGGGATATAGTGAAGAGGGAGGTGACAGCAGCGCGGTGGCGGATCAAATCAACGGTACTGTCGATGTCACGCAGATTTTCTCCACAGGCTCTGCCTTCGCCGCACTGCGCACCGATGGCTCGGTGATTACTTGGGGTGCTTACTATGGTGGCGGCGACAGCAGCGCTGTAGCGAATCAAATCGACGGCACGATTGATGTCATGCAAATATATACCTCGGGTACTGATGAAGGAGGCGCGTTTGCAGCACTGCGCGCAGACGGCTCGGTGGTGACATGGGGGCATTACAGCGGCAGTGACAGCAGTGCTGTGTCGAACCAAATTAACGGCACGGTTGATGTCACGGCGGTTTGTTCAACAGAGTTTGCCTTTGCCGCCCTACGCGCCGACGGCTCGGTGGTGACGTGGGGTGATAGCCGTTGGGGCGGCGACAGCAGTGCTGTGTCAAATCAACTCGACGGCACACTGGATGTTATACACATCTATTCGACACGTAATGCCTTTGCCGCACTGCGCACCGACGGCTCGGTGGTGACTTGGGGTGGAGATGGCGGTGACAGCAGCGCGGTGGCGGATAAAATCAATGGAAATGTCAAGCAGATATACTCCACAATCGAATCATTTGCTGCACTACGCACCGATGGATCGGTGGTGACGTGGGGATATAGTGACTCTGGCGGTGACAGCAGCGCAGTGGCTAGTCAGCTTGACGGCACGGTCGATGTCACAAAGATATATTCCACAGACCGTTTATTTGCAGCACTGCGCATAGATGGCTCGGTGGTAACTTGGGACGATGAATATTATTATGGCAGTGACAGCAGCGCAGTGGCGGGTCAGCTTGACGGCACGGTCGATGTCACGCAGATTTATACGACACAATATAATTCTTTTGCGGCCTTACATACTGATGGCTCGGTGGTGACGTGGGGCAATGAATATTCTGGCGGCGACAGCAACGCAGTGGCCGATCAACTCCGCTCTGGCGTGGTCAGCGCCGCGAATATCTATACCGATGAGTTTTATTATGCCCCCCAAGACACGCTTGGCGGCACTGTTACTTTCAATAGGGGCGGTATGGCGGTCATTTTGGACAACGATGTCACGCTGTCTGATATTGACCTCGACACGCTCAACGGCGGTGCGGGGAACTACTCCGGGGCCAAGCTGACCTTGGCCCGCCACGGCGGGGCAAATGCCGAGGATGTGTTTTCTTCCTCAACATTTGTTGGAACGGACATCGTGGCATCTGGCACATCCATTGGCAACTTCACGCAAGCAGCAGGTAGCTTGACAGCCACGTTCAATACCAATGCCACCCAAGCCTTGGTCAACAGTGTTCTCAGGAAACTTGCTTACACCAACACCGCCGACACACCACCGGATTCAGTAAGGATTGATTGGCTGGTGAACGACAAAAATAATGGTTCGCAAGGGACAGGCGGCGAATTGACCGCCACAGGCTGGACTACGGTGATGATCATGACCCCGAATAACCCGCCCGTCGGCAACGGCACAACTGTCACATTGCTGGAAGACGGCAGCTACACGCTGACCAGTGCCGACTTCGGCTTCACCGATCCCAACGACACGCCGCCCAACACCTTGCTGGCCGTGAAACTCGCCACACTGCAATCCGCCGGTTCGCTCAAACTCAATGGCGTGGCAGTCATGGAGGGGCAGTTTGTCTCCGCTTTTGACATCGCAGCTAATAAGCTGGTGTTTACCCCGGCGGCGAACGGCAACGGCAAGGGCTACGCCAGTTTCACCTTCCAAGTGCAGGACGACGGCGGCATGGTCAACGGCGGGGTGGATTTGGATCAATCGCCCAACACATTCACGTTCAACGTTAGTTCTGTTAGTGATGCCCCTGCTGGCGCAGACAAAGCCATCACCCTGTTGGAAGACAGCAGCTACACACTGACCAGTGCCGACCTCGGCTTCACCGATCACAACGACACGTCGCCCAACGACTTCCTGGCTGTGAAGCTCGCCTCCTTGCCGTCCGCCGGTTCGCTCAAGCTCAACGGCGCGACAGTCACGGAGGGGCAGTTTGTCTCCGCGTTTGACATCGCAACTAATAAGCTGGTGTTCACCCCGGCGGCGAACGGCAACGGCACGGGCTACGCCAGTTTCACCTTCCAAGTGCAGGACGACGGCGGCATGGCGAATGGCGGCGTCGATCTCGACGCGACCCCCAACACCCTCAGCTTCAACGTCACCAGTGTCAACAACGCTCCGGCGGGCGCGGACAAGGCTGTTACCTTGTTGGAAGACGGCAGCCACACGCTGACCACCGCCGATTTCGGCTTCACCGACCCCGTCGACAACCCGGCCAATGACTTGTTGGCGGTGAAAATCACGACGCTGCCGAATGCCGGTTCGCTCAAACTCAATGGTGTGGCAGTCACGGCGGGGCAGTCAGTCTCCGCCGCCGACATTGACGCCAATAAGCTGGTGTTCGCCCCGGTTGCCAACGCCAACGGCAGCAACTACGCCAGCCTCACCTTCCAAGTGCAAGACAACGGTGGCACAGCGAACGGCGGCGTGGATCTCGACCCAACACAAAACACGCTGACCTTCAACGTCACCCACGTCAACGATGCCCCTGCTGGCACAGACAAAGCCATCACCCTAGAGGAATACGGCGCTTATATTCTCACAGCAGCTGATTTCGGCTTTACCGATCCCAACGACTCTCCACCCAATGCATTGCTATCTGTGAAGATTGCCACCTTGCCGAACTCTGGTTTGTTCAAACTAAACGGCGCGGCAGTCAATTCCTGCTTGTCGATTAGTGCAAGCGACATCAACGCGGGTAAACTGACGTTTACCCCAGCACTCAACCCCGATGGCAGTAGTTTGGCGGCGTTTACCTTCCAAGTGCAAGACGATGGCGGCACGGCAAATGGAGGGGTTGAACTCGACCCATTGCCGAAGACATTGACGTTCGATGCGCCCCCTGCCTACACAGCCCCCAGCGTGGAACTCGCGGGCGAGTCGAGTGTGAACGAAGGCTCATCCTATGCCTTAAGTGTTGGGAGTGTGACGGGTGCAGTCTCGCACTATATCTTCCACTGGGGTGATGGCAACACAGATCAAATGCTTACCGCAGATCAATTGAATAAATTGGGCAACAACATCACCCATACCTATGTTGACGGCATGTCAAACCCGACCATCATAGTGGATTTGGTGGATGAGCAAGGCATCCACGTCAACCCCGACTCAAAGTCACTGACCGTCAACAACATCACCCCAACGATTTCACTGACTGGCGCGGCCCATGTGATGGAAGATTCCACCTACACGCTCAAGCTAGGCACGGTCAACGATCCGGGGCAGGATACAGTCTCCAGTTACAGCGTGAATTGGGGCGACGGGCTGACCGACCATTACACGGCGGCTCAGGTAACAGCCTTATCAGGGCAAGTCGTTCATATTTATGCCGACGGCCCGGCCCACCGTGCCATCAACATTGGCTTGACCGACGAGGATGGCACCTTTGCCAATGCAGGCGCTCTCTCCGTCGATGTTTACGGGGCCGTCAAACTCGGCGATGCGCCGGCCAGCCTTGGCAGCAACAACAAGAATGGCTGGATCGACGCTTGGGCCAAGCCGGGCGTCGGCATCCAGCACAAGGCCGACATCACCAATGCATCCGAGGCTTGGAGCGCGGTGAGCAAGAACTCGTTGGGTTCGTCCCTGCTGTCGGGGGGCGATATCTTCGGTGGCGATTTGGGCGTGAGCGGGCAAAGCGCCGCCACCAGCGCCGTCAAACAGGAGATTGACGGGCGCGAGGCGTTGCGGATTACCCTGCCAGAGTTGGCGGGCGAGGCGACGATCAACCTGTCCCGGTTCTATCAGCACGACGACGGCTCGCAAGTCAACAGCGAATCCGGGCTGTTGCAAGCTTTCAAGGCATCCGCCTTGGTCGGCGAACTGAACTTCACGGCGGACAGCGCAACGGGCAATAAATCGATCAATCTGCAAATCGCCGAAGGTTTTGACTCGCTGGTGTTGACGGCGGGAGATTACAATGACAGCCACTTCGCCTACGGGGCCTACGCCAAGGACGACGGGTCTTTTGGCACCGACCCATACCTTGCCGGTGCCGCGTTACACGGCAGCGATTTTCTCGTCGATGTTGTCTTGATCGGAGTGCAGCCCGACCAGTATGTTTGATTTGGATTGGTTTCTAACTGTTTCGAGCGGTTCAATCACGATAGGGCAGGTAAGTTGGCAGATTTGGCTTCTTTGAGCGGGGCGGCATCGGCCACCTAAAAGTTTGTTTTGTCAACGCAAAATAGAAATGTCACCTAAAAGTTTGTTTATTACGCATAATCAAAATTATGTCAAATATGACGCTATTTTATGCCAAAATGCGTCCAACATCTTCCATTTGTCGGCAATAGTCCGACCTTATGGCTTGGCTTAGTCCCCACACAGGGCATTGGCCATGCCAACAGATTCCAAACTAAAATCTGGAATGGCAACCGGGGTAGGCGTAAGGATTCCTTCGTAAATGAGTAACATCGTACCCAACTGCATGTTTTGTAAGGTCTGACTATGAAAACGTTAGTTTTGACGAAACATATGTGACCATGAAAACCATTGGATATAACAGACAGATTCTGTACAAAAAACCGCGGAAATGACCTATTTTTCGACACCCCTTGTCCATTCCATGGAAATTTGGCCTATGTAGACGCTGTGAAGTCGTGCCAGCTAGGTCGTAAAAGCGGCAAAGATGCCTTGTTACTCATTTACGAAGGAATCCTTACGTCTACCCTGATACATTGAGAAACGAGCATGGCCTTGGTGTAATATCTATGGCATTGAAGTCTTAAAACCTTAAGCGAGAAACTTTTATGCATATCGAAATTGACCTCGACCCTACACACACCCAACGGCTGCACCATTTGCAGGAAACATGGAGCCAGCCTTTGGATCAAGTCATTGCCCGCTTGATCGACATCGGCCACACGCTGGAACCTGAAGATTCCTCTAAGGCCACCATGCTTGCCTCCGAGGCTGTACTTCGGCGAGATTGGGAAACGCCAGAAGAGGATGCCGCATGGTCGCATTTGTAAAAGGCGACATCATAGTTCTGCCCTTTCCCTTCTCGGATTTGAGCGCAAACAAGCGGCGACCGGCGTTGGTGCTTGCTTCATTGCCCGGTAATGATCTTGTCGTTTGCCAGATTACTAGCCAGATACGCCCCGATCCCTATTCCGTGGCTATCGAAGATACCGATTTCGTTAATGGTGGGTTGAAACAATCCAGCCTAGTGCGGGTAAGCCGAATTTTTACGGCAGAATCCAGCATCGTGTTGTACCGTGCAGGAACACTTTCCGTGAGCAAGCAACGTGAAGTTCGCTCAAAAATCGCAAGTTTGTTTAGTTTGGAGGTAACACCGTGAACATACACCCCGTCTTTGTCGTACAAGGTATTGTCAACTATTGCCAATTTTAGCCAATGGTTTTAATTTCAAAATTTTCCTAACCCCGAGGTTGCCATGACGATGAACGTCACAAAGCCCCTATGATGAAGTCATGGTGAGGCAGAAAGTCGCTTCCGGGCTTTACACGTCGGCAAGTGAGGTTGTGCGCGAGGCATTGCGTATGATGGAGGCGCAAGACCAGCTACGCGCCGCCAAGCTTGAACAGTTGCGGCAGGACATCCGCGAAGGGCTGGAAAGCTGGGAGTCTACGCCGTGGGATGCAGAGGAAATCAAACAGGAAGGCCGACAGAGACGAGCCGCCCGCGCCAACAGCAACCAAGAGGCTTAAATGCCCGTCATCATGGGTGTTTTTGACTAAAACCGCGAAGGGTCAATTTTTGCCTAAACCGTAGGCAGTGGTAACCGGATCGCCCTCAATCCATCGGCTTTGTGCCTACCCAACCAACGATAAACAAGTCCACAGAACAGTTTCATGTCGTTCAGAATGGCTGGGTTGTCGCAAAACTCCTAACTTTTGCGACAACCCAAACGATGCAAGGAAATACAGGAAAATTGCGGATTTGTGATGTTGCAAAAGTCTGTCGCAAAAGTAAAAACTATTGCGATAAGTTATGCGACAGCCATCCGCTCCATAACGTTTCAGGCAAAAACAGCCAAAATTGACCCTTCGCGGTTTTAGTCAGAAATACCCAGCATGAAATCCATCAAGGTCTCCTAAATGTGGAAGCATAGGTAGCTTGACCAGGGTCTTGATGTCGTTAAGCAGTCGCTTACACGATGGCGGTTTCCAGCGCAGTAGCTGGAATTTGCAGTCCACCCAAGTTCAGCACAGTGCTGACCGCTTTGGAACCGAACAAAAGCCTCAGCGCAAATGTCTTCGAAATCATATCTGGACGCTTATTGGGCTCAATGGTAATCTTTCTACAACTGAAAATTCATTTTAGACGAAGTTTGATGAATGCTGATCCATCAAACGGCATCTATTCGCCCCAGCCTAAAAGCCTTTAAGGTTCATAATTATTTGATTTTAATTATGTTATATGTCTAGTCTACTGTGTCTTTCGTCTGGAATCAGACCCCGGTATCATCAAGATGTGCTTCGTTCCGTTTCTATGCTGGTCGGATGCAGCCTTTGTTTTTGATACTATGAAAAGTTAGTGCCTGCAGAATTGCGTGAACGTTTTTGAGAGAACCACTTCGACGCTCAGGAGGTACTCATTGCTTATCTAGCGAGGTATGACAAAAGTATTTCACCCATTGCTGTACCTTTTCGTGCTGCTAAATTGCTGCGATCAAAAGTTGTAGGTAGGATTATTATAATAGATTTTGAACTGCGCGACTTCAAACCACACAATTTAAAAAATTTTAATCAAGAACTTGTTTCGGAGGCAAACCTTCCCTGACTCGATCGGTTTGGTAGTGCGGATTTAAACTTAAATATAACTTACGCAAAAAACGTTTTAATCCACTTCTTGCTGTGCCGCATTATCATGTGACATGCAACCAGTAGTGTGTCTGCGTAAGTCCTATGAAAAATATCGTTTAGCGATATGTCTGCGGAAAGCAGGTAAGATCATCAGCGAGTTACCGCTGCTTTTGGAAAATACTAATTGGGAGACATGCTTAGGATGTACCGAGAAATTCAACACTACAGCGATGCACTTCGGACTTACATTACGTCGACTTATCACATCTCGAATCCGGCATTAGTGGATCTGCGCGATGAACTATTGCTGCGGACGGGCGCAATAGCGCAGGAACCTTTTCTTGAGAGCACAGCTCGCTATGCCGCCATACATCAATATGCTGATCTGAATCTCCCTAGTGAGGTTTCTAAACTGCTCACCTGGCTTGGTGAGCAGGGTATCGTCTTCAACCCACCGTATGACCATCAGGCGCAAGCGCTCGAACTATCACTGAACCCGACCTTCCGAGATCTCGTCGTGACCACGGGAACTGGTTCGGGCAAAACAGAGACGTTCCTGCTGCCTATCCTTGGTCGACTTGCATCGGAGGCCGTGGAAAATCGGTCTCGGTTTGAGGTTCGGGCTCTTCGTGCATTGCTGCTCTATCCGATGAATGCACTGGTCAATGACCAGTTAGGACGACTCAGGGTCCTCTTTGGTGCGGATTTGCTTGCGCGATGGTTTACTGACCGCACAGGGCGTCCTGTGAAGTTCGCGCGTTACACTGGCCGCACACTATATCCAGGGCGGCGCTGTGCGGACACGAATAGACACCGGGAGCGTCTTCAAAGTCTGATTTTCTATTGCGGTCTTGAGAGTCGTGCGGTGCTTGATCCAGCCACAAGAGCGCTGATCGCAGAGTTGCGAGCCCGAGGCAAGTGGCCCGCCAAACCATCTAGGGAGTTGGATCACGAGGATGGTGTCTCCTCTTGGTACGGTCAGGGGCGTTGGAAGGACGTGAACGGCAATTGGATACGGACAGTAGAGCGTCCCGAGGATCCAGAACTGTTTACCCGACATGAGGTGCAAGAGGGTGTTCCAGACCTCCTCGTCACCAACTATTCAATGCTTGAATACATGCTCCTTAGACCCATCGAACGGGGGATTTTCCAGAGCACAGCAGATTACTACCGTGACAACCCTTCCGAGCGATTATTACTCGTCCTGGATGAAGCTCACTTGTATCGTGGAGCACAAGGCACAGAAGTCGCGATGCTCATTCGTCGGCTCCGCAACCGCCTCGGGCTTCCACTGGAGCAACTCCAAGTGATCTGCACAAGCGCCTCGTTCTCCAATCCCAATGCAGCACGCGAGTTTGCTGCAGAACTGGTCGGCAAGCATTCTAGCGGATTCGAGATACTCGCAGGAACCAAAATGGCAGCGGAACCGTCTGGCTCTGGCGATCAGAAGTTTGCGGAGGCACTCGCAAGTATTGACTTTACGGCATTGAGAGCATCAAACCTCGACGAACGAATTAGTGCAGTGATGCCAGTGCTCTTGGTGGGAATTGACCGAATCTCCGCTCCCCGAATGTGCGTTGTATCTGGATCATCGATCCCACAAGATGTCGTCCTTCATTGCTTAACCAAAAAACTGGAGAGAATCGAATGTAACCTCAGTGTCGCGACCGAAATGGTCGAATTGCCTGATGACATCGCCGCAGTCCTCTCTGCGACAGCTTTATCGGTAAAACTTGAGGTACGTTCAGGAAAGGCGACAGAACTCACCATCGAGAACGGAAACACAAAGCTGGCTCTAGGGCATGATCCGATTGCGCGGCTACTGTATAGCGTACTACGAGGTGTCCCGGTCGTTGGACGTCTAATCAATCTTACGAGCGGTGCGCAGTCTCAAGATGATGACGAAATGGACCCCCAAGGCATTGGTTCGGCTCAGCACCTCGGTCGTTTGGGGGAACGTTTGTTTCCCGACCTCGAGCCTGAACTTGCGCGCTCAGCTACTGACGCGCTGGTTGAACTTGCATCGATAGCAAGAATTGGACCTAGTGTTCCGCCACTTCTTGCCGCCCGAGTACATACATTCTTTCGGGGACTACCTGGGCTGTGGGCCTGCTCTAACCCTAATTGTACCCAAGTTAGTCAGGAGCAAAGAGAAAAATGGAAAGAGAGCAATATTGCTCTACCTACGGGAGCGCTTTATGACCAGCCAGTGCATGCTTGTAAGTGTGGTAGTCGCGTATTTGAGATTTACACATGCCGCTCATGCGGAACCGCCTTTTTCAAAGCTTTTGCTTTCAAACCTAATGATCCAGATTATCTCTGGACAGAGGATGTCGGTGAGGTCGATGGTGTCGATGGCGTAGTCCAACCCATTTTCATATTGCTTGAGGAGCCTCCATCTGGATCCGGAGCACGATTTGAGTATCTGGATCCTGTATCCGGTCGTATTGGCTCAACTGCTGACGCAGTCCGTGAGGTTTGGTTACCACCGCTTGACCAGCAAAACACGCCACTTGGAGAATTCGGTCACTGCCCGTGTTGTGCTGCGAATGGATCCGACATCATGGATCATGTCACCAAAGGTGACGAACCTTTTCAGGAAATCGTTTCCTCACAACTTCTGGAACAACCACCTCGTCCAGATGTGCAGACACCCCTTCGAGGTCGCAAAGCCCTCATCTTTTCAGATGGACGACAGGCCGCATCTCGGCTTGCGGGGAAATTACAACAGTACTCGCTTCGTGACGCTGTGCGGCCTTTAATTTTGGATGGGATCGCTGAGTTGGAACGGCGATTTCAAATCCCGATCACGCTAGACCACTCCTACGCGGCGCTCCTAACGGGTTGCGTCTGTCGTGGCGTACACCTTCGACCAGTTCAGGCACCGCACTTCGATGAAGACCTCGCGACGTTTCGAGAACTCTTGAATAGCGATCCACCAACCAGCGAGCTTGTTATTTTAAGCCGTTCGGGAGAGTTGAATACTCTCCGGACCAATAAGGCACTGATGCTGGCTTTATATCCAGTGCTGAAGGATCCATACACCGGACTCAGTGCTCTCGCTTTGGCGACTATAAAACCATCACTCGACACTCTCGATCTACATGAGTTTGAGCTACTGCCCGCACCACCCGTTCCGGCAGAACTATCGGAGGCGGAACGCAGGCAGGCGCTCCTAGAATTATGGGTTAGCAGGTCTGTCGCCAGTCACGCCCTCATGCTTCCAACCACACCAAACGATTGGTTAGATGCCATAGACGGAGCGAGGATCACGCGCACGAGGGCCTCGTTTCCTGATTTTACACGTGCTCTAGTCGGAGCTAAATGGTTTGCGGCGAACTTGAATGGAGCAGAGAGTCAGTGGAGCCGTTTCATCAAAAAAACATTCGCAGTTAACGAGACTGCCAACGGTTTCATCCTTCGCGCGAGTAAACTCCGCGTCGTGACGACCGATCTCTCATGGCGTCGCTGTGAAATTTGCACCACCGCGCAGATTGCCAATCCACTAGCAGGTGATCGCTGTGTAGTCAGGCTTGGTAACCGGCAGTGCTCCGGAACCACTCGTCCGCTGGATCCATCGAGTGACCCCGTTTTTTCTTACCGTTCGCTCAATTTTACCCCCAGTTCATTAAATTGTGGCTAAATGTGTCCATTTGCCATGGAAACACCAATCAACATAACGAGAACCGAACGGGTAGACGACATTCCGCTGCTCTTGGCGCAGATGGAGAAGATG
>CAIOOA010000001.1 GCA_903859815.1 uncultured Methylococcaceae bacterium | reverse complement strand
CATCTTCTCCATCTGCGCCAATAGCAGCGGAATGTCGTCCACCCGTTCGGTTCTCGTTATGTTGATTGGTGTTTCCATGGCAAATGGACACATTTAGCCACAATTTAATGAACTGGGGGTAAAATTGAGCGAACGGTAAGGTTACAGGAACGTTTTCGCAAGATTGCCAGCCATGTTCCCGGTGTCGTTTATCAATATCGGTTGCGTCCTGACGGCTCGTCCTGTTTCCCTTATGCTAGTGAGGGTATGCGCGATATTTATAGGGTTGATCCTGAAGAAGTCAAAGAAGATGCCTCAAAAGTGTTTGCGATTCTTCATCCTGATGATGCAGACGCTGTTGCTGAATCCATTTTTGCGTCAGCCAAAACCCTGACCCCTTGGCAGTATGAATATCGGGTCAAATTTGACGATGATACCGTGCATTGGTTGTATGGAAATGCTTTACCACAAGCCGAAGCCGATGGCTCGGTATTGTGGCATGGATTTATCACCGATATCACTGAGCGCAAACTGATTGAGGAAAAGTTAAGCCAAAGTGAAAGTCATTACCGTGAGATTTTTGAAAATTCGGCTGACACGCTACTCGTTATTGGCATGGATGGCCGAATTATAGATGCCAGCCCTAATTGCATAGCGCTTTATGGTTATGTCCGTTCCGAAATGATCGGTATGGATATAACTGAGCTTATTCGCCGCGATCACCAAAACAAAGTCAAGGAAGGTATGGATGCTGTCACTCAAGGCCAACGCTATTACGCGGAATCGGTTGATCTGAAAAAAGACGGAAGTCTTGTACCGGTTGAGGTGTGCGCTTCGCCATTTAATCATGAAGGCAAGTCAGCAATTATATGTTCAATCCGTGACATAACCGACCGCAAGCTCATTGAAAATGCGTTGCAAGAAAGCGAACACCGTTTTCGGATGATGGCCGATAGTGCGCCGGTGTTGATTTGGATTGCAGGGCTAGACAAGCTGTGCTTTTTTTTCAACAAGGTCTGGTTGGATTTCACCGGCAGAACTTTGGAACAGGAAATGGGCAACGGGTGGGTGGAAGGGGTTCATCCAGATGATTATCAGCATTGTCTGGACATTTATAGGTCTTCCTTTGATGTACGCCAGTCATTTTCGATGGAGTATAGGCTGCGCCGGTACGATGGCGAATTTCGCTGGATACTTGACAACGGCGTACCCCGTTTTGATGAGCATGGAGTTTTTCTCGGTTACATCGGTTCGTGCATTGATGTCACCGAGCTCAAGCAGTTGAATCAAGAGCTAACTGAAAGCCAACAACGCTTAAAACTGGCTTTGGACGGCGGTGACATGGGAATGTGGGATTGGCATATACCGAGTGGCAGGGTTCTATTCAATGAACGGTTTTGTAAGATGCTAGGGTGTTCTCTTGAAGAAATCGAGCCCCATGTCAGCAGTTGGGAACAACGGGTGCATCCTGACGATTGGCCGGTTATCAACGCATCTATAAAGCCACACTTGAGCGGGGAAACCTCAGCCTACGAATCCGAGCATCGGATGCTGCACAGGGATGGTCATTGGATTTGGGTGCAAGACCGTGGCAAAGTTGTGGAGCGGGACGACCAAGGGGAAGCCCAACGTATGGTCGGCACTCACTTCGACGTAAGCCAACGCAAGGAGGTTGAGTCGGATCTGCAACGGGCCAAGGAATTGGCCGAGGAAGCGACTAGGGCCAAAGGCAGTTTCCTCGCCAATATGAGTCATGAAATCCGCACCCCTTTGAATGCCATTATCGGCATGGCATACCTCGCACAGCAGACCCAATTGACACCCCGGCAACGCAATTATTTGGAGAAAATCCATCTTTCAGGGCAGCATTTGCTAGGCATCATTAACGATATTTTAGACTTTTCAAAAATAGAAGCCGGCAAATTGTCGGTCGATTCCACCGGGTTTGTCTTGGACAATGTATTCTCCATGGTCAGGAATATCCTTAATGACAAGCTAAAGGCCAAGGGATTGGACCTTATCGTCACCATCAGTTCCGACGTACCCCATGAGTTGGTTGGAGATCCATTGCGGATCAGCCAAGTGCTGGTCAATTTCGTCAGTAATGCAGTTAAATTTAGTGATTCCGGTGACATCCTGTTGGCGGTCAATTTGGTAGAAGACAATGATCAGGGGCTATTGTTAAGATTCTCGGTGACGGACTATGGCATCGGTTTGACTGAAGAACAGCAGAGCCAGTTATTTCAGCCATTCATCCAAGCGGATATTTCAACCACACGCTTATATGGCGGCACTGGGCTAGGTTTGGCCGTCAGTAAAAATTTGGCGGAATTGATGGGTGGTTCGGTGGGCGTGGAAAGTGAGTTCGGTCAAGGCTCCACCTTTTGGTTTACGGCCCAGCTTGGCAAAGCAAGTATTCATTCAGGGACTGATGCATCAAATCTTAATTCTTTCCAATCGTCAGATTTTGCTGGGGCGTCGATGGAGGCAGGGACAGCCTTAGAGAAGTTGGAAAGCATCCATGGCGCACGTGTGCTGTTGGTTGAAGATAATGAGATAAACCAAGAGTTGGCAACTGATTTTCTAGTGGGGGCCGGGTTGGTGGTGGAAGTGGCCGAAAATGGGCGGATTGCCTTGGACAAAGTTGCAAGCGCACCCTATGACCTCGTACTGATGGATATGCAAATGCCCGAAATGGATGGACTTACGGCGACCAGGGAAATCCGCAAAGATAAGCGGTTTAAGGAGTTGCCCATTGTGGCGATGACAGCCAATGCCATGGCATCTGACCGGGAGCAATGCCTTCTGGTTGGCATGAATGACCATTTGGCTAAACCCATTGTTCCCAACCAGTTATATGCCATGTTGGGAAAATGGATAAAGCCTGAATATACTAAAACCAAGCCAACTGTGGATGTCCTTACAGAATCTACCACGACTTCAACCTGTTTGCTTGAGGACATACCGGGGCTAGATGTTGCGATTGGTATGAATCAAGTCATGGGCAAACGCGATTTCTATCATCGGATACTTCGCAAATTCGTCGCACGTCATGCCGATGCGGTCGAACACATAAAATCCAGTCTGGATCGGCATGAATTTCAAGAAGCCCATCGCACTGCGCATACTTTAAAAGGGGTTTGTGGCACCATTGGAGCCACTGATTTGCAGGAGCAGGCTGCGAAATTGGAAAAAGCCCTTAAAGACGGTCTTACAGAAGAACAGATTGATGAGCTGACAGTAATAATTAGCCCAAAATTGAAGGAATTGACTGAAAACATTATCAAATGTTTGGGAAATCTAACCTAAGCAAGTTTTAAATTCTATCATTTCGACTTTTCCAATCGTGTAAGATAATCATCTTTGACTTTTGTTAGTTCCCTGTGGTTTCTTGAACTACCGAAGAGAGTGATTAGTTTGCCATTCGTTTTTACACACCGGCTTTTTTCCCTTGCCTTAGCTTATTTTGTCACAGGCAGGCTGGGGTTGATGCTGCCCTTTTTTGGTTCGAATATTACCTTAGTCTGGTTGCCGACCGGCATTGCCGTCGCTGCTTTGATGCGCTGGGGGTATGGATTATGGCCAGGGGTTTTTGTTGGGGCTTGGCTGGTCAATTTTAGCTTGGGTTCGCCATTGTGGGTGGTGACCGGCATTGCTGTGACCAACACCCTAGGCCCGCTGTTAACCGCTTATCTTTTAGGCAAACTATCATTACACCCCGAACTTGACCGGGGGAAAGACATTCTTTTTTTGGTCATCGCCTCGGCGATGGGAATGTTTGTGAGTGCTGGCGGTGGTGTGAGTAGTTTGGCGTTATTTGGTTTGTTGCCCTTAAGGGATGCGATTTCAGCTTTGCTATGCTGGTGGGCTGGGGATTTTGTCGGGATATTGTTGGCAGCCCCCTTGTTGCTTAACTTTTCCCGCCAGGCATTGGCAGTATTATGGCGACAGAGATTGGAATTTGGCATTTGGCTACTGATTACGCTGGCTTTGTGCTGGGTAATCTTTTTTCTCGATTTCAGCGCCTATGGCGCTTACCTACCTAGGGCATTTGTTGTCATCCCCTTAGTCGTCTGGGCAGCCTTGCGTTTTGATCTATTAGGCTCGTCTTTGGCAGGGTTGATCGTTGTCATTATCGCTACGCTGGCGACGAGTTTGGGGCATGGCCCATTTTATATAATGGAAGAGCATCCGGGATTGTTTTCGTTGTGGCTGTTTCTGATTACCTTGGTCATACTTGGCCTGATGGTGGCATTGTTGCAGTCGGACCGAATACGCAGGATGGAAGACTTGCGTAGGAGTGAAGCTTTCACTGTCAGCGTCTTGGATTCATTGTTGGCGCACATTGCCGTGCTTGACGGACAAGGGACTATCGTCGCTGTCAACCGAGCATGGCGGCGGTTTGCAGAAGAAAACGGTTTGCCGGGGCAATTAAAAAGTTGTATTGGAGTCAATTATTTAAGTATTTGTGAAAAATCAGCCGGTCAATACAATGAAGAGGCTGAAAGAGTCAAAGTGGGATTGCAAGCTGTGTTGGCAGGGGAGCTTCAAGAATTCTATTTGGAATATCCTTGCCATTCGCCGACGCTAAAGCGATGGTTCTTGCTGCATGTATCCCCTTTGAAAGACATCGGTAAAGGGGTGGTGATGGCCCATCATAACATCACCGAGCGCAAGCTGGCTGAGCAGGAAAAAGAGGAGTTGCTGGATCGATTCCAAAAAATCAACAGCCGGATTCCGGGGGTGTTGTATCAATATCGTCTGCATCCCGACGGCAGTTCCTCATTGCCCTATGCCAGTCAGGGTATCAATGACATTTATCGGGTTAGCGCAGCAGAAGTCATGGAACATTCTGACCGATTGTGGAATTTTACTCATCCCGAGGATTTAGAGGCACTGGAAGCTTCCATCAAAGCTTCGGCTAGAGACTTAACTCCCTGGCAGCATGAATATCGCATCAGATTTGATGATGGAACAGAGCGTTGGTTGTAT
The DNA here is from genome assembly GCA_903859815.1 of uncultured Methylococcaceae bacterium. Lineage (GTDB taxonomy): Bacteria > Pseudomonadota > Gammaproteobacteria > Methylococcales > Methylococcaceae > Methylumidiphilus. The sequence goes on along the minus strand of CAIOOA010000001.1, from coordinate 2,628 downwards.
GGTAACTCGATGCCGCAACATGAAGAGGATGGTTCGGTGCTTTGGCATGGCTTTCTAACCGATATTACTCAGCATAAGAAAGCCGAACAAGCCTTACGGGAGAGCGAAAGCCGTTTCCGGCTCATGGCCGATTGCGCGCCAGTATTAATTTGGATGTCTGGGCTGGACAAACTCTGTTTTTATTTTAATAAAGTATGGCTGGAATTCACCGGACGGACGCTGGGGCAAGAATTGGGCAATGGTTGGTTGGAAGGTGTGCATAAGGAAGATGTTCGGCATGTGGAGAAAGTGTATACCACCGCCTTTGGCAAAAGGGAGGATTTCACCATTGAGTATCGCTTGCGCCGCTTCGACGGTGAATATCGATGGGTCATTGACCATGGAGTGCCACGTTTTGGGGAAGATGGCGAGTTTATTGGCTATATTGGGTCTTGCTTTGATTTTACCGAGCGTAAGCAGGCAGAGGATGAGTTGCGAAAAAATCAGGAATTGTTTTCTTTGTACATACGGAATTCGCCTATTTTCACCTACATAAAAGAGGTGACACCCAGTAAAAATGCTGTCTTGCAAGCCAGTGAAAATTTCATTGAAATAATTGGGCTTCCGGGTAGTGAGATTGCCGGAAAGACTATGAATGAACTATTCCCGCCTGAGTTTGCCGAGAAAATCATTGCCGATGACTGGGCTGTTGTCGCAAAAGGTGAGGTATTAAAAGTGGACGAGGAACTTAATGGTCGCCATTTCACTTCAATCAAGTTTCCCATCAATCAAGGCGACAGAACCTTATTGGCGGGTTACACCATCGACATCACCGAACGAAAAGAGGCTGAGCTGGCCTCGCATAAGGCAAAAGAATTGGCTGAAGAAGCCATAAAGGTCAAGAGCAGCTTCCTAGCCAACATGTCGCATGAAATACGGACACCGATGAATGCCATTATCGGCATGGCCTATCTTGCCGGCCAAACTGAATTGACACCGCAACAGCGTGATTATATGGATAAGATTAGGCAGTCAGGGCAGCACTTAATGGATATCATCAATGACATTCTGGATTTTTCCAAAATCGAGTCCGGGAAGCTGACCCTGGAAATCATTGAGTTTGAATTGGCAGATGTGTTTATGACCGTTTCTAACTTGATTGGGGGTAAGGCGAAGGACAAAGGAATGGAATTGGTGTTTAACATTGCTAAAGACATGCCGGAGCTTTTCATCGGTGATCCTCTGCATTTAAGACAAGTATTGGTCAATTTTGGTAGTAATGCCGTTAAATTCAGTGACAAAGGGGTTATCCGTTTTAGCGTTGACATGCTGGAGGATAGTGGACAAGAAGTGCTTCTACGTTTCGCTGTGACGGATCAAGGCATAGGGCTGACCCCCGATCAAAAAAGCCGGTTGTTCCAGTCGTTTAGTCAGGCGGATGCCTCGACGACACGGCAGTACGGGGGTAGTGGCTTGGGTTTGGCCATTTGCAGAAATTTAGTGGAACTGATGGGGGGCACGGTGGGCGTGGATAGTGAAATTGGAAAAGGTTCCACTTTCTGGTTTACTGCCCGGCTTCGCAAGGGCCAATGGGGTTTAACCCAACCGGATTCAAGCGGGTTGTCAAAACTGGTGCAAGACGATCATGGCTCGAATAAGAACTCTTTTGATCAAACCAGTCGGGTTGGGATTGATAGAATCCAAGGTGCCAGAATTTTGCTGGTGGAAGACAACGAAATCAATCAATTGATGTCGATGGCGTTACTGCGAAGCATCGGGTTCGAAGTGGATCTGGCTGAAAATGGCAAAATCGCGGTGGAAAAAGCCATGACGGGGGTTTACGATTTGGTGCTGATGGATACACAAATGCCGGTAATGAATGGTTTTGATGCCACCCGTGAAATTCGCAAGTTCAAGAGTATTCAAGAATTGCCCATCGTGGCGTTGACAGCCAATGTATCGGGGTCCAGTCGGGTTAAATGCTTGGATGTTGGCATGAACGATCATTTGGAAAAACCGATTGATCCCAACCGTCTATTCATTGTTCTGCTTCAGTGGATTCAGCCACAGCAATATTCTTCCACTGCGAGTGGCCCTGACATTTTAGTCCACGCAGTCAAAGATAATAATCCAGCTTCTGTTAGTTTGGCTGAGGGAAACCATGCGGCAGTTGATTCTCCAGAAAGCCACCAACAAATCAAGCGGGTTGTAGGAACAATGATAGTATTGCTGACTAATTACGATAGTGCTGCTTTGGATTGGTTGTTGAACCACAGAAAATCTCTACAGGCAGCGCTAGGCCAGAATTTCATACACTTTGAGCAAGACGTAAGCAATTTTGACTTTGTAAAGGCACTTCAGTTGATTAAAAGTGTTTTCGACGATGGCGACCGCCACTCGTAGGAACGCTGATTTATCAGCCTACAATCTATAAATTAATAACATAAATTAATGACATATTATGCCAGACCGAAATTTAAACTTATATCACAAGATGACTGTACTTATCGTTGATGACGCGACAGAAAACTTGATGTTGATGCGAGACTTGCTTAAGGATCATTATCAAATCAAGGTGGCGAAGGATGGTGAGACGGCATTGAAGATTGCCCAGTCAGAAGCAAAACCGGACATTATCCTGCTTGACAT